>JABJKT010000040.1 GCA_018660225.1 Kordiimonadaceae bacterium
AGTGCTGCTGCCCGGTGCATATTATACGCTCCGTGATACTAAGCTGCCACCAATAGACCTGCTACGAGCTCATAATATCCCCATGGCTATTGCCTCAGATAGCAATCCCGGTTCTTCGCCTGTTTTATCGTTAAAACTTATGATCCATATGGCCTCAACCATTTTCAGAATGACGCCGGAAGAAGCACTTCTAGGCGTTACCAAAAATGCCGCAAAAGCGCTCGGTCTCAAAGATCGCGGCATTTTACGTGAGGGCCTAAAAGCCGATATGGTGCTATGGGATATCAGCCACCCGGCCGAACTTTCTTATCAGGTAGGCGGATCACAGACTTTATCAGTCATTAAAAACGGTGAGATTATCTAGGGCCTAGCCCCTAGATAAATCCATATCCGATGAAATCAATTATTAGATAACCAGCCACTGGCGGTACAACATATTTGATAATGAAGCGCCAGAATTTATAAAGTTTACCGTCGCCAAGCCCTAGCTCTTCGAGCGATTCTGATCTATTAACGATCCAGCCGAGGAATATAGCCGCCAACAAGCCATTAACAAGCATCATGCCATTGGCAGAAAGATACTCAAGCAAGTCCATAATGTTCATTCCGGCAACTGTCTCATTAAACCCAACCGGATGCCAGTCAGAGAGCACATTCATGGAAAGCGCTGAAAGTCCGGCAAGACACCAAAGGCCGCCACCGACCACCATGGACGCTTTTTTACGGCTGAATATGCCCCGCTCTTCAAGATTTGATACCGCCGGCTCATAAAGTGAAATGGTCGATGTAATAGCTGCAAAAGCAAGTAGCAGGAAGAACAGTATTCCAAACACCTGCCCAAATGGCATTTGATCAAATATCACTGGCAGCGTCACAAACACAAGGTTCGGTCCACTATCAAGCGGAAGACCATTGGTAAAGATAATCGGGAATATGGCAAAGCCGGAAATAAGCGCGACAAATGTATCGGCAAAAGCCACGCCGCAGGCCATTTTCGGAATAGAGACTTCTTTAGGCAAATATGATCCATAAACCAGCATGGTCGCACTACCAAGGGAGAGCGAGAAGAAAGCCTGTCCTGTGGCTTCGAGAAGTGTTTTCATATTGATTTTTTCAAAATCAGGCGTAAACATAAATTCAAATGTTTCTGCCATCCCACCATTAAAGGCCGAATAACCAACCAGTAAAACCAAGATCATAAATAGCATCGGCATCAGGATATTAACCGCTTTTTCAAGACCTGCTTTAATACCGCGCGAGATGATAAAACCGGTAATGAGAACACTAAGTGTCATCCAGAAAATAAGCGTTGCCGGGCTTTCCATCATGTCGTTAAAGACCTGCTGGGTCTGCCCCTCCACCAGGTTATTTAACTGGCCAGTTAATATGCTATAAACATAATTTAACGTCCAGCCAGCAATAACAAAGTAAAAGCCAAGAATGCCAAGCGGTGTCAGCACACTTGAAAAACCAGCCAATCTCCAGAAAGACTGGCTCTTCTTGCCTTCAGAAAGCTGTACATAAGCGGTAATTGGCGGCACTTGTCGTCTGCGGCCAATGGTCAGTTCGGTCATCACGAGCGGAATACCAAAAACAATCACAACGGCCAGATAAACCAGTACAAACGCCCCGCCACCATTTTCACCAACTACATATGGGAAGCGGTAAATATTGCCAAGGCCAACCGCACTACCGATCGCCGCAAGAAGAAACGCTGTTCCTGAAGACCATTTTTCCTGTTTTACATGTGACACGCACTCTCTCCCGATATTTTTTATTTATGTTTTAAGGTAACACAAGTTCATGCAACGTCCACATAAAATTATGCCGTACATTCATTAAGGGATAATCGCCTTATTTTGGGCACAATCTATTCTTAACGTTTTGCGAAAACTACATTACATAGAATATAAATCTTTAAGTCCTGAGGGGGAATATATCAAGATGATTGAATTATCCGTGAACGGCAAGGCCTTTTCATTTGACGGTGATGAGGAAATGCCACTGCTGTGGTTTATCCGAGAAAATGCTGAACTTTCTGGCACCAAATATGGTTGCGGTATCGGTCAATGCGGTGCCTGCACGGTTCATATGGACGGTGAAGCCGTTAGGTCATGCAGCATCCCGATGGCAGAAGCGGCAGGAGCGGATATTAAAACAATAAAAAATCTTGCTGACAGTGAAAAGCTTCATTTTGTTCAGCGCGCCTGGATAGCCGAAGACGTTCCCCAGTGCGGGTACTGCCAATCAGGTCAGATCATGGCGACCATAAAGTTTTTAGAAGAATTTCCAAATCCCAGCGACGAAGACATAGACAAATATCATACCAATATCTGCCGCTGCGGATCTTATGATGATATGCGGCGCGCCATTCACAGGGCGGCGAAACTTCAAAAGCAGGGAGCCGCATCATGAGTATGTCAAGAAGGTCCTTTTTAAAAGCAACCGTGACCACTGCAGGGGCGCTCGTTGTTTATGTAAATACTGCGCCGCTTGCCAGCGCCAAGGCCGCAAAAGCCAACCCGATGCCGTTCATTGAAATGGCGCCAAACGGTGATATCACTTTCATCAGCAGTAGGTCCGACATGGGGCAAGGATCCCCCACATCGCTGGCGCAGGTGCTGTATGATGAGATGGACGCCGACTGGGATAAGCTGGTCGCGGTTAAGGAAACTTGGGCCAATGACATATCCGTTTATAATGATCCGCTTGGCACCATTGGTGCTGCGAGCACCTTTATCGGCTGGTTTAATCACCGTGAAGCGGGGGCATCACTCCGTGAAGGATTTAAACTCGCCGCGGCGGGACTTTGGCAAGTTGATGCTGAACGCCTGATCACTGAAAAAAGTAAAGTGATTGACCCTGAAACAGGCAATATATTTCACTATCATGAACTTTACGCAAGCTTATCCACGCTCTACCTGCCCAAAGTGCCAGACTATAAAACTAGGGAACAATCCACCCTCATCGGCAAGCCTCTACCGCAGCTAAGATCAAAAGAACGGGTCACAGGTGAAGCAGAATTCGGCATAGATGTCACTTTCCCCGGACTAAAAATTGCCTTGTTAGAGAGATGCCCGACATTTGGCGGAAAGCTCGCATCATTTGATGCAGCGGATGCCCTCAAAATAAAAGGGGTCCGCTCAGTCGTTGAAGTAGAAAATGGTGTCGCCGTTGTTGCCGATGGTTTCTGGGCCGCGCAAAAAGGCCGTGAGGCTTTAAAGATTGAATGGGATCACGGCGCGTTGGCTAATTTATCATCTGAAATGATTTCAGAGATGTTAAAAGAAAAACTGGATCAGCCCGTTGATAGTAATCCGGAACCCGGCGACGCAAAAGCCGTTCTCGCCGCAGAGGGCGGCAAGACACTGACGGGTCATTTCAGCTTCCCCTTTGTTGCCCATGCCACCATGGAGCCTATGAATACCACCGCATGGGTGACGGATGATAAATGTGAGATTTGGTCCCCGACACAAAGTATCCTTGATGCTCTTAATCAGGCGGCAAAATTCCTTGGCCGCGATAAAAATGATTTGACCTTTCACAGAACCTTATCAGGCGGCGGTTTCGGCCGACGCGCGCAGGAAGATTTCGTTATTGAAGCGGTTGATGTGTCAAGAAAGTCAGGCTATCCGGTCAAACTTATCTGGACCAGAGAAGACGACATTCGACATGATTATTTCAGATCCATGAGTGAGATGCGCATCAGCGCTAAAATGAACGATGACGGTAAGCTTATTGCCTGGGACGGGGCACTCGGCTTCATTGATACATCCCCTTATCATTTTTCACCGCGTGACCGTGGCACAAAACGCGGTCGGTTTGTTGGCTCCGCAGGGATAGAGCCCGCTTACAAAATACCTAATCGCTATCTCGCTTACGGAATGGCAGAACTACCAATCACGGTAGGTATTTTGCGCGGCATTAGTCACGGTTATACCAATTTTGCCAATGAAGTGATGATTGATCGGCTCGCCAAGGTTAGCGGCCGGGGACCCATTGAGCTACGGGCAGAACTGCTTAGTGAAAATGAACGTGCGGCAATTGTCATGAAAGAACTTCAGGTTATAAATGATGCTTCTCCGCTAGCGGACGGCATGTCCCGTGGCTATGCCTTCGCTTTTGAAGGAGTGCCGGGCAGACCTTATCAATATTATAGCGGCCATATGGCCGACGTGAGAAGGCTTGAGGACGGCAGAATAAAAGTACATAAAATCTGGGTTGTCGCTGACCATGGCCGCGTGATTAACCCGCAAAGTTTCAAAAGGCAAATCCATAGTTCCATAGTTTTCGCCCTATCCATGATGCGCAGCGGCAAAATCACCATGAAAAACGGCCAGATAGAACAGGGTAATTTTGATGATTATCCGGTCTCCCTTATCGGTGAAGGCGCAGAAAATGTCGATATAAAACTGCTCGATAACGGCGCCCACCCCATGGGCTGCGGCGAAAAGATGCAAGCTGGACTTCAGCCAGCTATTGCCAACGCGATTGAAGGTTTAACCGGTGAAGACGTAACAGGGATACCGATAGAGGGACTGGCGTAACTACCGCTTCGCAGCATTGGCGATCCGAAGGCAGGCCCTCGCACAAATAGCCTCAACCGGCATGCCGGTGGTTTTGCAGTCTTGTTCGGCTTGCGATGTTATAGACATGACACTGGCAAGTCTTCCGGTGGTCCATTTATTCAAATCCATTTTAAAACGGTTTGTTTCCATGGCAAAAACACGCGGGATAAGCTTTCCCATGGCCTGATCGGCGGAAAAGCCCTGATCCATATAACCGCGCGCCAAATGCATACGCTGCACTTTGCGCAGCAGTGATCTAAGCACGGCAATGGCATTTTCGCCGCGGTTAAAAGCTTTGAACAGACTATCATCAAGACCGCGCAGGTTGCCGCTAAGCGTGGCACTGGTGATCATATCAATGCTAAGCGCACCGCTATCACCCACGCAGGCCGAAACATCATCAAGCGTTACCATATCGCTTTCCCGTTTTCCCGCTTCGCCCATATAAATGGAAAGCTTGTTCAGCTCGCTTCTGGACACCAACCGGTCACTACCCAAATTCATTTGCAGGAAGGATACCGCATCGGCATCAATGGAAAGGCCCGCTCCGCGCATTACTTCATGGATTAGCGCATCAAGGGATGCTTGGTTATCCTCGTAACAAGGAAGTGCGACGGCATTTTTTGATTTTTCAAAAAGTTTGCGAAGCCCCGCTGTCGGGCGAAGATTCCCAGCCGTAATAATGATAAGCCCGTCACCGATCGGGTTTGTAAGGAAATTTTCCGCCGCTTTGGTGGCGTTTTCACCGGCCCCTTCAACGCGGATCACGCGCCGGCCGCCCATCATCGAAATGGCGGCGGCTTCATCGGCTAAAATACCCGGTTCACTTTTAAGACTATCCGGATCAATATTAGCGACAAGAAACGGGTCCTGTAAGTCCTCCACAACTTGTTTTGCAATCTTTGTTGCCCGCTCCCTGACCAGTCCTTCGTCGGGACCATAAATAAGCACGGCCTGATAGCCAGGGGAAAGCTTTCGAACCTGGGCATCAATGTCGCGGTAGGATATTTTCATTATCAGGAACCCGAATTTTGCTGATTATTACTTAAAAAGGTGCCAATTCTAGTGACAATCTGATTAGCGACTTCTTCAGAAAGACGTTCCAACGATGTTTCGCGCGCTGCCAGGTTTGAAAAATCCGACTGCACCAGATCATAAGTCACAATGGCCCGGGCGGTGCCGTCCATTATGGTGTCATCGCTACTAATTTCAACTAGCCTGAAGGCAACGGTAAGCTTTAAATTCTGCAGTGTCACCGATTCGTCATCGCGAATACCATAACCCTGTTCTTCAACGTCGTAATTTGCTTTTAATAAATAAGCCGTCCCCGAGCCATTCGAAGAACGCGGTGAAATTCTATCTAGCAGGTTATTTTCAATCAGTTGGGATAGTCGTTCCTGACGACCGGAAATATTCGTTATCCGGTCAATTTCAATATTGGCCATCAGCTGGGCTAGGTTAGAACCCGTCACCGAGTTTTCACCGTACATCGGCTTAAATCCGCAAGAAGCCAGCAACAAGAAAACACTAATTGCAACGACTGACTTTGTGAATTTAAAATTTATACGCATGTTTCGGCCTTAATAGTAAGAAGCTTAAACGACAATATTAACGATTTTATTGGGAACGACAATAATCTTTCTGATTTGCTTATCACCAATAAAGCTCTGAACCTTTGACGAGGCCAGTGCTAGGGCTTCAAGTTCGGCCTTATCCATGTCTTTGGCAACGTCAAGTTTATCACGTAGTTTGCCCTGAACCTGTACAATAACGGTTACGGATGTTTGTTGCATCAGTTCCGGGCGGGCCACTGGCCACGCCGCATCGGCAATTAGTCCTTCACCACCAATAAGCGTCCACATTTCTTCTGATAAATGCGGCATCATTGGTGACGTAATTATAATAATCGTCTTTATCGCTTCAAAAAGTGCATAACGATCACCGTCTGATCCATCCGCATCAAATGCAGCAATGGCGTTCGCGAATTTATAGGTCTGCGCAACGGAGGCATTGAAATGGAAATTTTCAATATCTTTGCCGATCATATCCATAGACATATGGGTTATGCGGCGAAGTTCTTTCGCTGCTTTTGAAAACTCAGCGGGCTCATCAATATTTGCAGCGTCCGCATCCAGATTAGTCGTAACCGTACGCCAAAGACGTTGGGTAAAGCGCCATGCGCCCTCAACCCCTTCTTCGGTCCATTCAAGATCACGTTCAGGAGGACTATCGGAAAGCATAAACCAACGGGCGGTATCCGCGCCGTAAGTATCAATGATCGCCGTAGGATCAATGACGTTTTTCTTGGACTTTGACATTTTAACGGAACGTCCGGCCGAAACAATCTCGCCGGTTGCTCTGATTTTAAAACTGCCGTCATCCTGCTTATCCAGATCTTCAGGAAGAATCCAGCTGCCTTGCTTATCCTGATAAGTTTCATGGCAAACCATTCCTTGTGTAAAAAGTCCATCAAAAGGTTCTTTTACATCACAAAGACCGATTTCTTTCATAGCGCGGGTAAAAAAGCGAGAATAAAGCAGGTGAAGAATTGCATGTTCAACCCCACCAACATATTGATCAACAGGCATCCAATAATCCGTAAGCTCTTTATCGAGCGGCAAATCAGAGTTTGGACAGGCAAAGCGTGCAAAATACCATGAACTATCGATGAAGGTATCAAAAGTATCCGTTTCCCGTAGTGCAGGTTTTTCACAGACAGGACAATTTACATGTTTCCAGGTCGGGTGGTGATCAAGCGGATTGCCCGGCTTATCGAAAGTAATATCATCAGGAAGCACAACGGGCAGGTCAGCTTTAGCGACCGGCACAACACCACAATCATCACAGTAAACCATCGGAATTGGCGCGCCCCAATAACGTTGGCGGCTAATGCCCCAGTCACGAAGGCGGTAATTGGTTGTCGCTTCGCCGTAGCCACCCTCTTCACCAAGGGCAATGACTTTTGCTTTAGCCTCTTCAACGCTCATCCCGTCGAGAAAATCTGAATTGCCAATTGTACCCGTATCCGTATAAGCAATATTTTCGACCGTAAATGTCGCAGGATCTTCGCCCGTTGGAATAACGACCGCCTGGACATTCAGATCATATTTGCGCGCGAAATCAAGATCTCGTTGATCATGAGCCGGACAGCCAAAAACGGCGCCGGTGCCGTAATCCATGAGCACAAAATTGGCGACATAAACCGGCAGTTTACAGTCATCAATAAAAGGGTGCTGCAATTCAAGATCAAGCTTAAAGCCTTTCTTTTCCGCCTTCTCAAGTGCTTCTTCGCTCGTGCCAAGTTTGCGGCATTCTACAACAAATTTTGCAAGCTCAGGATCACTCTCAGCATAATGCGCGCTAAGTGGATGATCCGCCGCTATAGCAATGAAAGACGCCCCAAAAAGAGTATCCGGCCTTGTCGTATAAACGGTAACATTCTTCTCATCCTCTGACTCCGTAGAGGCAGCTTCTGTGAAAGTAAGGCGCATACCTTTTGATTTACCGATCCAATTTTTCTGCATGACACGAACTTTATCCGGCCAGCGCTCAAGCTCGGCTAGTTCGCTGTCCAGCTCATCGGCAACATCGGTTATTTTGAAAAACCATTGATTTAACTTTTTACGGACTACGGCAGCACCACTGCGCCAGCCTTTCCCGTCGATCACTTGTTCATTAGCAAGCACCGTATTATCCACCGGGTCCCAATTAACCCAGGATTCCTTACGGTACACAAGGCCCGCCTCTATAAAATCAATGAACATGGACTGTTCTTTACCGTAATATTCAGGATCACACGTTGCCAGTTCACGGGACCAGTCAAATGAAAATCCAATGCTTTTAAGCTGCATTTTCATATGGGCAATATTTTCATAGGTCCATTTGGCCGGATGAACATTATGTTCCATCGCCGCATTTTCCGCTGGCATGCCAAAAGCATCCCATCCCATCGGATGAAGAACATTAAAGCCCTTGGCCCGTTTATAGCGCGCAACGACATCACCTTGTGTATAGTTTCTAACATGGCCCATATGAATACGGCCTGATGGATACGGAAACATTTCCAGCACATAATATTTAGGACGGCTTTTATCTACTGTAACGGTGAAAGTATCATTTTCCGCCCAGATTTTTTGCCACTTTGCCTCTGTTGCACCGGCGTTATAGCGTGTCATACTTTTAAGTCCTGATAATTACAAAATCTGAGCAAGGTTAAGCTTTATTTGTCACGTTCAATCGGTTGAAATATTAACGAGGGGCATTGTCACGGCGCAGTAATCTCGCCTTGATAATAATCGCGGTTATGATCTGAGTAGCAGATTCCGGTCTTGGCTCAATAGAAGCCCAATTACCATTTTGAAGTGTCTCACGGTGAACAGAAACTCTTAGCGCATCAGCACGAAGTTCTTTACCAACAATAATAACATCAACTTTGCTGCGCTCGTTGCTATCCGACGGGTTTACTTTCCAGTCAGAAATAATTGTACCACTTTCATGATCGGCATTCATAAGTGGCATAAATGATAATGTATCCAGTGTCGCACTCCATAGATAGGCGTTAACACCAATTGAAAATACTTCTTCGGCAGCTTCAATATTATCACGCGGCTCGCCGATTTCACTTCTTCTGCTGCAACTACTTAGCAGTAGCAGCGTCGCTAAAGTCAATATTGCCAGAAATAGTTTCTTGGAAATTTCTAGTTTCATTGTCATTTAATATCCATTCTTTGTCACCCAATAATAAATGGGAGGTTATTCCGCTGTATACAACAGAAGTATTTTGCATCATAGCCATTGCAACTTGTTTGATAAAGTTGTTTATCTGCTAATGACACCAATATTTAACTAATCGTTTGAAAAAAATAGCCTTTTTTCTTTCAAAGGATTGAAATTTTATTTTAATTCTATATACTTATTTACAAGAAAAATTGGAAGACTTTTTGTAATAATAAATATTACAACGCAAATTAAATTGTTACTTTTTAGTAACCCTTTGATTTTGTTGTGTAAATTTTGTTATTCGTTTGGGATTTAATGTGAAAAGTTACGTTAGTAAAATTCGCTACGCGACAGTAATGATCGGTATTTTAGGTGCTCACTGCATAGCATCTTCTGCATTTGCCCAAGAACAGATTCGCCTAAATCCAGAATATAAGCAACATTCCATCCTTAACAGTGATGAAATTATTACTGAAAATATGCAGGATGATTTTAACCAATTCCTAAACCCGAGTGAAGAAACAGAACAATATGTTCTTCTTACCGAGCCTGAAAATAGAAAAGCACCAATTATCGCTTTAGGTGAGGCCAACAAAAGAATGGTTCCTTTACTGCAGTTTAATCAGCGCTATCAATATAGCCCTTCCTTATCCTTTAACATGCCGGCATTGGCGTCTTCACTTGATGGCGGCTCTGGCGCAGGTAATGTTGCTGGCAGTCTTGGTGGCTCACAACTCGTATTATCTTTAAATCCATCCCGTGAAGCGAGCAATCCATTTAACCCTAGAAGTTCAGTAAATCTTGTCCTCGGGTCTAGTTTTATCAAATCTTCCTTAAACAGATATACCAGCTTCTTAAATAACGGGCTTCTTACACCTCAGGCCTATAATCTTTCTTTAGGACTGGGATATTCAGGGTTTCAGGTTGGCGCATCTTATAGCCGCAATGATTATCTGTTTTCCTCTGATCTTTCCGGTTTTGATTTAGGATTTGGATATTCTGGTGCGAGCTGGTCAGCCAATGTCCGTATCGGCGAATATAACCGTAACCGCGCGTTACTTCTTTCTGAAGATTATAACATTTTTGATAGCGTTTCTGCCTATGAGCTCGGGGCCGCTTACAGACTATTTTCCAATGTGAACCTAACGGGCCGCTTTACATATTATTCATATGGTCTCGGCAGTGATGTCGTGCCACTTGAAGATGTCAAATCACTTATTTTCGGTACAAACCTAAGCTTCTAATTATTTTCAATCATAACCCTCTTATGGCTGCAATACCTGCGGCACCTGAGTTTGTTATTTCATTTATTGACTGACTATTGACGCCGCCCAAAGCATAAATCGGTATCTGATATTTATGGCATATTTTTTTGAAGCGCTCGGGGCCGATTACACTGTCTGGATCGTTAAAGGTTTCGGGATGACTTTTGGTTGGAAAAACCGGGCCGACCAGTAAGGCATCGATCCCAAGCTCTGTAGCCTTTTTTATCGCCTTTTCATCATGGGCCGCGGCGGTAATAAAATAATCCGGACGCTCATCTCTTATATCCCGTGCTTGATCCATCATGGTTTCTGGTAAATGTATCCCGTCTGCCTCAAGCATTAAGCAAAGTGTATAATCGCCGGCGACGATAAATTTTAAATTACGGGCTTTGCAAATATAGCCCAGCGCCCTGCCAAGTTCAGCTCTGTTTTCATCATCATAATCCCGCATGATCACCATTGAGCCAACTGGCAGTTCTGAAACTATATTTTCAGGATAAGGCTGGGCGTGCCTGTCGGTAATAAAAATAACGCTCGCCTTACCCTCAAAGCCACTTTGACGATTGAGCTCTTTTGAAATCTCTGTTAGGTTTCTTTTCATAAACTGACTTTAACTTAAGGCGCCACTGATGACCAGTAATCTGATGACTATAAAAGAAAAAATAAAAGGCGCTGAAAAAGCGTGCGGCCGTGAGGATGACAGTGTGACACTGGTTGCCGTTTCAAAAGTTCATGTGGCAGAAACAATTATGCCTGTACTAGAGGCTGGCCAGCGTATCTTTGGTGAAAATAGAGTTCAGGAAGCCGCCGGGAAATGGCCCGCCATGAAAGAAGCCTATCCTGATGTGGAGCTTCACCTGATCGGTCCACTTCAAACCAATAAAGTACGCCAAGCCATAGACCTTTTTGATGTCATAGAGACAGTAGACCGGCCAAAATTAGCCCGCGCCCTCGCCCGGATATTTAAAGAAGAAAATAAGTCATGCGATATTTATATACAGGTAAATACTGGCCATGAAAGCCAGAAAGCGGGAATAGCACCAGAAGAAACCGATGATTTTATCACCCTATGCCGCAATGAGCTAGGCCTGCCCGTAAAAGGTGTTATGTGTATTCCGCCCTTCGATGAAGACGGCGCGGAACATTTTAAACTATTAAAATCCATCGCGGATAGAAATAAAATAGACATCATATCCATGGGCATGAGCGGTGATTTTGAACAAGCCATAAAAAGCGGCGCCACCCATGTTCGGGTCGGCACCGCTGTTTTTGGTAAAAGGCCCGGATATTAAGATTTATTTCTGATAATCCACATCGACGGTCGCCGCCATCCAGGCAAACATGGCGTAAATCGCCGCGTTATGCGTAATAGCAGGCATGTCAACTTTATCGAGGGTATCATTCGGTGTATGGTGGAAATCAAAATAATTGGTTGGCTCCATGCCAAAATTAACCGCTGGCATACCCGCATTACCAAGGGCAGACATATCTGACTGTCCTTTGGCCGTATTAGTCATAAGTGTGGAAACACCGTAAGGCGCGAATACAGCACCCATTTCACGAACCACATTAAGGGATGTTGGACCAACACCAGGGGCAATATTAATAATACGGCCCGTTCCGCTGTCCCATTCTGCACCAAGAATAGTGTTACCAAAATCATTATGATCTTCTTTATGGGCACGGACATATTCATGAGCGCCGTAAAGGCCTTCTTCCTCTGCAGCAAATAGCATCACACGAATAGACCGTTTTGGCTTAATGCCACCGTCAATGATGTGTTTTCCTGCGGACATCATAATTGATACGCCAGTGCCATCATCAAGCGCGCCGGTAGCCAAATCCCAGCTATCCAGATGAGCGCCAATCATTACGGCTTTTTCCGGCTCTTCGGTTCCTGTAATTTCACCAAGTACGTTATAGGTCACAACAGGGTCATGCGAATGAGATGTCATGTTCAGCTCAATGGTTACCGGCTCACCGTATTTAAGCATATTATCAAGCAGATCAGCATCAGGGTTTGAAATTGCGGCGGCTGGAATTTGCGTGACACCTTCAGCATAGTTCATGCTTCCGGTATGGGGCGTGCGGTTATCATCGGAGCCAATGGAGCGAATAATGATCGCTGAAGCGCCAGCCTTGGCTGCTGCAACTGAACCATTACGGCGCGCCTGTCCGGCGTAGCCATATCCTTTAAGTCCACTGCCGTCCATACGAAGGGAAACATAAGCAATTTTACCATTGAGGCTATTTGGTGCTGCGGCAACAAGATCTTTATATTCATCAAACTGTGCAACTTCCGCCGTCAGTCCGCCTTCTGGCGTTCTGACACTATTTCCAAGGGCAACAATAGCCATATTCTGCTGATAAGGCGCTGTAATTCTCACGCTCGCCGAACCACGGTGCCATAACGGAATGGTCACCGGCTCTTCCCAAACCCGGTCATAGCCCATCGCGAGCATTTTAGCCATAGCCCATTCACGTCCCTTTTTATCATTAGCCGTTCCCGCAAGGCGGTGCCCAACCTCGGTTGTCAGTGACGTAATTATGTCTTCAGTCAGACTGGATTTTAAAGCATTTTGCCCAAGCATATTAGCATGCTCAATCATATCATCCGTAACCGCACTATCCTGCGCAGAAGCGGTAAATGAAATCATTGCCCCGGCAAGAGCCATCATTGTTAATTTTTTCATATTTCTTTCCCTAGTATTTATATTATTTCAGTTATGACCTTAACAGCCTCACCCGGAATGTCAAAATGACTATTCCTTTATCCCCAATAGATCAAAAAGAAACGCATATTCAAGGGCGATTTGCTTAAAGCGTTTGAACCTTCCGGAGGCGCCGCCGTGGCCGGCTTCCATATCGGTTTCAAAGACCAGTTTATTATCATCGGTTTTATAGTCCCGTAATTTGGCGACCCATTTCATTGGTTCAAAATATTGCACCTGACTATCATGTAGTCCCGTGGTTACCAGAATATGTGGGTAGTCTTTTTTCTCAACATGATCATAGGGCGAATAGGAAAGCATATAATCGTAATATTCTTTTACATTCGGATTGCCCCATTGATCATATTCATTTGTGGTCAGCGGAATAGACGTATCAAGCATGGTTGTCATAACATCAACAAATGGTACATGAGCCCCGACGCCGAGGTATAATTCCGGTGCCATATTTAGAACGCCGCCCATGAGCAGCCCACCCGCACTGCCACCCATGGCATATATTTTATCCTTATGGCCATAATTTCCAGAAACCAATCCTTTGGTAACATCAATGAAATCCGTAAAACTATTGCGTTTATTAAAAAGCTTTCCGTCCTCATACCATGGCCGGCCCAGCATTTGTCCGCCGCGCACATGGGCAATAGCGTAAACCACCCCGCGATCAAGAAGGCTAAGGCGGGAAGCATTGAAATTTGGTTCTATAGTGATGCCGTATGATCCATAGGCATATTGAAAGAGCGGGCTTGAGCCATCTTCTTTATACATATCTTTTCGGTAAACAATCGATACTGGAACCTTTTTGCCGTCCCTTGCTTCAATAAAAATACGTTCTGACTTATAATATTCAGGCGAAAAATCGCCCAAAATAATGTCCTGTTTAAGGAGCTTTCTTTCCCCGCTTGCCAGATCAAATTCATAAACCGTATTTGGCGTGGTCATGGAGCTATAATTTAAGCGAACTGAACGACTAGATACTTCTGGATTGTTTGAAAGGTAAACACTAAAAACCGAATCATCAAATTCCAAATTATACCGTTGATCACTTTTCAATGACACCACACGAATGCGGTTTTCACCGTTCTGCTTTTCACTGACGACAAGATAATTTTCAAAAACGGTGAAATCTTCAATAAAAATATCTGCTTCATGTGAAATAACATCCTGCCATTTAGTCTTATCAGCAGTGTTATCTTGATGAACTTTCATAATGCGAAAATTAGTCGCCTGTAGGTTGGTCAGTATATAATATTGATCACCAATTTTTTCGACTTGGTATTCATGATCCGCCTCACGGGCTAAAAAGGGCTTAAAATCACCGAGCGGCTCATCTGCATCAAGAATAGAAACCCCGGCCATAGTCGTGCTGTTATGATGGATATAAATAACGCTGCCATCGCGTGATTTAGAAAGTCCCATATAAAAGCTATCATCTTTTTCTTTATAAACCAGCTTGTCTTCGCTTTGGTCGGTGCCTAGTTTGTGCCTAAACACTTCCTGACCAAGGAGTGTCTGTTCATCTTTTTTAATATAGAAAAAATGCTCATTATCGTTTGCCCAGACGGCTTCACCGGATGTACTTTCAAGCTTGTCCATAAGCAAGTCACCGGTTTTTAAATTTTTTACTTCCATAACATACATACGGCGGCTGAGTGTATCCGTTCCAAACGCAGCAAGTTTGTTATCCGGACTAACGGCATAACCACTTAAATTAAAATAGCTATGCTCACCTGCCATTTTATTAACATCAAACAAAACGTCACGCGTATCTGTGCCGTCTTTCCAGCGCTGATGCACGGGATATTCATTTTCGCCGTCATATTTCGCCTGATACCAATAGTTATTTTTTAGAACCGGAACCGTGCTGTCATCTTTTTTAATCCGCCCGACAATTTCCGCGTAAAGTTTATCCTGAAAATCCTCTGTGTGGGACATCATAGATTTAAGATAATTATTTTCAGCCTCCAGATGGGCGAGAATTTCCGGGTCCTCACGATCATCATCACGCATCCAGTAATAATCATCAACACGCTTGTGTCTGTGAATTTCCATCTCAAATGGTCTTTTTATTGCTACAGGCGGTAAAATACTTTTGATCATATATTGAAGGTCTCTATTTTTTGAATTTGTATGAACATAATATAGAATATGGATTAAATTGAATAAAATTAAAGAGCAAGATTAATTATTATCTGTAATAACTTGCTCTATCCCCTCATTATGCTAAAAACGGTATTGAAGGGGAGGAGGTTTCCTCCGTTAAAATTAATTCATCTGAGGGAATAGCATATGTCTCATGCCAAGCGGCCCACCTCGCCGCATTTGCAGATTTATTCATGGAGCCTCGAGATGGCACTTTCCATCTTTCACCGCGCAACGGGCGTTGCCCTTGGTGGTGGCGCTTTATTAATGACATGGTGGATCATTGCCATCGCAACCGGACCAGACGCCTACGATCAATTTCGTATGTTCATGAGCAGCATTGTCGGAAAAACAGTTCTACTCGGCTTTACTTTTTCATTGATGCTGCATCTTTGTAACGGTATTCGTCACCTGTTCTGGGATATGGGAAAAGGTTTTGATCTTGAAGAAACCCACCGTTCCAGCAAAATGGTTTTATTATTCAGCGTAATGCTTACCGTCCTTTCATGGGCTGTCGGCTACGGCATGATATAGGAGAGATATGATGAGTTTACGTTCCCCTCTCGGTAAAGTTCGCGGCCTTGGTTCAGCAAAAAACGGCACCCATCACTGGTGGATGCAGAAACTAACCGCCGTCGCGCTTATCCCGCTGACCATTTGGTTTGTCGCAAGTGTTGTGCAAATGACCCAGGCTGATTATGAAATAGTGATCAACTGGATGAATTCACCGCTAGTTGCCGTTCTTATGATCCTTTTTGTCAGTACCGGCATCTATCATCTGAAACTTGGCCTTCAGGTTATCATTGAAGATTATATTCATACGGAAGGCGCTAAAATGGCCCTTCAGGTAATTGTCACATTTGGCTGTGTTGCTCTGGCGACCACGGCCCTTTTCTCCATATTAAAAATTGCGCTGTAAGGTTTAGACATAATGAGCAAATCATATGAAATAGAAGATCATGTTTATGATGCGATTGTTATCGGCGCTGGTGGTGCCGGACTTCGTGCGGCCATGGGCATCGCCGAAAGCGG
>JABJKT010000041.1 GCA_018660225.1 Kordiimonadaceae bacterium
CTACTGGTCCGTCAGATTTCATTATCGGTCTGTGGAGAACACCTACGCCCAAATTACCGTCAGCTGTTTCAACGTGTCTTACCGCGATATCAATGGTTTTTTCCCGTTCGGCTTTACGGGCTGTTTCTTCAAGTGTGGCGGCTTTTATTACAGTAATTTCCTGTGCCGATACAGACATAAAGCATGGCAGCAATACAAGCATTAATGCGGTGAATAAACGCATAATAGTTCCTCCCTTATTATAATTTCTTCACAGTATGAGCCAAGAATATAATTAAGTCAAAGAGAGGCCACAAAAAAGGCCGGATCAGAAAGTGCTGACCCGGCCTAAAAATTTTCACAAGGAAATTTTAGATATTAGAATGAACCTTGAAGTGAAAGTTTGAACACGCGTGCGTTTGAAGCGGCGCGTAGTTCATTATAATTCACAGCAGCCAGTGAGATATTACCTGTGTATTTGGTCAGATCATATCCGGTTTTGGCTTTAAGGATGTTTTTAGCGTCAAAGCGAAGTTTCATGTTTCCAAATACTTTTTGTTCAACATAAAATGTCGCTTTTGGTTTGTTTGTTTTTTCCCAATGCTCAATAACATCGGTTCTGAAACCTGTTCCGCCACCGAAACCGCCGCCTGCGCCTTTGTTGGTAATGTTAACACCGTATGATGTTCCAATGTCAGTAAGGTCATGTTGGAACGTAATAAGCCATTCATGTTTTTGTTTGTACTGAATAGGGCGATTAACCAGTAGGAACGGATCCATTACTTCGGTTTCACGAAGGATATATTTACCGCTGATAATCGCGTTTGGTAGTTGTAGCGCTTTTAGGCGCCAGCTGCCGTTTGCTTCAATACCATATTCTTTTGCATCACCAATATTGCCTGGTACTGATTTAGTAACAACCTGATCAATGTTGGCTGGAACTAGAGCCGCACCCGTATAAACACCGATTTTGGCAATATGGTCACGGATTTTATTATAAAACCCTTTAATGGATAAGGAGCCCTGATCATCCGCGAAACGGTTTTCATAAGCTATGGAAAACTCTAGACGATCTTCTGGACGAAGTTCACCGTTACCGCCATCTGTTTCACCGTCTTCAGCATCAAAGCTGCTGCCGAACGCGCCAAAATCTAATTGGCTAATCTTACGTTCTGCTGTGAAGCGGAGTTGGTTTTGTCCATCAACATCATAGCGAAGATTGACACGAGGCTTCAGGTAAGAAAAGTTCCTGCTGAAATTTGGGATGTCATTTATGTTGTCTGTTTGCGTGATCTTAGAAAATTCGGCATTCAATGAACTTTGTAATGAAATGTTAGAGGCGATTGCATAGTTATGACTGATAAAAGCTTCAAACCTTTTTTCACGAACATCAATGTCATTGGCTGAAGATGGGATGTCTACGCCAGCACCAGTGGAGCTTATGGTTGAAACGCCTGTATCATTAATGGCAATTTCGCCGCCCGCTTCGATTGTGTGCACGCTGGCAAAAGTATTTGTCAGTGATGAACGGAGAATTTTTTCACCGTGGGTACGCGTTGCGAAGTTACCAAAGGCTGGTGCAAGATCGGCATCATTCAAGGCGCCCTGGAAAGCTGTATCAAAATCATGCCTGCCTTTGTTAATAACGAATAATGTTTTAAGTAGACCGGCATTTTCAAAACGATGCTGATAATCGCCGCCAAATTCCCAGTGGAGTGGACGGTGAGTGACGCCTTTGGTCACTTGATATTCATCACCCGCTGAGAAATCAGTATTTACACCATATAATTTAACAGTGTTATCAAGCAAATGCATCTGATCATCTGTTTCAACGCTATCGGATTGATCAAATTCAATCTGACCGTTAAGACGAAGGACATCTCCGTTCTCGGCATTATATTCTAAACCACCGTTAACAAATGCTTTTTTTCTGGTCGAATTACTGGTGAGGGTGTTATTTTGATATTGTGCCCCGGCGGCAGTAAAGAAACTGTCGTTATAATTTTTAAGTGTATCATTAATAGAGGCATCAATACCGAGCGAGTATTTAACTCTGTCTACTTCACCGGTATGTGTTAATTTAGCAAGTGGATTGACGGAGGCGCCATCTGTATATTCGCCGCCCAATGTCCATACCGTGTTTGATTTGGACGCCGTTTCTTTCATCACCACGTTAATGATCAAGCCTTCACTTTGAACATCAAGGCCCGCTTTTGTGCCGCGAATGAGTTCAATTTGGCTTACGGATGTCGCTTGAATTCTTTTAAGCTGAAGTCCAAGTGAGTTTGTTTTACCGGCAATTCTTTTGCCATCGATAAGAATTTGGTCACCGGCAGAGCCAAAACCACGTACACGGCGGCCAGAGAGTTGTTCATCTGCACTAGAAAGAAGAGCTGCCGTGCCCGGTACGCTACGAAGCATGTCATGAAGTGTCACAGGTTTAAACTCTGTGAAATAATTTTCTTCATATGTAATAGTGGAAGAATTTCCGTCTGTGGTTGATTGTTGTGCCATTGCCGTTGTCGTCAGTAGCGTCGCCATTGTCAGGCCGATTATTGCTTTTTTTGAAAGAACCACGGGGGTCTCCTTACTCTTCATTGATTATACAGTTACTAAAAAAATGTAATCTCCAGCAATGTTAGCGGTGATCACATATTTCGAATTTTGTGATGTAATATCATAACGTTTATTGTCTGTCTAGTGAATTGTCATAAAAAAGATTGAATTTGTTTTGGAAAAGAACATAATGCATAATATAATATTATAATATAGTAATAACCTCTTTAGGGATAATATATCAGGCTGTTTAATTTATGAGTAATGAGCAAAATATATCAATAAAAACAACAACTTGCTATATGTGCGCTTGTCGTTGTGGAATTAATGTCCACCTTAAAGATGGTCGGATTAAATATATTGAAGGCAATCCGGATCATCCGGTAAACAAGGGTGTTTTATGTGCAAAAGGCTCAGCGGGCATTATGCAACATTATTCGCCAGCCAGATTAACATCACCTTTAAAAAGAGTTGGTCCACGCGGTAGTGGGGAGTTTGAGGAAATTTCATGGGACGAAGCCATGGACATTGCTACAGAAAAACTACGGACCGTTCGTGAAAAAGATCCAAAACGACTGGCGTTTTTCACTGGCCGTGATCAAAGTCAGGCCCTGACAGGATGGTTTTCGGCAAAGTTCGGCACTCATAACTATGCGGCCCACGGCGGTTTTTGCTCCGTTAATATGGCGGCAGCCGGGCTTTATACTATCGGTGGATCGTTTTGGGAATTTGGCGAGCCAGACTGGCACGCGACAAAATATTTCATGATGTTTGGCGTCGCTGAAGATCACGATAGTAATCCGATTAAAAAAGGCATAGGCACCATTAAATCTCGCAAGGGAACTAAATATGTCTCCGTTAATCCAGTGCAGTCGGGTTATGCGGCCATTGCTGATGAATGGCTTGGCATCAGGCCGGGAACGGATGGGCTTTTTATTGGTGCCCTCATTGCAGAGCTTCTAAAGGCAGAAAAAATCGATTGGGATTTTCTCATTCGCTATACCAATAGTCCGTGGCTTGTTATTGATAGCCCGGGAACGCCTTATCATGGTCTTTTTGTTCGAAATGGCTCTGGCGAGCCAATGTGTTATAACAGTGAAAAGAAAACAATTGAAAAAATGCAAGTCGGCAAATCAAAACCGGCCATGGTCGGGGAATATGATCTTGGTGACGGCACTATTGCGGTTCCTGCTTTCCAGCATATTGTTAAAGAGTTCCTCAGTGATAAATATGAGCTTTCCAATGTGGAAAAAGAAACGGGCATTAAAGCCCGCGACATTGAACGCATTGCTGCCGAAATGGCAGAGGTTGCCTTTGAAGAAGAAATTGTCATTGATCAGGAATGGATAGACAGCTACGGCAACAAACATGATAAAGTAGTTGGTCGCCCGGTTTCTTTCCATGCCATGCGCGGTATCGCTGCCCATAAAAACGGCTTCGAAACCTGCCGCATGCTTCATATGCTTCAAATGGTTCTTGGTGCCATCGATGGCCCGGGATCGTTCCGTTATAAACCACCATTTCCGCGCCCAACGCCGCCCCATAAGAAAAATGCCAAGGCAGCCGCTGCACCGGGTGAGGTCTGCACAGCCGAACCACTTGGTTTTCCTGCAGGCCCGGAAGATCTGGCCGTTGACGAAAATGGTGAACCAACAAGGCTAGATAAGGCCTTTTCATGGGAATACCCGCTTGCCATTCATGGCATGATGCATATGGCACTTCATAATGCCTGGGCGGGCGATCCCTATAAAGTTGACGTGCTGATGATGTATATGGCTAACATGGCGTGGAATTCTTCTATGAATGTGGAAAATGCCATTAAATATATGACCGATAAAGACCCTGAGACGGACGACTATAAAATACCCTATATTATTTATTCCGATGCCTTTTATTCAGAAACCGTTCCCTATGCGGATTTGATATTGCCGGACACCACCTATCTTGAACGCTGGGACGCTATATCAATGCTGGACCGGCCTATTGGCACGGCGGAAGCTGCCGCCGATTCAATTCGTCAGCCGGTTATTGAACCTGACCGGGACGTGAGACCTTTTCAGGATGTAGTTCTGGATCTTGGCGCGCGACTTGGGTTGCCGGGTATGGTTGATGATAATGGAAAACCGCTTTATCCAGACGGCTATAGTGATTACCTGACTAACCATGAACGTGCGCCGGGCGTTGGGCCGCTTTCTGGCTGGCGCGGTGAGGACGGTAAATCCCACGGCAAAGGCGCACCCAACAAAGATCAGCTTAAGA
Organism: Kordiimonadaceae bacterium; assembly: GCA_018660225.1. Classification (GTDB taxonomy): domain Bacteria; phylum Pseudomonadota; class Alphaproteobacteria; order Sphingomonadales; family Emcibacteraceae; genus Pseudemcibacter. Next base: position 4,795 of record JABJKT010000041.1, read on the forward strand.
AATATATCGATAATGGGTGTTACTGGGAATTTGAGCTTCCAGAAGAGCAGCAATATAACCGTTTCGCCAACAAAGCATATCTGGAAACTGCTACTAAAATGGGCTGGATGGGTAGTCCTGAGCCAATTGTACTTAATATGTATAATGAAATGTTACAAAAATTCCACCTTGCTGCCGAAGGTTTTGGTGATCATGTGCCGCCGGAACATGCGCGGGAGCGGATAAAGAAATATTTTAATCCGGTGGCCACATGGTATCCGGTACAGGAACATGTTGACCGCAACGCTGAGGAATACCCGCTTAGCGCCCTCACACAACGTCCGGCCCATATGTATCATTCGTGGGGTGGTCAAAATGCATGGCTCCGCCAGCTTACGTCGCAGAATTATCTCTATATGAATAGCGAAACTGCCAAAGCGAAAAATATAGAGGATCTTGACTGGGTATGGGTAAGAAGCCCGCACGGTGAAGTTAAAGTGCAAGCCAAATATATGGACGGCCTAAACCCCGGCACAGTATGGACATGGAACGCCATTGGCAAGCGGCGCGGGGCGTGGGCTCTGGACGAAAATTCACCGGAATTTAAAAAAGCCTTCCTGCTTAATCATGTTTTATCAGAAAATCTAAAGACAGATGAGGGTGAGGTAAGATCAAATTCTGATCCTGTGACCGGACAAGGTGCGTGGTTTGATGCACGTGTTAAAATTGAACGGGCCGATGATCAAACGGACGAAACTGCACCGCTATTTGAGCCGGTTAAATTTTACGATAAACATAAAAGACCAGATATTCTGCAATATGGCTTTGATAAAGATATGACCTTCGAAGAGTATGAACGAACGCTCGGAACAAAAGGGGAGAGCGAAGAATGACCTGTCTTCCTGAAAAAACCGATAAAAAGCTCGGACTGCTAATTGATCTTAATATATGTGTCGGCTGCCATGCCTGCGCTGTTAACTGTAAAGAATGGAACACCAGCGGCATAACCGGACCAATGGCGGATTTAAAACCGTACGGCGATGATCCGAGTGGCGTCTGGTATAACCGTATTCACAGCTATGAATTTAAAAAAGAAAATGAAGCTGATCGTGCGGTTTATTTTCCAAAATCCTGCTTGCACTGCGAGGATGCGCCGTGCGTGACAGTTTGTCCGACCGGGGCCTCCCTTAAACGCACAGAAGACGGCATTGTTCTGGTTAATCCAGACGTTTGCATTGGCTGTAAGCTTTGTTCATGGGCCTGTCCTTACGGCGCACGGGAATATGATGCGACGGCGGGCGTGATGCAAAAATGTACGCTCTGTGTTGATAAAATTTATGATGAAAACCTTGCGGAAGAACGCCGCGTTCCGTCCTGTGTTTCAACATGTCCGGCAGGCGCACGTCATTTTGGCGATTTTGCTGATCCGAATTCAAACGTGTCTCAATTAGCCGCAGAAAATGATGCTCGTGATCTCTTTCCCCAGATGGAAACAAAACCGGTCAATCAATATCTTCCACCGGTTAAGCGCGAAAAGCACGCGGATAAAAAATTAACCGAAAAAGTATCGACCGTTAAAGAGGCCCTTGCCAAATGGGCAAAATTGGATTTTACAGGATAGTCCCATGCACCCAGCGATATCAGTTATTATATTTACAACATTTTCCGGCATGGGTTACGGCTTGTTTATCTGGCTCTGCGCAAACATTCTTGCCGGATCTGGCCTTTCAGACGATGAAATTTTCAGCGGTACCGCCTTATCGTTTATTCTGGTCAGTATTGGCCTTATTTCATCAACGCTTCATCTTGGTCATCCGGAACGGGCATGGCGCGCACTGAGCCAGTGGCGTTCTTCATGGTTAAGTCGTGAAGGGATTATGGCAATACTTACATATGGTCCCATGGTCATTATTGGTGGACAGGCATATCTTGGTGTTTGGTCCTCATCTTTAGTGATGCCGATGGCTGTTTTGGGCATCCTTGGTTCCGTGGTTACGATATTCACCACCAGTATGATTTACGCATCGCTTAAATCGATCCCGGCATGGCATAATGTTTGGGTAAAAATAGGTTATCAGGCCTATGCTCTCTCATCTGGCGGTGTCGCTTATATCATGATCGCAGGTTGGCAGCATTTCATGACGGTTGTTGGGCTTCTGGTGCTCGCGCTTGTCGTTAAAATCATTACTTGGATTTATATTGATAAGCACCGCGGGCAATATAAACGCGAAGATGCGCTTGGTCTGCCTGATTTTGGTAAAGCTAAACCGTTTGAGCCGGCCCACAGCCAAAAAAATTATCTTCAACGTGAAATGGGATATGAGCTTAAATCAGGACGGCGCGCGCTTATGCGCTGGCTCGCGCTTGGCTGCGGGTTTATATTGCCTGCCGTCATGCTTTATTATGGCCTTCCTCTGGCGCCGGTGATTACGCTTATCTGCCTTGGTGGAATGATGGCTGAACGCTGGTTGTTTTTTGCAGAAGCTGAACATGTGGTCGGGCTTTATTATGATAAAGACAGCGTTTGATTTAAATAATTAGCTTTCTAATACATCTTTTGATATATAGTAACATTACTGTAACTTACGGGTGTAAATTAGAATGTTAAAACCACTGATAATTACGGGGCTATTATGCTCGGTTGCTTTTTCTCCAATTTCTTCATATAGCCAGTCGACCAGTGATGATCAGTCCGTTATTACATATGAAAAAGATTATTTCATAAAATATGAACCGGTGACACTTCTTGATATGCTTCAGCGCGTGCCGGGGGTTCAAGCTATCCTTGATGCCAACCGCGGTGGCGGTGGTGGTGGCGGCGGTGGAACAAGTCGCGGCGGTCAGCAGGAACGTGGTTTTGGTTCCGGCGGCGACCAGATTTTGATCAACAATAAACGTCTGGCCGGTAAATCCAACAATATAAATAGCACATTACAGCGTATTTCTGCCAGTACGGTTGAGCGGGTGGAAATTATTCGTGGTGCATCAGGTGATCTTGATGTTCAAAGCCAGGGGCTTGTCATTAATGTGATAATGGAAGAAGGCTCGTCCACTTCAAGCACATTCTGGAAAATGGGAGGAAGGTATTCCGACGGTTATGCATTCTCACCTGATTTGCAGCTTTCTCATAATGGCTCAAGCGGTAATGTTGACTATATTCTGGGTGTTGAGGCAAAACAGAACCAGCATATCGAACACCGTAATGATGAATTTTATTCGCCTGAAGGTGCGCTTACGCAAATTTCAGAAAGAAGAATGGACAGGGTTTCCAAAAATGTAAAGTTTAACGGCAATCTTACTTATAGCGCGGAAAATGGTGATGAGCTGCGTCTTAATGGACAGTTTGAGCCGATAAAGTTCGATGTAAATGAGCCGCGTTTTAGGGAAGATACGGGCGACGCCAGAGAGTTCCAGAACTGGAATCAGGATGCCACTTTGCAAAAATGGGAATTTGGTGGCGATTATACAAAGAATATCGATGGGATCGGCACTTGGAAAACACTTTTCATTGCCAACAGAGACCGTTCTGAAGGAATTGATTTATTTGAAGATGTGTTCGGTAGTGGCAATGTTCCAGTTTTCAGAAATAGCGGTGATCGCGTAAAGCAGGAAAAAATTCTGCGTTCCTCTCTGACAACGGGGCTCTCGGATAAACAGAGCATTGAAATTGGCGGCGAAGCGGCGATTAATAATTTTGACCAGATATTTAAAAAAGAAAATTATGAGGCCGGGGCTTATACCCTTAACGTCAATGATGATGTTTCGGCAAAAGAAAACCGCTATGAATTTTTTGCCAATCATACTTATAATTTATCGTCTAAGATGGTGCTGCAAAGTTCCTTAATCGGCGAGTTTTCTAAAATCAGCTCATTAACTATCCCACTAACGGGGGGCAATATTGAGCGGAGCAAAAAATTCAGCTTTCTTAAGCCGCGCGTTGATTTCAGATATGACTTTTCTGATCACGATCAGCTTAGATTGACGGCAGAAAAAAAGGTCAGTCAGCTTAATTTTCAGAATTTTGTTGCGACCTACGATGCTACCCACGATGTAATTCGCCTCGGTAATACTGGCATTGTTCCTGAGAAATCATGGAATTACTCATTGACTTATGAGCACCGCTTACCAAATGATGCGGGAGCACTGCAGGTTGAGTTTTTCTACCGTGATTTGACGGATTATATCGAATTGGTTGATTTTACCGAATTTTATGATGCGAATGGTGTCGAAATTCCCCGCGCTGATATAGATCCTATCTCAAAACCAGGTAATATCCCAACCGCCAGATCATATGGTATTAAAACGTCGGGTAGTTTACGCCTTGGATTTGTAGGCCTTCCCGAAGCGGTAATAAGTGCTAATTATACCTATGAAGATAATGATGTTATTGACCAGTTTAGTGGTGTTCATCGACCTTTTAAGTATAAACAAAAACATTTATTTTCGTTTAATTATCGCCATGATATCACTGATTGGGGACTATCTTACGGCTTTAAGGGAACCATAAAAGGCACAAGTGGTCGCCATGAGATTAATGAGGTAGCCAGCACCTATAATGGTGATTTTTATGAAGCCTTTGCCGAGCTTAAAATCTGGAATGATTTTAAGCTGATCATGAGGTTCGAACATATTACCCCGCTCAAATATACAACCGATGTAAAGGTTTATAATGACCATATCCGCTACGGTGATCTTGCCCAGCTTGAAACCGGCAGCTGGCGTTTCGTGAGAGAATATTCCTTACATCTCCAAGGGACATTTTAATTGACTTTCTTTTTAGGTTTTTAACAATATAATAACATCATTAAACCTATAGATTGTTATTATGTTGTTAAAACCGCTCATTATATCTACACTTTTATGTTCTACTGCCTTTGCTCAGTCAGCCAGTGATGATCAATCGGTTGTCACATACGAAAAAGATTATTTCATAAAATATGACCCGGTCACTTTGTTTGATATGCTTCAACGCGTACCCGGCGTTCAGGCGATCCTTGATGCCAATCGCCGCCAAGGCGGCGGCAGTGGTGGCACAAACCAGGGTGGTCAGCAGGAACGCGGCTTTGGTGCTGGCGGTGATCAGATACTGATTAATAATAAACGCCTGTCCGGTAAAGCCAATAATATTGGTGACACTCTTGCGCGCATTTCTGCATCGACCGTTGAGCGGGTGGAAATAATACGCGGCGCATCCAGTGATCTCGATGTTCAAAGTCAGGGGCTCGTTATTAATGTGATAATGGCAGGCGGCGCAGCAACGTCGAGCACTTTCTGGAAAGTAGGCGGCCGTTATTCCGAAAACTATGCTTTATCACCGGATGTTCAGGTTTCACATAATAGCTCAAAAGGAAATATTGATTATATAATCGGCGCACAAGTAAGACAGGGTCAACATATCGAACACCGTACTGACCAAAGTTATACTCCTGATGATGTGTTTTTTGCTGACGCGCAGCGGCGTGCCGATAATTTATTCAAGACATTAAAATTTAATGGCAACCTAACCTATAGTGCGCAAAACGGCGATGAGTTTCGCCTTAATGGTCAGTTTGAACCCGGCAAATTCACTAAGCGTGAACCGCGCTTTACCAGGGACTTAAACCAGCCCAAGGTCTTGCAAAACTGGGCCGAGGATCAGAAGTCGCAAAAATGGGAAATCGGCGGTGATTACACAAAGGCAATTGGTGGCTTAGGAACGTGGAAAACTTTATTCATTGCTAACCGCGACCGTATCGATAAGCAGGAACATTTTGATAATACGCCAGCCGCAGGCATCGTGCCCATATTTCGCAACGATCAATACCGAGTGAAGCAGGAAAAAATTCTCCGTACGTCCTTTACCGGTAACTTAAGCACTAGCCAGATTATAGAAGTGGGTGTCGAAGCGGCGATTAATAATTATGATCAAACATTTACGCAGGAAACATATCAAACTGGTGCCTTTGCCCTTAACACTAATGATGATGTTTCGGTAAAAGAAAACCGCTATGAAATTTTCGCAAACCATACTTATAATATTTCCTCAAAAGCAGTTTTACAAAGCTCTCTTGTTGGTGAATTTTCAAAAATAAGCTCTCTTACAGTTCCCCTTAGCGGGGCCAATATTGAGCGCAGTAAAAAGTTTAATTTTTTAAAGCCGCGGGTAGACTTCCGCTATGATCTTACGGCCAATGACCAGATTAGGGCTTCGGTTGAAAAGAAAATAAGTCAGCTTGATTTTCAAAACTTTGTCGCAAAATATGATGTGGGGCTTGACCGGATTAAGCTTGGCAACACCGGAATTGTTCCTGAAAAATCATGGAATTACAGTCTGGCTTACGAGCACCGTCTGCCTAATGATGCGGGGGCCGCACAAATAGAGGTTTTTTACCGTGATATAAAGGATCAGATAGATCTTGTCGATTTTACGGAATTCTTTGACGCGGGCGGCGCGGCAATCCCGCGTGCGGATCTTGATTTTACGTCAGTATCGGGAAATATACCAAAAGCTAGATCATACGGCTTAAAAGCATCAGGCAGTCTTCGTTTAGGGTTTATAGGCCTGCCGGAAGCTGTTTTTAGTATAGATTATAAATATGAAAAGTCCGATGTCATTGACCAGTTTAGCGGCATAAACCGTTCCTTTAAATGGACCCCGGAACAAGAAATTAAACTTAATTTTCGCCATGACATTACCAAATGGAACATGTCTTACGGCGCAAAAGGAACCATAAAAGGTTATGCTAATAGTCATGAAATTGACCAGGTTGACGAATCCTATAATGGTGATCTTTATGAAGTGTTTGCCGAGTTTAAAATATTTGGTGATTTAAAACTGATTTTCTTGTTTGAGCATCTGACACCGCTTAGATATGACCTTCAAACAGATTTTTATAAGGACCATATCCGTTATAAAGAGCTAGACCATTATGAAAACCGCCAGTGGAATTACGTGCGGGAATATACCGTCTATCTTCAGGGAACTTTTTAAAAAGCGTTTATACCCGTTTGCAAACGACCAAGGATAAGCGCATGAACGTCGTGGGTTCCTTCGTAGGTATTCACCGCTTCCAGGTTCATAGCATGACGGATTACATGAAATTCATCAGCAATACCGTTGCCGCCGTGCATATCCCGCGCGGTTCTTGCTATATCAAGTGATTTGCCGCAATTGTTTCGCTTCAGCAGTGAAATGGCATCGGGCGATAACATTTGTTGGTCAAGCAGTCTGCCCGCCTGAAGACAACCATGAAGACCGAGGGTGATTTCCGTCTGCATATCCGCAAGTTTTTTCTGGATCAGTTGGTTTGCCGCGAGCGGTTTTCCAAACTGTTTACGGTCAAGGGTATATTGACGCGCCGCATGCCAGCAAAATTCGGCCGCGCCAAGCGCACCCCAGGCAATTCCGTAGCGGGCATTGGACAGGCAGCCAAGTGGGCCCTTCATTCCTTCAACGCCAGCCAGCATATTTTCTTCGGGCACAAACACATCTTCCATAACAATTTCACCGGTCACCGAAGCCCGTAGTGAAAATTTACCTTCGATCTTTGGCGCGCTTAACCCGTCCATGGCTTTTTCAAGTATGAAACCGCGCACGGTGCCGTCATCATTCTTTGCCCATACCACGAAAACGTCTGCGATCGGACTATTGGTGATCCACATTTTTGTGCCGCTCAGTATATATCCGCCGTCGACAGTCTTCGCTCGGGTTTGCATGCTTGACGGGTCTGATCCTGAATTTGGCTCAGTAAGGCCGAAACAACCAATCCACTCGGCACTGGCAAGTTTTGGCAGGAATTTATTTTTTTGAGCTTCCGAGCCATAAGCATAAATTGGATACATCACGAGCGAGCTTTGCACGGACATAGCGCTGCGGTAGCCGCTATCGACCCGCTCTACTTCGCGTGCAATAAGACCGTAGGAAACATAACCGACACCGGCGCAGTCATAGCCATCAATGGTTGGTCCGAGGAAACCCATTTCGCCCATTTTGGTCATTAGATCACGGTCAAAAATCTCATGGCGGTTGGCCTCTAATATGCCGGGCATAAGTTCACTTTGACAAAATGAGGCCGCCTGATCACGGATCATGCGTTCTTCTTCGTTTAGTGAATTTTCAAGTAGTAGCACATCATCCCACGGGGCTGATTTCCATACGGTAGTATTCATTTTCTATTTTCTCCGGGTATCCATAATACGTCATCTTTACCATCATTATTTGTTTTTCTGCTTAGAACAAATAAATGATCGGAAAGACGGTTTAAATATTTTATTGCAAGTGGTGAAATCGCCTCTTGCTCTGCGACTTTTACAAGTAACCTTTCAGCACGTCTAGTAACGGTTCTTGCTTGGTGCAGGAAGGCGGAAGCGGGCGAGCCACCAGGAAGCGTGAAAGATTTCAAAGGATCAAGATTTTCATTCATCTGATCTATTTCCTGCTCAAGCCGGTCAATTTGCGTTTGAGAAATCCTAAGAGCCTGTTCTTCAAACTTCGTTCCTGCAGGAAGGGACACATCGGCGCCTAAATCAAAGAGATCATTTTGAATGCGGGCCAGCTTTTCATCCGCGGCACCAGACGTATGAAGTCGGGCCAGTCCAATTGCCGCATTGCTTTCGTCAATCGATCCGTAAGCTTCGACGCGCGGGGCATATTTTTTTGCACGGGTCCCGTCCGTTAGCGATGTTTCTCCCTTATCACCACCTCGCGTATAAATCTTATCCAATTTGACCATTATTGATTAAGCCAAAGATAAAGAATGATCAACAAAACTGTAACAAACTGTGATGCTACTCTGTAGCGCATCATCATATTGCTTTTATGGCCAGTATCTTCGGCTTTGGTCATGGTAAAAGCACCGGCAAACATAATGACAACGGTAATAGCGACACTGATGCCAATAATAATTTTTAATATGGTCATATGCTGGCTCCTATTGGTTATTTCAAGTCTTCAATATAAGCTAAAGCACGGGAATATCTAGCATAGTTTTCAATATTTAATTAAGGAATTATCGCAAAAACCCGTGCTGGAAATCCGTCGCCATCTTTTGGTAGTGCCCAGGTTGCAACAATAAATGCCCCCGTTGGCGGTAACTGATCAAGTGCTGTCATATTTTCAATTTGATATTTATCTTGAGCCAGAAAATAAGTTTCAAGCGGATACTCGCCAATTGCGGCAAGGCTTCCAGTGTCCGTATCCATGGTTTCGTGACCAATTGCCGTTACATTTCGATTTGTCGCCAGATATTTGAGCACTTCCATGCTCCAGCCCGGTGAATGGCTTTTACCTTCATCGTCCCAATTGCGGATTTGATCAATATCGGGCCATCTTTTTGACCAGTCGGTGCGTAGGGCAACGAAGGTTTTTTCCGGGATTATGCCATTGACGTCTTCCCATTCTGCTACATCCTGCAGCGATATCTGATAATCTGGATTTTCCCTTACCTTATCAGAAACATCAAGCACGATCAGTGGCAAGACCATCTCGGAGAGCGAAATGTCGGTCAGGGTTCTGCCCCCTTCAATAAAATGTATCGGTGGGTCAACATGGGTGCCCCACTGGCCGGGAAAACTATAACGGTGGATTGAGCCAGTACCGCTCATCACGCCTTCGCCTTCTATGTGACTGAGCAGCATATCAATGCTCGGCGTCTCTGGTCCTGGGCCACTTGGAATGCCTTCGTGCATCACATGGGTTAGTTCGATATAGCTGGCATTCGCCAGAGTTACAGCAAAATCAGAGCCATTATTCTCGTTGATATTTTTTACCGCCATCAAATATCCGCCAGCCGCTGCAACGGCGACAAAGATCATATTCAACCAGTTTTTCATTAGTCTCTCCCGATGTTTGGCTATGAGCATATAGCCTGCTCGCGAATTATTAAAGCAATATTGAGGTTACATATGGTCTTTTATGACAAAGTCTGTAATATTATTTTTATCAAATAAAAAGGGATGAGCGATGAATAAAATAATATTTATGATAGTAGCAACATTTGCCTTAACGGCATGTGAAAATACTGCAGAAGTAACAAGCGGTAATGATGTAACCGTTTCGGTTGACTTTCCGGCGTCACTTGGCGGGGAACAGGATGGGCGATTGCTTGTGATGCTGGCCAATAATGATGGTTCAGAACCGCGTTTTCAAATTAACCCTAGCGCAAAGGGTCAGATCATTTTTGGGCTCGATGTGGTCGATTGGCAACCGGGCACAGCCCAGACAGTTGATAGCAGCGTGCTTGGTTTTCCGTTCGATAGTTTAAATGACGTGCCGGCTGGTGATTATTATGTTCAGGCGGTGATTAACCGTTATAAGGATTTTAATCTATCCAACGGCAAAACCGTATCACTTCCCCCTGAAATGGGTGAAGGGCAGAAATGGAACAGAAAGCCGGGTAATTTTTACAGTGCGCCGCAAAAAGTGACTATTTCTGAAAATGGCGTACAAAATATCAACATTACCATGGACCAGGAAATTCTGCCGATCGCGCCACCAATGGACAGCAAATATATCAAGCACATCAAAATGAAAAGTGATCTGCTGAGCGAATTTTGGGGCGAAGATGTGGAGCTTGGCGCTCATATTCTACTTCCCGAAGGCTTTGACGAGCATCCGGAAGCGAATTACCCAATAATGGTTTTTCATGGCCATTTCCCGGCTGATTTCGGCGGATTTAGCGAAACACCGCCAGACCCGAATATGAAACCCACATACAGTGCGCGTTTTGACTGGGACGGCTATAATGTTTATCAGGCACAGGCGGCTTATGATTTTTATAAAAAATGGACAAGCGATGATTTCCCGCGCTTTATTGCGATCGAAATTCAGCATGCTACCCCTTATTATGATGACAGTTATGCGGTTAATTCGGCTAGTCAGGGACCATATGGCGATGCGCTCACTTATGAGCTGATCCCGCATATTGAAAAAGAATTTAGAGGGATCGGCGAAGGCTGGAGCCGCTTTACATACGGCGGATCAACCGGCGGCTGGGAAGCGTTGGCGGTGCAGGTGTTTTATCCTGATGAATATAACGGTGCCTTTGCCGCATGTCCGGACCCGATTGATTTTCGTGCTTATACGGCAATGAATTTATATGAAGATGAAAACGCTTACTATTATGATAGTGACTTTTTGAAAAAGCCACGCCCTGGTCAGCGTGATTATCTGGGTAATATCAAGTACACAATCGGTGAAGATAACCGTCTTGAAGCGGTAGTAGCCAGCAAGTCCCGTAGTGGACGTCAGTATGATATTTGGGAAGCGACCTATTCACCAATGGGTGAAGACGGCTATCCAAAACGTATCTGGGATAAACTGACCGGTGAAATTGACCATGATGTTGCCGACTATTGGCGCGAGAACTTTGACCTTAGTTACATAATGAAGCGCGACTGGGCAACACTGGGTCCCAAACTTGAAGGCAAGGTCAATATTTATGTGGGCGATATGGATAATTATTATCTTAATAATGCCGTCTATCTTACCGAAGAGTTTTTGGAAAATACCACCAATCCTTATTACGCTGGTGATGTGGATTATGGTGATAGGGCCGAGCATTGCTGGAACGGCGACCATGAAAATGGTAATGGCGTCTCGCGGTTAAATTATAATTTCATGTATGTGGATAAAATAATGAAACGGATAGAAGAAAGCGCCCCTGAAGGGGCCGACCTAACGAGCTGGCGGTATTAATATGACTGAAGAACTATTCAGAGAAGACGCGTATTTAAAAACATGTGATGCCAAGGTTGTTAAAATTAATGACCTTGGCGGCATTGTTCTTGATAAAACGATATTTTATCCAACCGGCGGCGGACAGCCGGGCGATAGCGGTAAAATAAATGATATCACCATTGCCACCACGGTTTATGACCGGGAAACGGGTGAGATTGTCCATGTTCCGGCCGAAGGTCAGAGCCTTCCGGATGAAGGTAGTGATGTGACAATGGCCCTTGATTGGGAGCGCCGTTACCTGCATATGCGTATGCATACGGGGCTTCATCTTCTTTGTGCGGCTGTGCCGTGCGGGGTGACCGGCGGGCAGATCGGTGCCATAAAAAGTCGACTTGATTTTGATATTGGTGAAATGAAGCTCGATAAGGAAGAAATTAGCGAAAAGATCAACGCCTATAGAATTGGCAATCATGAGGTGACATCGTCATGGATAAGTGACGATGAAATGGACGCGAATGAAGAACTGGTTCGTACCATGTCGGTAAAGCCCCCACGAAAAGGCGGACGTGTGCGTCTGATGAAAGTGGGGGACGCGGTTGATCTTCAGCCATGCGGCGGCACACATGTGAAAAACACATCTGAAATTGGTCCGCTGCGCGTTTCTAAAATTGAAAATAAAGGCAAAAGAAATCGCCGGGTTAATATCGTCTTTGATGAAGGATAACAAATGAAAAAAGTAATGTTTATAATTGGCTTATGTATGGTTTTTTCACCAGCCATAGCGCAGGAGCATAGTGCTGATGAAGCTGCAATTACCGCTGTACTTGATGATTTTCATGATGCGGCGGCTAAGGCCGATAAAGACCGCTACCTTGGTCATTTTACCGAAAATGGTGTGTTTTTAGGTACCGATGAATGGGAACGCTGGCCCTTAAAGCCGGAATTTATAGAATATGTCGGACGCCGTTTTGAAAGTGGTGGCTGGGCTTATCATTCAGAGCAGAAGAAAATAGGATTTTCCAAGGATGGCTCTGTGGCATGGTTCGATGAAACCAGTATTTCAAACCGCAATGGCGGACGTTTTCGTGGTTCAGGGGCGCTTGAAAAAGTGAACGGAACATGGAAAATCGCCCAATATGTGCTTAGCTTCCTTGTCTATAACGAAGTCGGCGGCGAGGTCGGTAAAATCATCACAGCCGAGCGGGAAAAGCGCGAAAATAATTAGGGTCTAGACCCTAAAGATAGTCTTTAATCAGCGCGTCTAGGTCCTCAGCGCGCGCACCACTTTCACGAATAGATTTTATGGTAATGGACTTGTCGCGTTTGGCAAGTCGGTTACCGTCTTTTGTGGTAAGCAGAGCATGATGATCATAGCTCAGTGTGTTAAGCCCTAGCAGGTACTGCAGTAGTCTGTGAAAATGGCTGGCATAGTATAAATCCTGACCACGGATCACATGACTAATATTTTGAAGGTGATCATCAATGACAACGGACAGATGATAACTGGTCGGGAAATCTTTTCGGGCGAGCACCACATCACCAAGCATAGCAGGATCGGCTAATTGCTCACCAGTTTTCAAGTCGGTCCAATAGAGTGGGTCACTCACGAGGGAGAGTGCTTTTTCCATATCAAGCCGCATGGCATGAGGAATGCCGCTGGCTATTTTCTCGGCCCTCTCGTCAGCACTTAAAGGTCGGCAAATGCCGGGATAAATAATCCCTTCGGGGCCAAGCTTTGGCCTTAAGTGAGGGGCGCGTGTGCTTTCGGCTATTTCGGCCTTTATATCTTTGCGGCTGCAAAAACAGGGATAGAGAAGGCCTTGTGTCTCAAGCGTTGACAGGGCGGCGGCATAATCATCAAAATGCTCCGATTGACGGCGCACGGGTAAGGGCCATTTAAGCCCGAGCCACTCCAGATCATCATATATGCTTTGCTCATGTTCAGCTTTGCAGCGTAAGTGATCGATATCTTCGATACGCAAAATAAATTCACCGCCATTATCACGGGCAAAATCATAATTAAGCTTGGCACTATAGGCATGACCCAAATGTAGATCACCACTTGGGCTTGGGGCAAAACGGGTTATGATTTTCGGTGATTGCGTCATTGGGGCCTTTACTGTAAAACGTCATTTCATGTAAAATAAGAAAGTAATAGGCCAATGAGCGAATTACCAGAGTTAAATGGACCCCGTATTGAACCGGAAGGTGGGAAGCCTGAAAAGCTGGTCATCCTGTGTCATGGCTATGGGTCAAACGGTGATGATCTAATTGGTCTTGTGCCGCACCTTCAGCGGGCAATGCCAAATGCTGCTTATGTTTCACCAAATGCGCCGGATTTATGTTTTGGTGCGCCAAATGGTTATCAGTGGTTCCCGCTTAGCACATTAAGCCGTGAAGAACGTCTGGGTGGAACGCTTATGGCTGCGCCAACACTTGATCATTTTATTGATCAGGAGCTAGAGCGATACGGGCTTGAGAATAAAGATCTTATTCTGGTTGGTTTTTCACAAGGTACCATGATGACACTTCACGTTGGTCTGCGCAGATCATCGGATATTGGTGGAATCATTGGTTTTTCTGGCGCGATGACACTGCCGGATAATTGGAAAGATGAAATTACGTCTAGGCCGCCAGTAGTGCTTATTCATGGTGATATAGATAATGTTGTGCCGGTTCAGATGATGCATGAAGCGTTCATTGCGCTTCAGGATATAGGTCTTGATGTGGATAATCACGTATCGCCCGGCATTACGCATTCAATAGGCCCGGACGGACTTCAAAAGGCGATGGAGTTTTTGGCTAAAATCTAAATACGTTCAGCCACTTTAATCACGGCCTTAACGCCAAGCTTAATGGCACCGTATAATAGTCCGTGGGCGGGTGCTTGCTGTGCTCCGTTTTTAATGGCGATCTCGCGATGTTCAACTTCTTCCTGTCGAAATTTTTCTAAAGTTTCTGCTAGCTCGCTTTCATCATCCTCTAGGCTTTCAATCTGATCGGCGTAATGCTGATCAATTACTTCTTCGACCGCTTCAGTGCAAGCCATTGCCGCCTTGGTTCCCATAAGCGCGGTCCCTGCGCCAAGCGCGAACCCTGCCATATGCCATAGCGGTGTGATAACGGTTGGACGGGCGTTATACTCGCGGATCAGTTTATTGAAGCGTTCCAGATGGACATCTTCTTGTTCTTTCATATGTTTGATGGTGTCCGACATGGGATGGTTATCACCAAACACGGCGAGCTGACCTTCATAAATGCGCACCGCACCATATTCCCCGGCATGATCAACGCGGATGATCCGGTCGAGCTGTTGCTCTTTGCTCATCGCTACGGGGACATTTTTGTTTTTTAATGTGCTCATTTTTCTGTGCCTAATTTGAAGCTTAAGCATAGCATAATTGAAAGGATGAGCGAAATTATAAAGTTATAGCCAGCCATTGAAATGCCGAACAGATCCCACGGGATTTCATCACAGCGCACAAGGGCAACCGTTTTTAGTTCGTTCAAGAAACTTTCAAATGATTGCAGCGCTTCATTCACTTGCAAAGTGCAGCTATCAGGGCCTTCCCACCATTTTTGCTCGACACCGGCGTGATAACCTGAATATCCGGTGCTGATAAAATATGAAAAAGTGGTCATTAGTTTAAAACGCAGCCACTTAACCTTGTGGGTTTTTCTGATATAAAGCCCGAAGCTGGCAAAAATGATCACCGCCATGTGGGCATAGCGCTGCGGCCAGCAGAGATCACACGGATTAAGCCCGGCTATATATTCAAAACCGTAAGCACCGCCAAGCATCGCTACGGAAGCGAGCAGGGCTATTGGCGTTATATTGCTAAGTGAAAAATTCCAAAGTTTACCTATCATGGCTCAAATATACTTAAGCAAAACGAACATGCCAACCAAAATTATGCAAAATAGAAGCGAAAGTTTTGCAAGATGCTTTTCGATAAATTCGCGGATCGGTGTACCGTATTTCCAAAGAAGAGCTGCAACCAGGAAAAAACGCGCGCTTCTTGATACCGCACTAGCGATAATAAAGGTGGTTAGATCCAGGTTGGTTACGCCGCTGGCGATGGTGAATACTTTATAGGGGATAGGCGAAAAGCCAGCCACACTGACAATAACGGCACCATATTCATTGTAAAGGCCGCTAAAGCGTTCAAACTGGCTTTGAAGGTGGTAAAAGTCAACGATCGGTTGACCAACAACATCAAAGAAATAAGCCCCGATTATATAACCGAATATACCGCCAAGGACCGAAGCGACTGAACAGACCAACGCAATGCGCCAGGCCCGCGTCGGTGCGGCCAAAATGATCGGGATCAGCAGTACATCAGGTGGAATAGGGAAAAACGAACTTTCTGCAAAAGACATCAGTGCCAAAATCCAAAGAGCTTTCGGATGATCGGCGAGCAGCATGGTCCTGTCATATAGCTTTTTCAGCATTAAAGTTTTTGCCTTTTTTTATTGCTCCACACTTTTACAGCAAAGCCACTTAAAAAAAAGTAATTTAATTTATATTCTGATACTTGACGATAAAAAACTTCTCGCTATGATGCGCCAATATTATACGCTATTCTTATAGCTTCCCTCTCAGTGCCCCTGTGGTGGAATTGGTAGACGCGCTGGATTCAAAATCCAGTTTCCTTTGGAAGTGTCGGTTCGAGTCCGACTGGGGGCACCACTATTTAATCGCTCTATTAATCGATTGAGTGAATTTAATATTTTAAATCAATGGGTTGTAAATAAATAAAATATGTAAAATTAATATATTAATAATGTTTATTTAATATATTAATTTATTAATTTCATGTATATTTAGCATGATCATTTTATATTTTAGGGAATATGAATGAGCCCAATAAATCAAACTGATGAACTTAATGTTTTCTGGAGCCATGCCCGGTGGGCACTTTTCGTGTGGACTCTACTTATTTTAGCATCGCTCGCTTGGAACTATACGACCCTTGATAAGCAGGCTGACGAACTGGTTCACCGCGAGGCCGTGGCAAATTTTAATAAAGATCAGGCCTTCAGAAACTGGGGAACAAGCCATGGCGGCTTATATGTTCCGGTAAGCGAGTATACTCAGCCAAGCCAATATATGTCCCATATCAAGGACCGTGATATTAAAACACCGTCCGGCGTTGAACTTACACTTATGAACCCGGCCTTTATGGTGCGCCAACTTACTGAAAGTTTTTCCAGTGATTATGGCGTTAAAGGCCATATAACCGGGCTTGTCCTATTGAGGCCGGAAAATGCGCCCGACCCTTGGGAAAGGGAGGCTCTATTTAAGTTAAAGGATGGCGCTGAAGAGGTGATGGAAGTGTCACAAATTGACGGTGAGGATTATTTACGCTTAATGAGGCCCATGTATATGATTGATGGCTGTGATAAATGTCACGGACATCTTGGTTTTAAAAACGGTGATTTTCGCGGCGGGGTAGGGGTCTCTGTTCCGTTAAAATTATTTATTGAGGGTAGAAATGAGAGCTTCCTCAGTTTTGCGCAAACGCATATTATTTTATGGTTCATGGGGATCGGTGGAATAGGTTACTGGGGCCGACAGGTGCGGGGCAATATATTGGACAGCATTGATGCAGAAAAAGCATTAAGAGATTCTGAACGCAAACTTTCAAATATACTGCATCTTTCACCGGAAGCTATAATAGCAACGGATAGCACAGGGAATATTAAATTATTCAGTGAGGGAGCAACGCGTGTTTTTGGTTACGATTCTGATGAACTGATTGGAAAAAACATAAAGTTATTGATGCCAAAAAGGTACAGAGGACATCATGATCAACATCTTGGGGATTTCACTAAAGGTTCAGATGATTTTATACGTATGGACGAAAGAAGTGAAATTATGGCTCTTCATAAAGAGGGTCATGAATTTCCGGCTGCGGCATCCGTTTCAAAGATGGATATTGACGGCGAGACATATTTCAATGTTGTTCTTAGGGATATAAAAAATCAAAAAGATAATGAAAAAGCACTTGTTAAAGCGAAAGAAGTTGCTGAGTTATCAAGCCGCTCCAAAACTGAATTTTTAGCCAATATGAGCCATGAGCTCAGGACGCCTCTAAATGCGATTATTGGTTTTTCAGAGATGTTAGAAAAAGAGTATCATGGCTCGATCGGCGACGCTAAAAATAAAGAATATGCCAATGATATTCATTCATCCGGCAAGCATTTACTGGCGGTGATATCAGATATTCTCGATATAGCAAAAATCGAGGATGATAGAGATATTGAACTTGAGGAAGAAAATGTTGATATTTCCAAGGCTATAAAAAGTTGCTTAATTATGGTTTCGGAAAGAGCTAATTTTGCCAATATCGAAGTTAAAACAAATATTGCACCAAATATTGCAGACTTAATAAGTGATGAACGGCGTATAAAACAGATAATTATTAATTTACTCTCTAATGCAATTAAGTTCACAAAAGCAAAAGGACGTGTATCCATTGGAGCCTTTATGGATGAAGAGGGTTCAATTAATATAGCTGTAGAGGATAATGGTATCGGGATATCAGAAGAAGATCTTCCCAATATATTAGAGCCATTTGTTCAGGTTCGCCATGAAAGTCAGCAAATATATCAACCTGGTACAGGACTAGGTCTTTCCCTCGTCAAGGCTATGGTTAATTCACATGACGGCAAAATAGAAGTGGAAAGTGAAGTTGATAAGGGCACCAAAGTCACCATCATTTTCCCACCAGAAAGAACGGTTAAATCCTGATCATTAAATAAATTTTATCATAGTCATTGAAGTTTTTAGCCAAATTGGTAAATTACCGCTCAGATAAATTATTTAATGAGTGTCACATGACGTACAACAAATTAAACCGTACCATCCATAACGGGCTTTCTATTTTTATTGCTATGCCGATATTGCTGTTGATTGTGTCGGGATTGTTTTTGCAGTTAAAGAAAGATTTTATCTGGATACAGCCCCCTAGTGTGCGCGGTGAAAATGTGGCTACGCCTATTGTTTCACACGAGGAATTACTTGCTGCGGCGACGAGTGCTCCGCAAACCGCAGGCCTTAAATGGTCGGAATTTGATCGCATTGATTATAAGGTTGACCGTGGTATGGTAAAGTTCATGACATTTGAAGGCTGGGAAGTGCAGGTTGATACAACCACTGGCGATATTTTATCTGTCGCCGAGCGCCGTTCAGATTTCTTCGAAAAACTTCATGATGGGTCTTACTTCGGTGACACCGTAAAATATTATGTAGTGCTACCCTGCGCGGTTAGTCTATTCGTTTTATGGATCACTGGTATTTGGATGTTCTTCTATCCCTATGTGAAAAAAGCTTCTAACAAACGCAAAAAAGCTTTAAAAGCTGCGTTACAAAAATCATAACATGGCAATAGATTTTCACGCACATTTCATCGCGCCTAAATTAATGGAAATGCTCGAAACACGCGAGAGTGATCCGCGTATCAGCGATGGTGAGAACGGTCCTCTTTATCATATGCCGGTCAGTACGCTCCCTTACTCAAGGGCCTATTACGATATGGCGCAGCGTATAGAATATCTCGATCATGTGGGAATTGAAAAACAGGTTATCTCACTTCCCGGACTTCTCGGTGTTGATTATCTGCCACTTGATCAGTCGCTGCCAATGGTTAAGGCCAGCAATGACGGCCTGGCGCAAGAATGTGCAAAATATAATAACCGAATTTATGGACTTGCGGCTCTTCCCCTTGCGGATAATGATGCGATGCTCGGTGAGCTAAAAAGATGCGTTGAGGATTTTGGCTTTATTGGTGCGATCCTTCCTAATAATTCATTTTTATCACTTGATCACGCCAATGAATTAAAACCGCTTTTTAAATATGCCAATGAGAAGAAACTGCATTTTTTCATTCATCCGGGTTGGCGGGCGGACGAGTTTCCGGTTCTTGATACGCGCCCGAGTGACCCTGATGAACTACTTATTGCCCGTGGTGCATTAGGAGTACAGCATACGGTTTCTCTGGCGCTGATTACGCTATTATATACGGACTTTCTGAATGCTTATCCGGATATGACAGTTCATATTGCTAATCTTGGCGGCACGTTCCCGATGGTGGTTGAACGGATGCATCATACGGTGGAAGCACGCTTTCCCGATGCTAAATTGCCGCCGTGCCGAAAAGAAAATCTATATTTCGACACATCGTCACTAGGTCCGCGAGCCATTGAACTGGCGGCTGAGGTTTACGGGGTTGATAGACTTATTGTCGGCACGGATACACCGATATTTTCTGCAGAAACCGGACTTCGAGTCATTTCGCAAACCAGACTTTCGGATGACGAAAAGCAACAAATTTTAACGCAAAATGCGCATCAACTACTTTCACGATAAAGTGAATTGCCTTTACTCAGACATTCACCGCACAAGAAGTATTTGAGAAGAGTTCCGCAAATTGTCTCGGATTTAGCTTGCTTTATACAGCGTTTGCCAAGAGAGCCGGATTAAATACTAATTTTCAAGAAGTTTTTAAAATTCCAGAATGGGATACTGCGAATGATGAGATTTATATTCAAAGCAGACATGTCAATATTCACCTCGAGATTTATAAAATAGGCATATATGATGTCGATATAGATCGGGTTGCCCTGAACCGTAGCATTGATAAGAAGATGTTAGAGGAAGATCATGTTATTGGTCTATATTACGGCAATATAGCCGCGGAACTATTGGTGGAAAAGCAGTATGAAGAAGCCTTTAAGTATTTCGTAAAGGGTATTGAATTAGCCCCGCGGGAAGCAGACCTATGGGGAAATCTTGGTGTGTTATATCGCCGTGCGGGATATAATGATCACGCTGAAAAAGCCTATTTTAAAGCCTTAGAGCTGGATATGAGAAACAGTTCTGCTTTAAGTAATTTAACCTATCTGTATCAACAGACCGGCAATAGCTCGCGTGTTGGTTTTTATAGGAGACTTGCAAAAACTTACCAAGCTAAGAACCCATATTTTAGATATGCACAGGCGCAGATTTTCCTTGAGAGAACCCAGTATAAAACGGCTCTAGATCATATAAAATACGCGATAAATAAAAAAGAAGATGAAGCACGATTTTATACATTAAAAAGTGAAATTTATACGTTGCTTGGTAATAGAAGAGAAGCATCAAAAGCCATGAGGATGGCTGAAGTAGTTGCTTCAGAGACGCTTTGACTATTACTTCTTTCTATTTTCTATTAAATCGTCAACCACACTAGGATCTGCCAACGTTGATGTGTCGCCGAGATCGCCAAAATCATCCGCGGCTATTTTCCTTAGTATTCGCCGCATAATTTTACCGGAGCGTGTTTTGGGTAGCCCTGGGGCAAACTGAATATGTTCCGGTGTCGCGATCGGGCCGATTTCTTTACGCACCCAGCCAACCAGCATTTTTCTAAAACCTTCGCCCGGCTCGTGCCCGTCCATCAGGGTAACGTAAGCGTAAATGCCTTGTCCTTTAATATCATGGGGGAAGCCGACCACGGCGGCCTCCGCTACGTCTGGGTGGGCCACTAGTGCGCTTTCCACCTCCGCGGTTCCCATGCGGTGGCCCGAGACGTTAATGACATCATCCACGCGCCCCGTGATCCAGTAATAACCGTCCTCATCACGCCGACATCCATCGCCGGTAAAATATTTGCCATCATATGTTGAAAAGTAAGTTTGGACAAAGCGGTCATGATCACCATATAGCGTTCTCATTTGCCCGGGCCAGCTGTCTGTTATGCAAAGATTACCTTCAGCGGCGCCTTCACGCACATTTCCATCATTATCGACAAGCTCCAGATTGACACCAAAAAACGGTCTCGTGGCACTGCCCGGTTTTAACGCGGTGGCGCCGGGTAGCGGTGTAATCATAATGCCGCCGGTTTCCGTTTGCCACCATGTATCAACGATCGGGCAACGACTGTCACCTACAACTTCATAATACCAGTTCCAGGCTTCAGGATTTATTGGCTCACCGACACTGCCGAGAATTCTAAGCGAACTGCGGTCACATTTTTTTACAAACTCATCGCCGGCTCCCATTAGGGCGCGAATTGCGGTTGGTGCAGTGTAAAATATATTAACTTTATGCTTATCGCATACTTGCCAGAAACGGGATGCGTCGGGATAATTAGGTACCCCTTCAAAAACCAGTGTCGTTGCGCCGTTAGCAAGCGGGCCATAAACAATATAGCTATGTCCGGTAACCCATCCAACATCAGCCGTGCACCAATAAACGTCACCATCATGATAATCAAACACATATTGGTGGGTCATGCTGGCAAAAACCATATAACCACCTGTTGTGTGCATTACGCCTTTTGGCTGACCTGTGGAACCGGAAGTATAAAGGATAAAGAGCGGGTCTTCCGCGTTCATTTCTTCGGCGGGACAGTCTGTGGATACTGCTTTGGCCGCTTCACGGTACCAGACATCACGACCTTCCTTAAAACCGACATCAGCGCCTGTTGCCTTAACAACGATCACTGTTTCGACAATTGTATCAGGATTTTCAAGCGCTTTATCGACATTGTTTTTAAGCGGGATTGGCTTTGCGCCGCGCACACCTTCATCTGCGGTAATAACAATATGACTATCGCAATCAATCAGCCGTCCGGCAAGGGCATCCGGTGAAAAGCCACCAAATACGATCGAATGGATAGCGCCGATACGCGCGCAGGCCAACATGGCATATACCGCTTCGGGGATCATTGGCATATAAAGGGTTATGCGGTCGCCTTTCTTCGCGCCTCTGCTTTTTAAGACATTAGCGAAGCGGCATACTTCTTCATATAATTCTCGGTAGGTAATATTTCGCGAAACAGTTGGGTCGTCGCCTTCGAAGATAATTGCCGTTTGATCGCCGCGGCTTTCCAAGTGCCGGTCAACGCAATTGACGCAGGCGTTCAAGGTACCGTCATGATACCACTTGATATGGAGATCTTCTTTAGCAAACGAGACATCTTTTACCTGCGTGTATGGCTTGATCCAGTCAATACGCCCGGCCATATCATCCCAAAATGCTTCAGGATCGGAAATGGATTTGTTATATTGCGCCAGATACTCTTCATTATTAATAAGCGCATTAGCGGAAATATTGTTTTTTACAGGGTATATTTTATTTTCAGACATTGTTTTTCTCTGCGTTTTTCTCAGCAATTTTTAATTTTATTCATGTTAAATTGTCATGGGCTCATTGTCTATTTTTTTGACAAATTTCGAATAATGAAACGGGCAGGGTGAATGGCGTGACAGATTTTTTCTTCAAAAGGGAGTTCGTTGCCACCAACCATAGAAGCCAAATATTTTCCGAGGATTGGCGCACTCAGAAAGCCTCTTGCGCCAAGTCCTGCACAGACAAATAAGTTAGGATGATAGCTGGCATCAGCAAATGATTTGTGGCCCGGACCGTGGTGAAGGGTGTCATAACCAGATAGATATTTTTTATAATCCGCCACCGGTCCGCAGAGCGGTAGATGATCATGGGAAATGGCCCGTATGGCTCTTCGACCACCTAAAATATCAGGATTACTAAAGCGGTAGGGAGCATTTTCCAAATTTTTGTTATGTGCGGCATCAGTAATGTCGAGTGTCCCATTTTTTTCAAATGTCGCACCGCAAATGTTGGCTTCTCCTGCGGGTGTCATGACTTTTGGGGTTAGGTAAGTATTTGAACATAATATACTATTATCACTATATTCAGGCGATATATATGATATTTGCCCAGCCACTTTATCAAGTTTTAAATGCTCAGTCTGCTTGAGGTTTTCGACATTATAGCTGTTAGATAAAATGACAGCATCGACTTTTAGAATTTGTATTTTATCGCTTGTGAATAATGACCAGCTATTATCATCATTTAAATTAATTTCAGTGACCGCTGTGTTGAGCAGGATATTGGCGCTTTCTTCAAACCTGGCCGAAAGATGTTTGGGGATGACATAACCGCTTTTGGGAAAGATCAATTTGTCTTTATCAATAGACATCAAATCATTTGAATATTGAGGGGCTAATTTTTTAAAGCGGTTAAGTTCTTGTTCGTTTTTGGCTATTTTTGATAGACCGCAAGGTATAAAAATATCTTCGCCTAGATTTTTATAATACTGAAGGGCATATTGATAAGCTTTTAAGTAAAAAGATTTTTCGTTAGTTTCTCCCAAACTGATATAGGGATCAAGAATAGCGGCCGGATTACCGGACGCAGCGCTTAGCAAGTAATCACTTTTTTCAATTAAAGTGACTTTATAGCCCGCTTTAAGCAAGTGATCTAATGCTGTAACGCCGCCAATCCCACCGCCAATGATGGCGATATGTGATCCAGAGGGAACAGCATCGGGTATTTTAAACCATGGCTTTCGCATTTTTTTCAATCATATTGCTAGCGATTGTTATTTTAAGTAAGACTTATCACAGTGTTATGGATATATTGGAATTAAATCATCGGGAGAGACAAGAAAAATGAAAAAGGCATTTTTAACGGTAATCAGCATCGTGATATCGCTATGGAGCAGCTCACCGGTTCTGGCACAGCGTTCGGGCGATTTGGTTGTTCCGTGTGCCGTCCCTTTTTACCGGGAACTTGATTTTATCGTAGGGGACTGGATGGTATACGAAAAGTCAAGCGGGACGCTTGTTGGGTTTGACAGAATAGGACGAACGCTCAAGGGCTGTGCTATTCAGCAGAGCTGGATTTCTCTCAATGATCATTTCTCCTCTAATTTTGTGCCTTTTCGTATGTATGGTAAAAGTCTGACGGCCTTTAACGGTACGAACTGGGTGCAGATGTGGGTTGATAATCAGGCCGGTGTTCAAATTTTAAAAGGCGGTCCTGAAAAGGATAAGTTCGTGCTGAGTAGTGAAGAAAATATTGGTGGATATGAATATATGCTTATCTGGCAGCGTCAGGAAGATGGTAAATTACTCAATACTCACCAAAGACGGGACGTAAAAGCAGGCGCGGTAGGGGCGTGGCAAACTCTTTATGAGTGGGAATATGTCAAAAATATAAACGAGAGCTTATTTCCAGATGATGAAGACGAGGGTAACTAGAAAATTCTAAAGTTATTATTTTGCTGCGTTTTCTTGAAATTCAATTATGGCGTCATTATCAATTGGTCGACAGAAAAAATAGCCCTGGAATATATCGCAGCCTTTTTCTTTAAGAATTTTAACATGTTCTTCGGTTTCAACACCTTCTGCTACAACCGTTAGTCCAAGACTGTGGCCTAGGCGGATAACCGCATCGGTAATGGCGGCATCATCATGATCTTCATGGATGTTACGGATGAAGGACTGGTCAATTTTTAATTTATTGACCGGGAAACGTTTTAGATAAGCCAGTGAAGAATAGCCAGTACCAAAGTCATCAATTGATAGATATACACCCAGTGCTTTTAATCTTTCAAGTTTCATAACCACGCTATCAGTATTCTTAATAACGATACCTTCTGTGATTTCAAGTTCTAACCAGCATGGCTCTAATTGAGAAATATTTATGGCATGTTCTATTGTTTCAACAAAATTATCAGCGTGGAATTGCCGTGCGGAAATATTAACACTGACTTTGATTTTAGGAAGGCCTTGATTCTGCCAACCTTTTGCAGCCAAACAGGCCGTATTTAATACCCATTGCCCGATCGGTATCATCAGTCCGCTTAGTTCTGCGATAGGAATAAAGTTGTAAGGCGATATCATGCCCTTTTCAGGATGCTGCCAACGGATAAGGGCTTCAACACAGACCATTTTGTCGCTTATAGCATCGATTTGTGGCTGATAATGAAGCAGGAGCTCATTATTTTCGAGTGCCTTACTTAAATCGATTTCCATCTGCTTTTGGTTTTTAGTTTCAGCGTCCATTTGCGGATCATAAAGTCGGTAAATTCGTCTGCCATCATCCTTGGCCTGATAGAGAGCCATATCTGCCATGCGGATGAGTTCATTTGGTGTGTCCGCATCATCGGGGAAGAAGCTTATGCCGATACTTGTGCCAATCTGAATGACATTACCATCTATTTCTGTTGGTTGTTGGATACTGTCTATGATGCGGTCTGCGATAATTATTATATTATTATCTTCTTCAATATTCGTAAATACGATAGCAAATTCGTCTCCACCTAGCCTGGCGACTGTGTCAACTTCACGGGCACATTTGAGCAACCGTTCTGCGACCACTTTTAATAGTTTGTCACCGGTAGAATGGCCATAAAGGTCATTTACGGGTTTGAACTTATCCAAATCAAGTAGCATTACAGCTACTTTTTTATTTAGCCTTCGGGCCATTTTCAACGCATCATCAAGGCGTTCGGAAAGTAAATTCCGGTTGGCAAGTCCCGTTAAGCTGTCATGCCATGCCATATGGCGGATGATTTTTTCAGCTTCATGTTGTTCTGTTACATTTCTAAATAAAACGGTGTAATGTTTTTTCTGTTCTAGGAATACTTCGCGGATGTCAACTTTAAGCGGGATTGAATCGCCATCTTTTCTCTTACCGACTTCTTCAGATTTATAAACATTAAAACCGTCAACTTGCTCGTTCAGAAGGTTTCTGATTCCCTCTGAGTTGCTTAAATCTTTAGAAATGATCAGCTTTTGAAGTTCCATTCCGTTAAATTCAGAGGGAGCATAACCGAAAATAACAGACATGGCATTATTGGCTGTTAAAATAAAACCGTTATTATCAACTGTTACAAGACCCTCTTCCATAGCATTTAATATGGTTTGAATTTTTTGTGCTGAGTTTGCCGCTTCTTCCTGAGCAAATGCAAGATCCTCTGCCACGTGAATGGCTTCACTTGTTTGCGATTCCAGATAATCTTTTGCTGCCTGAAACTCAATAAGTTGGTTGTCAGCACGACTATTGGCGTTGGTCAGCGAAATTATAATGCCTCTGCCCGGGAAAAATTCTGTGTTTAGTTCTATAGTTTTATTTTTTTTAATCTGGTATTTATAAACCCAGTTAAATGAACCGGCAGCATCTGTTTCCTGATACATTTCCTGCATCAGAGCTATGGTTTTATTATTTTCATCAGTCAGTTCTGCATCACTGGCAGATAATGTGAAAATATCTTCAAGGGAGTATCCGGCTTCGAGATCGTCATTATTGATTTTAAGCTGTTGGGAAAAACTAGAGTTCCAATTTACCAATTCCAAGTTTTGGTTAAATATTGCAACACCACAAGACATGCTATCCAAAATACACTGAGCATCAAATAGACTCTCCGGTTCATCTTGGCCTAATGTCATAACACTTTTACCCAATTGAGACATTGTTTCCGATCTTTTGTTTACTGACGAAAATTTTAGTGTCACAAGCTTAATTTTGCGTTAATTTATAACATTCTAGATGAAAATATTTAATTGAGCGGGAAGTAAAGCTGTTTTCCCTTATTTTTGAAGTCTTCGATTAATTGTTTTGATTTGTTTGACAGAAACCAATTTATGACAATATTTTGTTTTTCGGCTGAAATATGGGAATGTCGGTCAGCGTTTACACTGATAATGCTATAGATGTTTTTAAGGTGTACATCATTTTCGTAAAGGACAGATAAATCATCTTTATTTTGAAAAGTGAGCCAGGTGGCATGATCTGACAAAATGTAGGCTGATTTTTCAACCGCAATATTAAGGCTTCTGCCCATTCCCGCGCCTGTTGGCATATAATTTCCAGGTATAAACTGGTCTGGATTTATAGTGCTTTTCTGCCAAATCCGTAACTCGGCCTTATGGGTGCCGCTGTCGTCGCCGCGCGATACAAAAAATGAATTTGATTTAAAAATGGCCTCAAAAGCTTGCACCGCGTCAAGACTGTTTTTTATATTGGCAGGATCAGCAGAAGGGCCAACGATGACAAAATCATTTCTCATTATAGGTATCCGTTTAGTGCCGTGACCTTGATCCATAAATATTTGTTCACCGTAAGGATCATGTACGAAAATGAGATCAGAATTACCGTCCATTGCGGACCGAAGTACTTTTCCGGTGCCAAAGGCAATGACATTAATATCAAGCCCGGTGTCTTTTTCAAGTTCAGGGATTAGAATACCAAGCAGGCCAGAATCCTGTGTTGTGGTCGTCGCCATTAAAGTGAACGGTCGCTCATCTTGCGCTAAGAGTAAATAGCTAAAGGCTGCGACTATGACCGCACATAAAAATAAATATTTTATTTTCATGGTTATAGTCTTCCTTCAATGAACTTTTGTCCTTGCTCACTTTTGGGATTTTTAAAAAACGCTGCCGTTTCAGATATTTCCACCACGGTTCCATTTTCGATGAAGATGATCTGGTCCGCCAGTCTTTTTGCCTGCATCAGATCATGCGTGGCCATGACAATTGTCATTTTATTTTCGTGACTTTTTGAAATCATATTTTCGAGCGTTGCCGTCGCTTTCGGGTCGAGATTTGATGTCGGTTCATCAAGAAAAAGAATATCCGGTTCAAGCAGCAGAGCGCGGATGAGCGATAGGCGCTGTTTTTCTCCACTTGAAAGAAGCCGCGCTGGATGATCGGCGAATTTGTCCATGGAAAATTCTTTTAAGGCGTTTTCAGCCTTTGATAATTTTTCGTCATCATCCGTATTCATAAGATCAAGTACATAAGTTAGATTTTGCAACGTGGTGCGTCTTAAGAAAGTAGGCTTTGGAAAGACCATAGCGTAGTTAGCGTCATTATCCTGAGACTTAATTTCACCAGAACTTGGTGAAACGAGACCGTGACACAGTTTTAATAATATGCTTTTGCCAGCGCCGTTGGGGCCTAAAATGACCGTAGTTTTAGCCTTTTTAATG
Source organism: Kordiimonadaceae bacterium (assembly GCA_018660225.1). Lineage (GTDB taxonomy): Bacteria > Pseudomonadota > Alphaproteobacteria > Sphingomonadales > Emcibacteraceae > Pseudemcibacter. The sequence goes on from JABJKT010000041.1 coordinate 33,214, forward strand.
TTGAGCGATGTTTCATGTAAAGCTTTACCTTTGTCGTGGCTATAGCTGACTTTATTTAAGCAAAGGGCGATATCATCATTCATCACGGAAATTCCCTTGTGTTTTTTGATAATGACTTTTGATGAAATGCATCAAAATATTTACCGCCAGTGAAATAACGAGCAGAATAATACCAAGCGCCATTGCGAGCTCGAGATTTCCCTTGCTTATTTCCATCTGGATGGATGTGGTCATGGTCCGGGTGCTGTGTTCAATATTACCGCCGACAATCATCACGGCGCCTACCTCGGCAATGGCCCGGCCAAATCCGGCAAGAAGCACCGTAAGCAGGCTAACACGGCTTTCCCAGAGCAGTGTTTTAATTCTCGTCCAGGCGGATACTTTGAGAGACATTAAAAGTTCATCATATTCGTTATTCATTTCTTCGATGATTTGCCTGCTCAACGCAGTAAGAATTGGGAAAATTAAAAGTGTTTGAGCAATGATCATCGCTTGTGGTGTATAGAGCAGCCCGAGCAGGCCAAGCGGCCCGCTTCTTGATAAAATCATATATACCATCAGGCCAGCGACCACCGGCGGTAATCCCATAAAGGCATTAATAATTATATTGAGGATTTTTGATCCGAAAAAATTTTTCGTTGCCAGAAGGGAGCCAATAGGAAGCCCGATCAGCGCCGCAATGAGCAGCGCCGACAGGCTGACATAAAGAGAAAGGCCAATTATTTCCATCAATTCACCATTGAAAGAAACGATTAGATATAGAGATTGAACTAATATTCCGGAATTTTCTGCCATTTTTTATCTTTTATTCTTTGCGTGAACTAAAACTAATTGCTAAATCAGCTCTAGTAAACTTAAATGTGACATTATTGGAATGGCAGGATGACTTTTAGTAAAGCAAAACACAATCTCGATGTGAGTGGGCATAAATGTCCGCTGCCGGTGCTGCGCTTGAGACGGATGATGGAAAATATTGGTATCGGCGAAATAGTTGAACTTATTGCGACAGATCCTATGACCCTGATTGACATTCCAAATTTTTGCCGTGAGGCGGGGCATAGCATTGAAAATGTCACTGAAGGTGAAGAATATATTTTATACTTAATAAAAAAGTGCTGATATAAATAAGGCATTAAAGGGTGAGTTCTAATAATGAATATTGATGACGTAAAAGAAACTTTTGAATTTATGGACGAGTGGGAAGACCGCTACCGCCATATCATTGATCTTGGCCGTAAGCTACCTGATTTTGATGAGAAGGATCAGACGGACGCCAACCTCGTTCGAGGATGCATGAGCAAAGTATGGCTGGTTTATAGCAAAGAAGACGGCAAAATTATATTCAGGGGCGATAGTGACGCCCATATCGTGCGCGGTCTAGTCGCGATCATACTGATGATTTTTTCAGGAAAAACACCTGGGGAAATAGGAAACACTGATGCTACATCAATCCTCACTGAACTGGGGCTGGCACAGCATCTATCCCCCATGCGTACTAATGGGCTTTTTTCAATGGTTGAACGGATCAAAGCTATTGGGGAAAGTTTTTCTTGAACGAATTATCTGAATTCTTGCCGCTTATCGCTATTATGCTAGCGTCTGGATTAGTGGCTGGAATGATGGCGGGGTTGCTGGGAATTGGCGGCGGCATTATCATCGTGCCGATACTCGAATTTTCGCTCGCCTTTTTTGGTGTTGATGAAGCGGTCAGAATGCATATTGCCATTGCCACATCGCTGGCGATCATTATTCCAACCTCGCTTTCATCGGTTCGCGCCCATCACAGTCGCGGCACCGTAGATATCAAGGTTATAAAAAGCTGGACGCCGGCGATTTTCATCGGCGCGGCACTGGGCAGTTGGGGCGCATCAAAGCTCGATGGCAAAGTGCTAATTACTATTTTTGCATTTCTGGCTTTTTTTGTTGCCCTAAAAATGCTGTTTAGAAGTAAATCAAAAAATGTAAGAGACGGCATTCCGGATCACCCTGCTATACAGCTCATTCCATTTGCCATGGGAAGTATTTCGAGCATGATGGGAATTGGCGGCGGTGTTATGGGGGTTAGTTTTCTTACGCTTTTCGGCCTGCCCATTCACCGTGCGGTGAGTACCGCATCCATTTTCGGCGCCCTCATTGCTATCCCTGGTACTATCAGCTTTATGTTACTCGGATTAAATGTTGAAGGTTTGCCGCCGGGCAATATCGGCTATGTCAGTATGGTCGGCCTTGGTATTATCGCCCCCGCTTCCTATCTGGCGGCTCCGCTAGGCGCCAAAATAGCCCACGCACTAGATCAGAAAAAACTACATCTGGCATTCGGATTATTTCTGTTTTTCGTTTCAAGCCAGATGCTTTACCGGAATTTGTTTTAGGCAAAAAAAAGCCCCGACCTTTTAAGGGTCGGGGTTAGTGTGGAAGATATCGGGCGGGAGGGATTTCTCGCCCTGGGGGTTAAGGGTTAGGGTTAAGTGATACTGTTACGTTTTCTGATCTGAATGCTGCCTGCGATCATTGCTGCTGCGACTATTATTCCAATCCAGAGGGAAGGCTCGCCGAGGCTTCCAAGTAAGCCAGTGACGGCTTCGATCATATTGCCACCATCATCTATATCGTAGCGATCGCCATATTTTTCCAGATATGTGAAGCGAGAGGCAATGACCCGTAGTATCTGTTCAGAGTCGAAAAATATTTTTTCAATAACGACGCCGAGTACCGGAATGATAAAGGCTAGTAGAAATGGTGAGCGTCTTGAAAAGCTTGATACAAGCATGAAATATGTAAATATCGGCAAAGTCCAAAGTATAATGACAAAGACTGGTACAATGTCGCCTATGATTACAGCTAGGTAATTGATGTTCGTGAAAACAAGATCCCATGCACTGTAATCTGTATTTATGCTTACTATTGCGCCCAACATAAAGGTTGTGAAAAATTGAATAATAAGGGCAAATCCTATGGCAATCACAGGGGTGACAACGACCACTGTTGCAAGTTTTACCAGAACTTCCTGAGTGTCGGATACTGGCATGGATTTCCAGAACAGGATACTTTTGTCTTTTCTTTCATCAAAAAGTACCGATAGAGCGGTAAAGACCATGCTAAAGCCAACCGAAATCATTAGTACCATTGGGGATACCATTAAAATACCTGTCATAATAGCAGACGATTTTTCATCAAATTCCGTATTGTTTGACAAATGGTCATTCATGGAAACGCCGTCGAACATCATGCCGCTGCCGTTTATCATTGCGACTATTGCAAAGAATATAAATAAGCCCGTAATAACCATCGGTGTGGTAAAGATGGCGCGTTTGTTGTCCCAGAATTCTTTTAGGAAAAGGGCTTTAATAGGGTTATAGCCATTTATTGCTGTTAGGTTAGAAAACATTTTATTCTCCGTTTTATTATCTTATTTCTACTTAGACAAAAAGGCATTGGCCAATGGCACAAACCATAATTTTATCACTGAAAATGGATTTGCCCATTTCGGTTAATTCAGTGCCATAGCTGGTCTGGGTAAGGCCCGCCATGCCGATGGTCGCCACTAAAATGAGAAAAGTAATCAATCCAATATTAATCAGTGTGTGGATATTTTTGCGTTTCATTTTCAAATTATTAGCCATGATTATTCTCCGCTCATCAATGTTACGAAAAGATCAGATAAAGAGAGACGGCTTACGTCGCCAAACTGTTTTAAAGTCTCTTTATCCTGGCCTTTGTAAATTAAGCTGGTGCGGCCAAGGGAGTTCTTTTCTCGGTAAGGAGAAAGGGCGCGTGCTTCGTCAATATGTTCATTGGTTGGCTCTAGCACTTTCCAGGTATCTAGTGTTTCATCCATGCTGGCGTCATACATTATTCTGCCGTCTTTGATGAAGATCACATCGGTCAGGATATTTTCTATTTCGTCGACCTGATGAGTGGTGATGATGATGGTTCTTTCTTCATCAAAATAATCCTCAAGCAGTTGATCATAAAAAGTCTTACGGTAAATAATATCGAGACCCAGTGTCGGTTCATCAAGAACGAGAATTTTCGCATCAATTGACATGATAAGAGCGAGGTGAAGCTGTACGACCATGCCTTTTGAAAGTTTGCTGACTTTCTTATCCAGTGGAATAGATGTCTGGCTTAAAAATCCAAGGGCCTTTTCGCGGTTAAAGCTTTTATGCACGCCTCCAACGAAATCTACGGCTTGCTCTACTTTAATCCAGCCAGGCAGTGTTGCCACATCGGATATAAAGCAAACTTCTTTCATAAGTTCATCGCGTTGAGAGTGTGGATCAAGTCCAAGTACACTAAGCTCGCCTTCATATGAGCTAAGACCGAGAAGAGCATTGATCAATGTGGTTTTACCTGCACCGTTCGATCCGATAAGGCCAACGATCTGTCCTTTGTCAATGGTCACATTGACGTCTTTCAGGGCTTCAAATTTGCCGAATGATTTATTTAGTGATTTTGCGCTGATATAATTTGTCATTGTTGTGTCCTCTTATTCTTTTTCATCTTGCGCGGAACCATTATGGACCGACGAACTCAGTAAAGTTTTCGTATCAAGACCCAGTCTTGAAATCCGTTCGACAATTTTCGGCCATTCAACTTCCAAAAAGGATTTTTGTTCTGCTGCTAGCAAGTTCTTTCTTGCTCCGTCTAAAATAAACATTCCAAGTCCCCTGCGTTTTTCTACAAGGCCATCATCTACGAGTTCTGCGTAGGCTTTTGAGGCTGTGATTGGGTTAATCTGATATTCTACGGCGACCTTTCTGACCGACGGGAGAGCTTCTCCCTCGTTCAGTACTCCATCCATAATCATGGTCAGGATCTGATCCTTGAGCTGGAGGTAAATTGGTCTGTCATCATTCCATTGTTCTGTCACTGCATTTTCCAATCATGCTGTTTTGATCTATATTGGTCTGCGATACTCTTTAAATTACAGAAGTGTAAGATGTGATCGTAGATATTTTTTGTATTTCATTATTTAACTGATTCTCGCTACCGCTAGAGATAGCGGCCAAAATTAGTAGGCTAAGGACGGTGAAATCTGAAACTACTCTGCGGCTGGCACTTTCATATTTTTTGTCGGTCGTGTTATTATTTTTTGACACAAGGCCCATAAAGCCATCGCTGTCGATTGCATTTGAGTATAAATTAAACATTTTAAGTTCCTTTAATTGGGTGTCTTTGTGTTTTAGTGTTCAAGTGTTGTAGTTATATATAACACCAAAACATATTTTGTCAATTAAATTTGAAATGTTTTTTGTTATAAAAAAATAAAATCCTTATGAATCAGTGCTTTAAATATTATTATTTTTTGGATTTATTATGCCAAGAGGTGTTATACATAGGGCATAAACTGTTATATAGGTGTGTTACCGATGGGAAAAGAATCACTTTACCGGCAAGCTGAGGCTGAAATTTATAGTGTTACAGACGGGGAAAATAACGTTATTGCCAATATGGCCTCTGTATCCTGTCTCCTTAATTTTGCCTTCGAAGATTTTTACTGGGTCGGATTTTATCTGGTTGACCCTGAAAAAGAGAACGAACTGGTGGTCGGCCCTTATCAGGGCACACTTGGCTGTTTACGTATTGCTTACGGGCGCGGTGTTTGCGGAGAGGCCGCACTATCAGGCAAAACGCAGATCGTTGATGATGTTCACGCGTTTGCCGGTCATATTGCCTGTGACAGTAAGACCAACTCGGAGATTGTGGTGCCGGTCTTTAATAAAGCTGGTGCGCTTATTGCCGTATTTGATGTGGACAGCACAAAAATATCTACCTTTGACCAAGTGGATCAGCTATGGTTGGAAAAAATATTAAACACAGTTTTTACCAAATAATTAGAAGAGAAAATAATGTTAAGAATAATCGGGGCTTTGATCCTGGCTCTTGTCCTGATGGGATGCGCGCAGCAATCATCAAATGAAAACATTAAAGCAGACATGGTTCTGGAAAATGGGAATATATATTCATTTTCATGGGGCGAGCCATCAGTGGAAGGTGTGCCCGCAAGCGATGCTCCGTTTCTGGACGGAACATGGTCAGCGGACGCAGAAGCAATTGCCATAAAAGATGGAATGATTATTGCTGTTGGCTCATCAGATGATATGGCCGCCTACAAAGGAGCGGCGACAGAAGTGCTTGATGTTAAGGGCGCCTATATTTATCCAGGCTTTGTTGATACCCATACTCATATTGAAGAACTTGGCGCAACGCTTGATGATGTTAATCTAAAGGGTGTTGAGAGCGAAGAGGAGGCCGTTCAACGCGTCGTCGACCATATTGAAAAATATAATCCACCTAAAGGTCAGTGGATTGTCGCCCGTGGCTGGGATGAGGGGCGTTGGGCCGATAATTACCCAACAGAAAAACTTCTGACGGAAAGGGTTCCTGATTACCCAGTGCTCATGGACGGAACCAATGGTTTTGGTGCATGGGGTAATAAAATGGCGATGGAACGAACTGGTATTACTAAAGACAGTGAAAATCCAACAGGCGGTATCATTCACCGTTATGAAAATGGTGAGCCTAATGGTGCCGTTCGTAATCGCGGTGTTGCGCTATACCGTGCCGCGGTGCCGCCACTATCACACGAACGCATGATGACCCGTCTTAAAAACGGACTTCAGTTGATGGCCAATGATGGTTATTCCATGGTTCATCACGCTGGTGCCGGCACGCCGATCATGGACGCATACCAAGGTCTTAACGATGCGGGTGAGCTTCAAATCCGTGTCAGCGCCATGATCAGTGGCCGGGATGTTGTGCAGATGGAAGATTGGATTAAAACGGGTCCCGTTAAATATGATAGCAATAAATTGTTTGTTCATTCGGTGAAGGGATATTTTGATGGCTCACTCGGCGCCCGTGGTGCCAAGCTGGTCGAGGAATATTCCGACATGCCAGGACAAATTGGTGTATCCGGTGAAGAATATGGTTTCTTGCCAAAAGAAGTAAGTGCAATATTGCAAGCAGGATTTCAGGTAAATATCCACGCCATTGGTGATGGTGCTAACCGTGAGGTGCTTCATTTCTTTAAAGATAATTTTGCGAAAAACCCGGAGCTTCAAAAACTTCGTCACCGTATTGAACATGCACAAGTCGTTCATCCGGATGATTTTAAGCTTTATGATGAGCTTGATATCATCGCTGCCGTGCAGCCACCGTTTGTTGCAGAAGATAAAGTCTGGACCGTTGACCGTATTGGGGCGGAGCGCGCCAAGGGTGCTTATGCATGGCGCACGTTCCGCCGTAATAATGTGCCGCTGGCCTTTGGTTCTGATTTGATGGGCTATAGCTGGAATATTTTCTACGGCCTTCATTCTGCGATCACCCGTCAAAGCACGGACGGTCAGCCAGAAGGAGGATGGTATCCGGAAGAAAAGCTAACATCAGAAGAAGCCGTGCGCGGTTATACTAGCGGTGCCGCTTACGCCGGATTTGTGGAAAATGAAGCAGGTACGCTTGAGGCGGGAAAATGGGCAGACATCACCGTTTTAAATATGGACATCTTAAACGTTGGCACCAAAAGCCCGAGCGACCTTCTGGGCGGGGAAGTGGTCATGACAATTTCAGCAGGAAATGTGGTTTATAAAAATGATTAATAAAGTAGGACTTTTATTATTTTCCATTTTACTGATTAGTTCTTGTGCTGAACGGGAAACAGTTCAGCAAAAAGTAATGGCTGATACAATATTAGATAATGGAAAACTCTATTCATTTTCATGGGCTGAGCCATCAGTGGAAGGAGTGCCTGCAAGTGATGCGCCCTATAATAACGGTGTGTGGACGCCGGACGGGGAAGCCGTTGCAATAAAAGACGGCAGTATCATAGCGGTTGGAACGTCTGTTGAAATGATGACTTATAAAGGTGTCGATACAGAAATAGTAGATTTAAATGGTGCTTATATCCTGCCGGGTCTGGTGGATAGCCATACACATATTGAAGAACTGGGCGCTACTTTTGAAAATGTCGATTTGTTTGGTGTTGAGACCGAGGAGGAAGCGGCGGGACGTGTTGTTGATTACATAAAAGCAAATAACATTCCAAAAGGCGAATGGATTGTTGCCCGTGGTTATGACGAAGGAAAATGGGCTGATAAAAACCCGACCTATAAAATCATTTCTGAAATGGTGCCTGATAATCCAGTTTATATGGATGGCTCAACTGGTTTTTCCGCTTATGGTAATAAGCTTGCCATGATTGAAGCGGGTATAACACGAGATGCTGAAAATCCAACGGGCGGTATTATTCACCGTGATGAAAATGGCGAACCGACGGGTAGGGTAAGTAACCGCGGTGTGACGCTTTATCGAAATGCTATTCCTGAACTCTCCCAGGACCGTTGGAAACGACGTCTTGGAAATGGGCTGGATGCCATGGCGAAATCTGGTTTTACTACCGTTCATCAGGCCGGCGCTCACACGCCGATGATGGATGCTTTTCAGGCGATGGAACAGGAAGGCAGTTTACCGATCCGGGTTTATGCCATGATCAGTGGTCGCGATAAGCCGCAGATGGAGAGTTGGAAAAAAACTGGCCCAGCCAAATACGAAAGCAACATGCTTTTCGTTAATTCTGTCAAAGGTTATTATGACGGATCACTCGGCGCGCGCGGTGCAAAGCTATTGGAAGAATATTCAGATAGTCCGGGAACGATCGGTGTTTCAGGTGAAGATTATGGATTTTTTGTCAATGAAATAGGCTCTATGGTGCAAGCGGGCTTTCAGGTTAATGTTCACGCGATCGGTGATGGCGGCAACCGGGAAGTGCTTCATTTCTTCCGTGATAATTTCGCTATAAATCCTGAGTTGCAAAAAAACCGACACCGTATTGAACATGCGCAAGTGGTCCATGCGGATGATTTCAAACTATATGACGATCTGGATATCATAGCAGCTGTACAGCCACCGTTTGTCGCAGAGGATAAGCTATGGACCGTGGACCGGGTTGGTGCAGAACGGGCCAAAGGCGCATACGCATGGCGCACATTTCGCCGTAATAATGTGCCACTTGCTTTTGGATCAGATTTAATGGGTTATGACTGGAATGTTTTTTACGGACTACATTCAGCCATTACCAGAAAGAGCAAAGACCTTGAGGATGGCGAAGGATGGTATCCTGATGAAAAATTATCAGCAGAAGAAGCCGTTCGTGGATATACTACAGGTGCTGCATATGCTGCTTTTCTTGAAAAAGACACTGGTACACTTGAGGCTGGCAAATGGGCAGACATAACGGTCGTCGATATGGACGTGCTTAATGTAGGAGAGAATGTTCCAGCAGAATTATTTAAGGGCAAAGTACTTATGACCATAGTCGGGGGTAATATCGTTTATCAGCAATAATATCAGGAGGAAAATATGACAGAGCAAAAAGATAATCCAGGGATTATCACGCATCCACCAGTATTTTATATCGTCGCGGTTTTGATTTCAATCGGGCTTAATTATATTTACAGGCTTTCTTTTGGGAGAGGGGAAATGTTGGGAAATATCGCTATTCTTATTTTGGTAATAGGGGTGGTGGTTTTTATCGCCGCGGGAAAGACGTTTCGCAAAAATAAACAGAGCCCCAGTGTTCACGCGACGCCCGTTAAAATATATACCGGTGGAATATATGGCTATAGCCGTAATCCTATATATTTAGCAGCAAATATGTTTTTAATATCTGCTTCATTATATTTTGACAATCTTTGGATGCTTTTGATGCTGGTTCCTATTCTTTATATTATGACCAACATGGTGATCAAAAAAGAAGAAGCCTATCTGCAACAGAAATTCGGCGAAGAATATTCCGACTATAAGAAAAAGGTAAGACGCTGGATTTAATGCTATAATCCGTATTGATTTTTTGTTATCCTTATGTTCGAAGGGCAATTTAAAAAAATATAATAATAATGGAGAATAATAATGATGTCTAAGATTTTAAAAATAGTAATGGTATGCGTTTCCTTTGGTTACTTAATCAATGGTTCAGTACAAGCGCAAAGTAACGATGCACTCGTTGATGCTGCAGTTGCTAATCCGGCTCGCGCGGAAGCAAATAGTGTGCGTGACGCCGCCAGAATGCCTGGTAGCGTGGTTAAATTCATGGGCGTTGCACCAGGCGATACCGTGCTAGATATGGTTTCAAGCGGTGGATTTTATGCTGAAATTCTTGCCGGTGTTGTCGGTGATGATGGACGCGTTCTTGCACATTTGTTTCCAAACGCCGGGATGGACCCGGATAATGCGTATGCTAAGACAATCCGTAATTCCGCACATATGAGCAATGTTGTGCCGATTTATGCAAGTTTCAATAGTCTGGAGCTCAAGGAAAATACACTTGATTATGTGTTTCTGATCCAGAATTTTCATGATTTTTATTATGAGCCGTTTGATGTTGATCTTGACCGTATTCTTGCCATGTACCGTAAGGCTCTTAAACCAGGCGGCACTATGGCGGTTATTGATCATCAGGCAATGGACGGTGCACCAAGCTCTTCAGGTAATGTAGAGCACCGCATTGATAGCGCAATTGTCAAAAGTGAAATGGCGAAGGCCGGATTTAAACTTGAAGGTGAACTTGATATTCTTAAAAATGATACGGATGATAAATCAATATCTGTTTTTGATCCTTCTGTACGTGGGAAAACAAGCCGCTTTATTCTTAAGTTTTCCAATCCATAACAATTACCAGTAACACTAAATAATTTAATCCCCTGCATTCTCGCGGGGGATTTTTTTATGTTTGCTTAATATGATGACTATGCGTTATACAGGCTCGATTTTATTTAAATGAATGTGAGACGAAAATGGCATCCTATAAATATAGCTATGTAATGAAAGGCCTTGGTAAAACTTACCCGGGCGCGAAGCCAACTTTTAGTGATGTTACGCTGTCATTTTTGCCGGATGCAAAAATAGCCGTGATTGGTGTTAATGGTGCCGGTAAATCCACATTGATGAAAATTATTGCCGGTATTGATAAGGATTATGTCGGTGAAGCATGGGCCGCTGAAGGGGTGCGTGTTGGTTATCTGGAACAGGAACCGCATCTTGATCCAACAAAGTCCGTTTTCGAAAATGTCATGGAAGGTATGGGCGAAATTAAAAGGGTCGTTGACGAGTTTAACGAGATTAGCGCTAAATTTGCCGAACCTATGTCCGACGATGAAATGAACGACCTTATTGCCAAGCAGGGTGAGCTTCAGGATCAAATTGATGCTGCGGATGCCTGGGATCTTGAAAGCAGAGTAGAACTTGCTATGGAAGCACTCAGATGCCCACCGAAGGATGCTGACGTAAATGTTCTCTCTGGTGGTGAGAGACGCCGGGTCGCCCTTTGTCGACTTCTGCTTGAAAAGCCTGAAATACTTCTTCTTGATGAACCAACCAACCATTTGGATGCGGAATCTGTTGCTTGGCTTGAAAACCATCTTAAGGAATATGACGGTACTGTTATTCTGGTAACCCATGATCGTTACTTCCTTGATAATGTGGTGAACTGGGTGCTTGAAATTGACCGGGGACGTGCCATTCCTTATGAGGGACATTATTCATCATGGCTTGAGCAAAAAGAAAAACGCCTCATCCAGGAAGAAAGAATGGAAGCAGGCCGCAAGCGGACAATGAAGCGGGAACTTAAATGGATCCAGCAATCACCAAAAGCGCGTCAGGCAAAAAGTAAGGCCCGTATTAATGCTTATGATGATCTACTTGCCGCGGCGCAGGATGGCAGCAACGGCGAAGCGCAAATTCAAATTCCAGTAGGCCCGCGCCTTGGTGGTGTGGTAATAGAAGCGGAAAAACTATGTAAAGGTTTTGATGATCGTCTGCTTATTGATGAGTTGGAGTTTAGACTTCCACCAGGGGGTATCGTCGGTATCATCGGCGCTAACGGTGCAGGTAAAACAACACTGTTTAAGATGATCATGGGTGTGGAGCAGCCGGATTCTGGTTCATTGAAAATTGGTGAAACGGTGCTTCTTGGACACGTGGATCAAAGCCGGGACGGACTTAATGATAATAAAACCGTGTGGGAAGAAATTTCTGACGGTCTTGATATGTTTGATTTTAACGGCCGTAAAGTTCCAACCCGTGCTTATGTCGGTAACTTTAATTTCAAAGGAACAGACCAGCAGAAAAAACTGGGTCAGATTTCCGGCGGGGAACGTAACCGCGTTCACTTGGCGAAAATGCTCCGTACTCCTGCGAATGTATTACTGCTCGATGAGCCAACCAATGATCTCGATGTGGAAACATTAAGTGCGCTTGAAGCTTCACTTGAAGACTTTGCCGGTTGCGCCGTTATCATTTCCCATGATAGGTGGTTTTTAAACAGGATCGCTACACATATCCTCGCTTTCGAAGGAAATTCCCATGTGGAATGGTTTGAAGGAAATTACGAAGATTATGAAGCAGACCGCCACAGAAGATTAGGTGCGGCCGCAGACCGCCCTCATAAAATGCAGTATAAAAAGCTTACCCGCTAGATCAAAATCATATCTTAAGGCTCGTAATGGTGGGTTTATTTTGATTTTACTACTGAAATATTTTGACTTAATGCGGCACGGATTGCTTCGTTGTTCGGGGCATTTTTCAGTGCTGAGGTGAAATCTTCAAGGGATTTAGGGAAATCCTTCGTCATATAATATAATATGGCGCGACTTTTTAGGCTTTCCCAATGTTTCGGGGAATGTTCGAGTGATTGATTGCAGGCTTGCATTGCTTCTTCAATATTGACTTGACCCGTCAAACTTACGCAGAGGCTATTATGAGCTTCTTTAAAGAAATAAGATTTTCCCAGTCCACTTCTGATCCCTCTGTTTTCTGCTCTTATAACTCTTTTGGCACGTCTCTCGGCGCTTTCAAATTCACCTTTATCAATATATTCACGGATCCTTCGTAGAGTTTTAATGTTATCGTTATTGTTATTCACCCCTATTGTGTCACCCACCGCTCTTCCCGTTGAAGTCTGTGCTTGTGCGGGTGTTGTTATCATTATTGACAGTGATAAAAATACAGTGGCGATAAAAGATATTTTAGAAAAATTTAACAACATTTATCCCTTCTATGGATAAAGACCCTCATATCAAGTCGAATATGGCTGTTACTGTATCTTGGACTTAACAACACCAATATTTTGTTTTAAGACATTGGTCAGTGCTTCGTTATCAGGGGCATTTTCTAGGGATGATGTGAAATCCTCAAGAGATTTAGGGAAATTCTGTGTCATATAATATAAAGTGGCGCGACTTTTCAGGCTTTCCCAATGTTTCGGGGAATGTCCTATTGATGTATTACAGGCTTCCATTGCATCATCAACTTTTCCCAGACCCGTCAAACTTACGCAGAGGCAATTATAAACTTCCTTATAAAATTCAGTTTTCCCCATTCCGCCTCTTTTATTTCTGTCTTCTGTTCTAATAATTCTACGAGATCTACTTTCCGCTCTTTCAAAGTCACCTTCATTGATGAGAGAGCGAATTCTTTTCATAGCATTTAAATTATTTTCAGAATTTTCAATTACTTGGCCAGCACTTCTACCCTGAGAACTGTCTACTTGTGCTTGTACTGTGGCAGGAATCATATAAAAAACAGCAATAATTATTGATCCTATTAGATTTTTTGTTAGAATTTTTTTCATGATGGTCGCTCCCGCAAGCTGATTTAATATTAATTATATTTTTAAGCGTATAATAGAAAATTATACGAGTCAATTTGAATGCCGTAAGATAACGAAAAGTTGATCAGGATATGGCAGAGTTCAATGAACTTCCCATTTAAGGTTTTAGATTTTTTTCTTTATAAACAAAGACACGCGCCGTGTGACCAATGGCCAGTAAATATAAGCTCAGCGCGAGAGTGGGCGACCACCATGTCAGGTCCGGCCATCCTGTGAAGAGCATCAGGCCCATAACACCAGCAAAATAACCGCAATAAACAACGCTTTCTATATGACGGCTTGAGAATGAATAACGTCCTTCGATTACAATATAGCCACCCGTGCCGGCAAGATATCCACCGAGAATTTGTTCAATGGTAAAAAAACTGGCAACCCAATCATTTATTATCAATGCAAAGGCTAGAAAAGTGACGCTCATGACAAATAACCGCCATCCAAATCCTGGGTTTATGCCATATGTCAATATTATAACCATTTGCATTAATGCCGTAATAAGCAAGATGGTGCCGATGAGTGATATTTCATCAACAGACCCTAATATTGGTAATATTAATCCAACCATTCCAAGTACAGTATAGGCTGGCCATTGCATCAGAAGCATAGTTCTGCTTGCTTTGATAGCATTCTGACGTTTCTTTTCCACGCTGGTGATGTTTTGTAGATCTTCCATTTACTGCACTCATATATTTATTTTGAACTCATAATAATTATAATAAGGGCATTAGCGCAAGATTAAATAATATTAGAATTGAAACTCATCATCAAAATCATCGAATTCTTCATCGAATAAATCATCTTCTTGGCTTGTATCAAGATCACCATTATTAATTTCATATAACCTTAATTGGCGGTAACCACTACGAAGGGTGGCGTAAAAATCAGTTGAGGAATTACTCAAATCATCCAACGTTTCGAGATTTTCTTCACGGTAAATAAGCCCGCGAAGCGCGAGGCGGCCATAACGAACATAGGTCCAGTTTTTATGATTAAGCCAAAGACTAACCGGATCATAAAAGAAATCGACCATAAAGCCTGAGAAATCTCTGGCGTTAGAGGGACCAAGTAGTGGAAGCATTATAAAGGGGCCCTCAGGAATTCCCCAAACGGCAAATGATTGGCCAAAATCTTCATCATGTGGATCAAGCCCCCAATTGGCGGCAGTGTCAAAAACACCGAGCAAACCAAAGGTTGAATTAATCAGAAATCTGGAAAATGAATTTTGAGCTCGTTTAGGCTCAGCCTGAAGTATGTCATTGGCAAAAGTAACAGGCTCCTGCCAGTTATTGACAAAGTTTGAAATACCGTCCCTGATATCGGGCGGACCCCACATGCGATATAATCTTGCTGTAGGCTCAACAATCGCTTCATCAAACATCATGTTAAAGGCAAATATTTGTCGGTTCATCGGTTCAAGCGGATCATTTGCCTCGTCGTAGGTAAGACGGGCTTCGGGATTGCTCTCAGGAGGGCGCTTGGCACAGGACGTCATAAATATAAGTATGACAGATACAAAAAACATCGTTATCAGGTTTGATTTTTTCAAAATATTTATTTCTTTATAATGATGCATTTTGTTCGATAAATTTACGTTTTCATTGCCACTTTATATTTAATAGGCAGATGATGAATATTTAATGAACACAGAGTAATTATTTTTGTTGGTTTTTAAAGTGTTTATTGAAAAAAAATAGACACATGGAGGTTTTTATCACCGCCATGTGTCTAAATGTTGGATTGTGTTACTTTAATTACCAGAAATTCTGGCTTCAGATATTCTTATATTATGCTCTATTACTCTTGTAGCGGATACCTGGTTAGGTGCATTTTCAAGTGCACTTCGATAATCAGTTAGGGCATCAGAATATTTTCCAGTTTTGTAATTCAACGTTCCGCGGCTGTTGAGGGCAAGCCAGCGACTAGGCGTATGGTCAATGGCATTATTACAGGCTTCCAGTGCATCTTCATATTCACTGTTAGCGGTTAAGCTGATACAAAGTGCATTATAAGCATCATATAAAATATTATTAGTCCTGCCTGAACGAGTTTCGCTAGTTAGTTCATTAACATACCGTTGCGATGCTCGCACTGCATTTTCGGTTTCACCTTTATTAATCATTGATCTAATTCCGACCAAAGCACGGCCGCTCGAAAGATCTATGTTTGAGCCGGCAATAGTTCCCGTCCATGGCTCCACAGCAGCCTGTGCCTGAACAATATTGGGGGTAATCATTAGCCCTAGAAGCATGCTTGCTCCTATTGCAATTTTTTTAAATGTCATAATTTTCTTAATCATGATATTTCCTTTCACTTAATCTTTGTTTCCAACAAAATAATCTTCTATTCGTTTTTGGTGGAAACGCCGCATTCACTTTCCGTTCTATACATCTATAAATGGGGATTAAACTCCAAATAGTCAATTCACATTAAATGACATTTTGATCACATTAATGTTATTTACATTATATAAATATATCTTTATATATCAATTTATGAATTATTAAGTGGAATATGCCGCAATGGAACTTACGTTAGACAATATATTAATTGCACTCAAGGCTGCGGGCGAAGAAACTCGGTTACGGGTGCTCGCGCTTTTTAGAAGCGGCGAGCTTACAGTAACAGAGCTTGTTTCAGTGCTTAGACAAAGTCAGCCTAGAATATCACGGCATTTGCGACTTTTATGCGAAGCAGGTCTGCTTGAGCGTCACCGTGAAGGGACATGGATTTTTTACCGGTTAGCTGATAGCGGTGATAAAGCAAATCTCGTAAAGTCGATTATGGAATATATTCCGTATTCAGATCAAATACTTCAACATGATCAGGAAAGACTAGTCGACGTTAAAAAAGAAAGAGACAAGAAAGCCGCTAAATATTTTCAGGAAAATGCTGTAAACTGGGATAAAATAAGATCGCTCTACGTTGCGGAAAAGCAAGTTGAAGAATACTTGCTTGATGTTACATCAGATATGGAAATTAATGATCTGCTCGATGTGGGAACAGGAACGGGACGAATTCTTGAATTATTCTCAAGCCGTGTAAAGCATGGTATTGGCATTGATTTAAGCCGAGAAATGTTGGCAATCGCAAGATCACATCTTGAGCAGCAAAAAATATCAAATATGCAGGTTAGGCAAGGGGATATGTATGACCTTGCCCTTAAAGATAACAGTATGGACCTTGTGATATTTCATCAGGTATTACATTTTGCAGATGATCCGCATGCCGCGATTAAGGAAACAAGCCGTATTTTACGTAAAAATGGTCAGGTCATTATTGTCGATTTTTTACCTCATAAGATCGAAAAGCTTCGTGAAGAACATGCCCATAGACGGCTTGGCTTTTCGCAAGAAGAGGTGAAAGAATGGTGTAGTGTAACTGGGCTTAAGTATAAATTAATGGAAATTATGCAAGGTAGTGAACTAGATATTGCTATTTGGGTTGCATCAAAGAATTAAAAGATAGAACAATGAATAAAAATCAGGATTATTTAAAACCAAGTCTTTTTGCTGAAAAGGCAAAAGACATTGATGTGTCGTTCGAATTTTTTCCGCCAAAAACGGAAGAAATGGAGAGGACACTATGGCAAAGTATACGAAAATTAGAAAATTTAAATCCATCAATAGTTTCAGTAACTTATGGTGCTGGTGGCGGCACGCGCGAACGTACCCATAGCACGGTTTCTCGCATTCTTAAAGAAACTAGCTTGACGCCTGCGGCTCATCTGACTTGTGTGGGGGCGACAAAGGGCGAGGTAGATGACGTGGCACGGGCTTATTGGGACGAGGGAGTGCGTCATATCGTCGCCCTTCGTGGTGATATGCCGACAATTGGTCAATCCTATAAGCCCCATGATCTGGGGTATGAGAATGCCGCTGATCTGGTTCAAGGCTTAAAGAAAATTGGCGATTTTGATATTTCCGTTGCCGCTTATCCCGAAACTCATCCTGATAGTGCGGATGTGGACGCGGATATTGATAATTTAAAACGTAAAATTGATGCCGGTGCAGATCGCGCCATTACCCAATATTTCTTTGATGTGGATATTTATTTCCGTTTTATGGATAAGGTACTGGCGGCGGGAATTGATGTGCCGATCGTACCGGGCATTATGCCGGTAACCAATTTCAAAATGGCTAAAAACTTCTCGGAACGTTGCGGGACGGCTGTACCGAACTGGCTTGAAGGATTGTTTAATGGGCTGGAAGATACGCCAGAAATAAGACGTCATATTGCCTCAATGGTGACGGCTGAACAATGCCTTAAGCTTTATCAGGGCGGGGTTAAAAACTTTCATTTTTATACCCTGAACCGTGCCGAGTTAACCTATACAATTTGTCATATTCTGGGCATTAGGCCACGGGGAACAAAGCA
>JABJKT010000042.1 GCA_018660225.1 Kordiimonadaceae bacterium
CACCATTTTGCCGTGCTTGTTACTAAGCGCCATAAGGATCACAGCCCGCAGTCGCGATTGCAGGTTTTCTTCGGTTAAATCCGGCTCCGTTCCGGCAAATGATCCGGCAAGGATACCGTCAAAAGCCTTAATACCGTCCGTGATCGCAATATTATCAATGCCGCAGCCCATCATCCGCGCCGCATCAGACGCATCAATAAGGCTTTCTTCAGATGTATATTTGCTCGGCATCATCACCAGATGAACCCGGTCTGCGCCAAGGGCATCAACCGCGACAATTGCACTAAGCGCACTATCCACACCGCCCGACATGCCGATAATGACGCCGGGGAAGCGGTTTTTATTCACATAATCACGCACACCGATCATCATTGCCTGATAAATATCAGTTAGACGATCATTTTTCGGCGGCAGTTCCTGTGCGGCGCATTTCCAATTGCCATCATCCTGTTTCGACCAATCGGTCATGGTGACGGCTTGCGTGAAAGACTGCTGACGAATAACAACGTCACCGTCCCTGCTCATGACAAAGGCTTCACCGTCAAAAACAAGTTCATCCTGTCCACCCGTTTGGTTGGTATAGATAAGCGGAATTCCAGCCTGCGCAGTGCGCTCTTTAGCGTTAACATAGCGGTCATTGGCCTTAGGCAGATCATAAGGTGATCCGTTTAGGGAAATAAGAATATCGCTGTGCTTATCAGCCAGATACTGGGTCACTTCTTCCCACCACAGGTCTTCGCATGTCAGCACACCAAGCTTTAGGCCTTTAAAGTCGATCGGTTCAGGACATGGACCGCGTGAAAAAACACGCTTTTCATCAAACACACCGTAATTTGGCAAGTCTCGTTTATGACGAATGGCGGCAATGGTTCCGTTATCAAGGAGTAGTGAGCTGTTATAAAGTTTTCCGCCCTCAATCCATAGCGAGCTTATAAGCATCGCCGGGCCACCGTCTTTAGTAACGGTGGCAAGCTCAACCACTTTATCCATCGCATCGCGCTGGAAAGCGGGTTTAAGTACTAAATCTTCGGGAGGGTAGCCAATCAGGACCAGTTCACTATAGATAATAAGATCAGCATCAGACGCCTCAGCGCGCACTTCTAAAATGCGTTCAGCGTTGCCGTCAATATCCCCAACTATGGGGTTTATGGTCGCTATGGCGATCTTTAGTGCACTGGTCATCTGGCATAATAACTTCTTTAGTTGGCCTGGGCCGCTTGTTTTGCTTCTTTAACTCGTTCATCACGTTCTTCCTTAAGCCCTTCGGCGATTAGGAAGGCAAGCTCTAAACTCTGGCTCGCATTTAGACGTGGGTCACAATGTGTTCTGTAACGATCAGCAAGTTTTTCATCGGTAATCGCTTCTGCACCGCCGGTACATTCCGTTACGTCTTGCCCGGTCATTTCAAAATGAACGCCGCCAGCATAAGTCCCCATGCTGCGGTGAATGCGGAAAAAGCGGCGGATTTCAGCAAGCACATCATCAAAGGGACGTGTTTTAAAACCGTTTGATGCTGAGATCGTATTACCGTGCATCGGATCAGACGACCAAACAACCTTACGCCCTTCTTCGGTGACGCGTTTAATCACGGCTGGCAACTTATCTTCGATAATACCAGCACCCATGCGGCAAATAAGCGTAATACGCCCTGCTTCATCGTCCGGGTTAATTTCATCAATAATTTTAATAAGCTCATCAAGGTCGGTTGTCGGGCCGACTTTTAAGCCGATTGGGTTACCAATTCCCCTTAGGAATTCCACATGGGCTTCACCTAAAATACGGGTCCGGTCACCGATCCACAGCATATGGCCAGATGTATCGTACCATTCGCCGGTTGTACTATCAACGCGGGTCATCGCTTCCTCGTAACGAAGGAGCAATGCTTCGTGTGACACATAGAAGTCCGTACCGTAAAGTGCTTGGCTATTCGGATCAATGCCGCACGCTTCCATGAATGCGAGCGCTTCATCAATACGCTGGGCCATGTCCTGATATTTTTCAACGGCTTCACCGCCGCCAACAAAATCAAGGTTCCATTGGTGCACTTTTTTAAGGTTGGCATAGCCGCCTTGGGCAAATGCACGTAGCAGATTTAAGGTTGATGACGCTTGCGCATAACCTTTAAGCATTCTTTTCGGGTCTGGAATGCGGGATTTTTCATCAAATGAAATACCGTTGATGATGTCACCGCGGTAACTTGGCAGACTTATATCGCCCTTTGTTTCCATATCGGAACTGCGCGGCTTGGCATATTGACCAGCCATGCGGCCAACTTTTACAATCGGGCATGCCGCAGCAAAGGTAAGCGCCACAGACATTTGTAGAAGAACGCGGAATGTATCACGGATTTTATCAGCATGAAATTCAGCAAAACTTTCAGCGCAGTCACCGCCTTGAAGTAGAAATGCTTTACCACTTGCCACATCACCAAGCTGCTTTTTCAAGCGGCGCGCTTCACCGGCAAAAACCAGCGGCGGAAGGTCACGAAGCTCAGCTTCAGTTGCAGTCAGTTTAGCCTCATCCGGATAAGTCGGCACCTGGCGGATTGGCATTGATCTCCAGCTATCAGGGCTCCAGTTCTTAGTCATTCTTCGAATTCCATTAATAAATTACATAGTTAATGTTTTCTATAAGGCTTTTATCCACGAAATGGAAGCATTTACTTCATCAAAACAAACTCTTCCGCGCTTGATGGGTGAACGGCTACTGTGTCGTCAAACTGGGCTTTGGTGGCGCCTACTTTCATGGCGATGGCAATTCCCTGGATAATTTCTGCACTATCAGGGCCGATCATATGGGCACCGATTACTTTATCTGTGCTTGCGTCAACCAGCAATTTGATCAGTGATCTTTCATCGCGGCCGGAAAGAGTGAATTTCATAGATTTATATTCGCTGCGGTAAACCTGAACGTCATCACCGTATTTCTCGCGGGCGTCTTCCTCACTAAGTCCCACTGTACCAATCGGCGGCTGAGAGAATATCGCGGTTGGAATATGGTCATAGTTTACGAATGTCGGCGTATCATTAAACTGGGTCGCCGTAAGGGCTGCGCCTTCTTTAATAGCAATCGGCGTAAGCTGCATTCCTCCGGTTACATCGCCAACGGCAAAGATGTTATCAACCGACGATTTATAATATTCATCAACGATAATCTCGCCGTTTGGTTTCATATTAACACCAAGTTCTTCAAGGCCGATATTTTTGGTATTAGCCTCGCGTCCTGTTGCGTACATCACGCAATCAGTGGCCATTTCATTACCGTCAGAAAGGGTCAGCATTAATTGCTCACCGTCTTGCTTAATTTCAGTAACATTATGATGAATTCTGACATCAATACCTTTTTTGACCATTTCATCACGCAGCTTGGCACGAATTTCCAGATCAAAACCGCGCAGAATTTCTTCGCCGCGATAAAGAAGTGCTGTTTCAACACCAAGACCATTAAAAATCCCTGCCATTTCAACGGCGATATAACCGCCGCCGACAACGGTAATGCGCTTGGGCAGTTCTTCAAATTCAAATACTTCGTTTGATGAAATAGCGTGTTCAATGCCCGGAATATCCGGAAATGATGGCCATGCGCCGGTTGCGATCAAGATTTTATCCGCCGTTACTGTGCGCGGTCCGTCCGCGTCCGTCAGTTCGATAGTATGCTGATCAAGCATTTTGCCGCGTGCTCTGATCACCTCAACGCCGTGATTATCAAGAGTGTTACCGTAAGCGCCTTCAAGGCGGTCAATTTCGGTGTTCTTATTACCAAGCAACGTTTTCCAGTCGAATGTAGGTGCTTCACTAGACCAGCCGAAGCCTGCGCTATCTTTAAAGTGTGCTGAATATTCCGAGGCATAAACGAATAGTTTCTTCGGCACACACCCGCGGATCACGCAAGTGCCACCAACGCGGTAATCCTCAGCAATAGCAACCTTGGCGCCATAAGTTGAAGCCATCCTGCTTGCGCGAACACCACCTGAACCAGCCCCAATTACAAAGAAATCATAGTCATACATCGTCATTTACCCATCAAGTTTTATCTATAAAGAATAAGGTGGGTTAATAAAGACAAATGTCAAGCACCCAAGGTCTAAAGTGATAAAAAAACATTTCATTTTATGTTGCTTAAATTCAGCGCTACTGCTTTATTTAATAAAAAGGGGAGCGATAAGGTCATGTTTAGAATTATAATAACCATTTATGCAGCGCTAATAACAGGCGCTTTTGCGCAAGGAACGTTGGACCTGAACACCGATTATAGCAAAAGTGTGCATAAAATCACCATGCGCGACGGAATAAAGCTCCACACCGCCGTTTATGCGCCCAAGGATACGTCAAAAGAATACCCGGTATTACTATTTCGCACCCCTTATGGTGCCGATCAACGCGAGGTTGGTGAATTTGCTTCTGCGAGCAGTATATCCCCTCATATGGATTTTGTCCGTGACGGTTATATTTTTGTCGTGCAGGACGTGCGCGGCACTTATAAATCAGAAGGCACTTTTGAGGACATAAGGCCACCACGGACCGATAAATCGGATCCCGATCTGGCTGATGAGATTACTGATAATTATGACACTATTGACTGGGCGATTAAAAATATTCCCGCTAATAATGGCCGTGTTGGCCAGTGGGGCGTATCTCATCCGGGATGGTTTACGGTGATGGGGATGATTGACGCCCATCCGGCGTTAAAGGCCGCCTCACCGCAAGCGACAACTGGTGATCCGTTCATTGGTGATGATGGTCACAGAAACGGCATTTTTCGCCTTATGCCCAAGCTTGCCTGGGCGCAGGGACTACTTGATAGCACGGCACCAGATAGGGGCGATCCTGCCCGCGAAGATTTTGAGCCGGATTTTGGCACCAATTGGGGGTACGAATTTTATCTTAATAGCGGCCCTATTAATAAAATAAATGAAAATTATTTCGGTGGGCGTCTGGGGAGCGAATGGAAAGACTTGATGATCCATACCGATTATGATGATTATTATCAGGACCGTCATATGCCAAAATATATGAATGATATAACGATTCCGGTGCTATCGGTTGGTGGCTGGTTTGATGCGCCTGATCCTTACGGCACAATAGCCACTTACCGCGGTATTGAGCAACGAAATGAGAAGAACCAGAGCAATCTAATCATGGGGCCGTGGGATCACGGTGGCTGGCGCAGGAGCAATGCCGATCATCTTGGTGATATTTATTTCGGCCAGAATACCAGCGAATATTATAATCAGAATATGCTAATCCCGTTTTTTAAATATCACTTGAAAGGTGAAGGTGATTGGGTTGAGACGGAAGCCATTATGTTTGCGACTGGTGCCAATGAGTGGCAAAAATTTAATCAGTGGCCACCGGCAGAAACAAAAGCTAAAGCGCTCTATTTTCATGATAATTTCAAGCTTTCATTCGCGCCGCCGCAAGACAGTGGCACCGACCAATATATCAATGATCCTAAAAAGCCATCGCCTTATTCAACGGATATAACCTTTGGTTATCCGCGCGGCGCGTACCGCATCGCTGACCAGCGTCATCAATCTACCCGCTCCGATGTGCTTACCTATCAAACTGATGCGCTCGCAGAGGACATAACCATCGCCGGGCCAGTACTGGCGAAGCTGATCACCGAAACCACCGGTACAGATGCCGACTGGTTCGTTAAAATTATCGATGTTTTCCCGCCGGACGCTCCAGCAAACACGATGCGCACCGAAATGGCAGGCTATCAAATGCTGGTCGGCGCTGAAGGCATGCGCGCAAAATACAGAAACAGCCTAAGTAATCCAGAGGCCGTGAGCCCAAACGAAAAGACACCAATCAACTTCGAAATCCGTGACAGGTTCCACACCTTCAAAGCAGGTCACAAAATCATGATTCAGATCCACAGCACATGGTTCCCGATCTACGACCGAAACCCGGGCCAGTTTATGAATATTTACACAGCCGACAAGGATGACTACATAAAAACTACCCAGACTATTCATAGATCTATGGGGGCCGCGTCTCATGTGGTGTTATCGGTGCTGGAGTAAGCGGATTACTCCCTTTCCTCAATTTCCTTTTGAAGCTCCTCAGAAAGCGTATCCTTATAAAGCGATAAAATAGCCAAGGCCGCCTCTTCCTCAAGTTCAAACTCAGGGTGACTTTTAAGCTCGGCTAGAATATCATCAAGCGATGAATATTTCCCCGCCAACTCCAATATTTTCCATCTCATCATATGGGGATAATAGCATAAATCTACTCAACCGTCACAGACTTCGCCAAATTCCTTGGTTGGTCTACGTCTGTGCCTTTTGCTACGGCTACGTGGTAGCTTAACAGTTGCACGGGGATAGCGTGAAGTAATGGAGTTACGAACTCGTCTAGCATCGGCAGAGCGATTGTCGCTATGGCGGCTTCGCCGTCGGTTTTTGCGCCTTCAATGTCGGTGAAGAAATAGACTTGGCCTTTTCTGGCGATTACTTCCTGCATGTTTGAGACGGTTTTTTCGTATAGGCGGCCAGAGGGGGCGATGACGATGATTGGTACATCCTTGTCTATAAGTGCGATCGGGCCGTGCTTCATTTCACCGGCGGCGTAGCCTTCAGCGTGAATGTAGGAAATTTCCTTGAGTTTAAGCGCGCCTTCCATGGCGATTGGGTATTCAAGGCCACGGCCTAGGTAGATAACATCACGTGCTTTCGCCACTTGCATCGCCATATCCTGAATAGCACCGTCGTGGTTTAATACATCTGCCATGCGGGCGGGCACTTCTGATAAAGCAACACAAAGCCTTGCTTCTTCGGGTCCGTCAATGGTGCCGCGCGCCTTGGCATGGGCGATGGCAAAGCAGGCTAGCACGGCAAGCTGACAGGTAAAGGCTTTAGTTGATGCAACACCCACTTCTGGCCCGGCGTGAGTATGAAG
Source organism: Kordiimonadaceae bacterium (assembly GCA_018660225.1). Lineage (GTDB taxonomy): Bacteria > Pseudomonadota > Alphaproteobacteria > Sphingomonadales > Emcibacteraceae > Pseudemcibacter. Next base: position 6,903 of record JABJKT010000042.1, read on the forward strand.
CACCACATCACTTTCCCGTTCCATGGAGCTTTTGGCTACATTCAGGATTGATAAAATATGCTGACCCTGTGATTTGGCGTATCTAAGGGCGGCAAGGGTATCGGCGGTTTCGCCGCTTTGCGAAATAAAGATAGAAAGGCCGCCGTCCGTCATCACCGGCTCGCGGTAACGAAATTCCGAGGCAATATCCACATCGACATTAATCCGCCCCACCTGTTCCATCCAATATTTGGCAACCATGGCAGCGTAGTAAGATGTCCCGCAGGCAATAATGGTTACTTTTTCAATGGATGCCATATCAAACGGCATATCGGGCAGTTCAACTTGGCCCTTAAGCGGGTCTATCAGTGTGCCAAGAGTTTGACCAACCACCATCGGCTGCTCGTAGATTTCTTTCATCATGAAATGGTTATAGTTACCTTTGTCAATAGAGCCACTAGCCGCATCGACAGTATGGATTTCACGGTCTACTTCCGTGCCATTTTCATCATACACTTGCGAAGACGTTTTGGTAATTTCAACTCGGTCGCCTTCCTCAAGGTAGCTGATCCTATTGGTCAGATGAGATAGAGCAATAGCGTCTGATCCCAGATACATTTCACCACTACCGTATCCAAGCACAAGCGGGCTACCGCGCCGCGCGCCGATCATCAAATCATTTTCACCTTCAAAAATAATCGCCAGCGCAAAAGCGCCTTCGAGTTCGGCCAGAGCCGCCTCAGCGGCATCTTTAGGTGACATACCCTGATCAAGATATTCGGTGATCAGGTGAACAATGGTTTCCGTATCGGTTTCGGTGTTAAAAATATGACCTTTTGCCGCTAGGCTCTCACGCAGAGAACGGAAATTTTCGATAATACCGTTATGAACCACCGCTACTTTTTCAGAGGCGTGCGGATGGGCATTTTCCACCGTTGGCTCGCCGTGGGTCGCCCAGCGGGTGTGTCCGATACCAACAGCACCGGCCAGTGCGCTTCGTGTCAATTCATTTTCAAGGTTGACGAGTTTACCCTTCGTACGACGACGATCAATGGTTTTACCATCGTAAAGTGTAGCAATACCCGCACTATCATAGCCGCGATATTCCAATCGCCTTAAGCCGTCAACAATACGTCCGGCCACATCCTGATCACTTATTATCCCAATTATTCCGCACATAATTTATTTCTTATCTTTTTTTGTTTGTTGTGTTTGTCTGAATTTAGTGGCCCAACCGCCCAATGCTCTTTGTTTGGGTCTCCCTATCGCAAGGGCGTCGCTATCGACCACCGATGTAATAACGCTTCCCGCGCCGACGATTGCACCGGCGCCGATATTAACCGGTGCCACAAGAGCGCTGTTTGATCCGATAAAGGCACCGTCACCGATATCCGTATGGTATTTAAAATAACCATCATAATTACAGGTAATGGTTCCCGCACCAATATTGGCGTTTTTGCCGACCCGGGCGTCGCCGATATAACTAAGATGGCTTACCTTTGCCCCGTCTTCGATGCGGGCCTTTTTAATCTCAACAAAGTTACCCACTTTGACCCCCTTACCCAGCTCGGCTGCCGGGCGCAGTCTGGCAAATGGACCAACGGATGATCCTTCGCCAATGGTTGCGCCTTCGATGTGACAAAATGCATTTATGGTTACGTTATCCGCGACCGATACACCGGGACCAAAGAAAACATTGGGGCCAATTGTTACATCCTGACCGATTTTAGTATCATGTGAGAAATAAACACTTGATGGATCGCTTAGCGTTACCCCCTCATCCATAAAGTTTTGACGCGCTTTATTTTGAAATTCAGCTTCTGCCTCTGCCAGCTCGCTTCGTGAGTTTATACCCATTACTTCCTGCTCCTCTGCTTCAACCACTGCACAGTTAAGGCCTTTTTGGTTGGCAAGTTTTACCACATCGGTAAGATAAAATTCTTTGGCCGCATTATCATTATCAAGCGCATCAAGAAGCGTGAACATGTGTTCACTATTCATGGCCATAATGCCGCTATTGCATAATTTGATGGCGCGCTCTTCACTTGACGCATCCTTATATTCAATGATCGCATCAAGATTACCGCTATCACTTACCTTAAGTCGGCCGTAGGATTTTGCATCGACCGGCGTAAATCCAAGCACAACAACCGCCGCATTCTGATCGCTACGGATATCAATCATTTTCTGCATGGTTTCTTCACTGATTAGCGGCACATCACCATAAAGGATCAGCACATCACCGTTAAAATCAGAAAGCTGGGCTTTAGTCACTTGAACGGCATGCCCGGTACCAAGCTGCGGTTCCTGCACCACGATATCGGCCTGATTACCAAC
>JABJKT010000043.1 GCA_018660225.1 Kordiimonadaceae bacterium
ATGCCTGGTATTCTTGACATCAGTACGAGTTTTTCACTTTCTTCAGTTATATAGAAATAAAAGAATACCGAGACTAAAATCTTTATCAACCATCCATGCCCATTCCCCAATTTATAAATCCCTAATTTAATCCTCAAAATGGATTGATGCGGTCAATATTCAGACGCCCCATTACATATTCTGAGAGTCTGCTTTGGGTCGAAAGCGGACATTGGGTTTTTTTATGAAATTATAATTTATTCTGACATTGTCTCTGTCATCATTGCTTTTAGTTTCTCTACTATATCGGGATTGTCATAATAGACGTTTGTGGTTTGATACGGATCTTTGTCAAGGTCATATAGCTGAGCCGGGGCGGCGCCTTCTTTGATTTTTCCGTCAACGATGTCGCTATTGATCTGGCCTGTGAAGCCAACGGCTGCGGCGCCGGCGAATAGATGTTGGCCGATGCGGGTGCCTTCAAAGCCGCCTTCATCTTGTGCGCTTATGTAGGCCCATTTGCCTGACCTGATCGTCAGATGAGTTGCATAGAACGGGCTGATAATAAGCTCGTCCCTTAATGGCTCGCCTTCGATGCCTTTAAAGGCGTTCATCATGTTCACGCTGTCTGGACCTTCATGTTCTTTAAGGTCGCGGCCGACAAGGTCAGCCAGCGTTGCAATAACGTCTACATTTGATAACAGTTCAGCGGATTTTTTACCGGCTGGCGCATTTCCGGGCCAACGGACAATAAACGGCACGCGGTGGCCGCCTTCCCATGCACCAAACTTCATTCCCAGAAGTTTACCGTTCATTCTATGGCCCGCTTCCCATGCGGTTTGACCACCGCGGTTAAACATGCCGCCATTATCACTGGTGAAAATCAGCAGCGTATCATTGGTTAGACCTTCTTCATCAAGTGTTCTGGTAATCTCACCAACCATCCAGTCGAGCTCATGGATCGCATCGCCGTAAGGGCCCGCGTCGCTTGATGCAATGAACCTTGGCGCTGGTGTAAAGGGGTGGTGGATATTTGTTGTGGCGAAATAAAGGAAGAACGGATCATCTTTATTTTCTTTAATCCATTTGATGGCACGGTCTTTAAGGTTGGTGCCTATCTCTCTGTCTTTATAAAGTTCGTGGGCCGCGTCCCCGCCACCAATCACTTCAAGGCCGAATTTTTCGTCAAACTCTCTTGTAATAGACCTCGTGTCATAAACCAGTGGGTCTTCGGGCACCAGGCCAACAACATTATGATTTTCAACATAGACAAATGGCGGATGACTGTTAAGCACCGGAACGCCGTAATAATAATCAAAACCAAGCTCAAGTGGACCGGGATCAAGCGGCTTATTCCAGTCGAGCAGTTCTTCACGTCCACCAAAACCAAGATGCCATTTCCCAATGATCGCGGTTTTATAGCCCGCTTCTTTCATCACGTCGGCAATGGTCAGTTGATCCACTTCAACGGAAAGCGGTTCTTTAAGCATAAGCGGCCCCCAAAGATAATCTTTTCGGGCTGGGTACTGACCGGTGATCAATCCGTAACGGGACGGGGAGCATACTGCTGAGGCGGAATGGGCATCGGTAAAGCTGATACCGTCATTCGCCAGTTGATCAATATTTGGGGTGCGTACTTTTGTCGCACCATATGCGCTAAGGTCACCGTAACCAATATCATCGGCATTGATAATAATGACATTTGGTTTTCTTGATTGTGCAAATGCACTATTTGCTAAAAATATTGCAATTAGTGTTAAAATAATTTTATTGATCATTATCGTCCCTTACTTTTTGTCAGCTTATATTTATATTTTTTGTATTTTATACTATATTATCAAAAATGATAGGGAAACGGCATGAGCACCATTAAGAAATTTTCAGTCGTGAATATATTAATCCTGTGGCTTTTGTCGACATCTTTTGCTGTTTTCGGGGCTGAGGCTGATCAGCTAAACACTGTTCGGGTAATCAGTTTTGAACCTGATCCAAAAGTCATCAGTGAGCTAGATACGCGCCAGGATATTAATGCGACAGGCTTGCCGTGGCATATATTGCATGTTGAAAGTGGGGTTGAGTTTCTGTTGGTTCCTTCTGGTGAATATCTGCAAGGGGCGGCGTCAGATGATCCTTTCGCTAATCGTCAAAATGAATATCCCCAACATCGCGTGATTATACCGGAGCCGTTTTATCTGGGTAAATTTGAAGTGACTAACAAACAGATGCGATCATTCAGAGCAGAACATTCAAGTGGTGAATTTTACCGTGATGAAAATATAGATTTAGATGGTGACGATCAGCCAGCAGTTGACATTAGTTGGGATGATGCCAAGGCTTATACGGCTCATTTTGAATTGCTCTTGCCTTCTGAGGCAGAATGGGAATATGCAGCACGGTCAGGTGTTCTGACCAGATACCCATGGGGTAATGATCTAAAAGCAGGTCAAGGATGGGGTAATTTATTTAATCCATCTATGGTTAAACGGCTTGATATGAATTGGGATGCGTTTCCTTGGGAAGATGGCTTTGATGGCTCAGCACCAGTAGGGAGTTTTAAACCAAATGAATGGGGCTTTTATGATATGGTTGGAAATGTATGGGAATGGGTGGAAGATGACTTTTTCGATGATGCATACGAGCATATTACAGCTAAATCAGTTAACCCGGAACCTGGAAAAAGTGAAACACATACTTTGCGTGGCGGTGGTTATGGAAATGCTCCTCGCGCGTCAAGCTTGCCTTATCGATTTGGGATGGGGCATGATGTAAAACATGATGCAAATGGTTTTCGTGTTGTATTGCCCATTAACATGATTAAGATCGAATGACATTTTATATTCTTTTTCAAATATATATTGCATAAATGAGGTGAGGGTTTGCTTTTTGATATAATCGGGATGATCGGGGTTTCTATGATCCTGATGTGCTACACACTTGTTCAATTAGAAAAAATTGATGTCAAGGCAATGGCATATTCATTTTTTAATGCCTTGGGTGCAGGGCTGGTTCTTATATCTTTATGGATTGATTTCAATCTTTCGGCTTTCATTGTAGAAGGATTTTGGGTGCTGATCAGTATGGTCGGTATTTATAAATCATTTAAAAGGGGTGGTGATGAAACGGCTAGTAAATAAAGATGATTTTCCAACCACAAAAGAGTACGCCTATTTGAATGCGGCCAATGTTGGCTTGATGCCGGTGAGCGCGGCCAAAATTATGACCGATTGGTATATGGACGTTGCCATAAACGGTAGTAATAATTTCAACGACCTGGCCGAAGATACGGCCTTTGACGGGCTTCGCAAGCAGGGCGCGCGTTTATTTAACTGTCAGCCAGATGATATTGCCGGCGGGTCGAGCTGCACTGTACTTCTTAGTTCCATTGCCTGGGCCATTATGCCAGGGGCTCACGAAAATGTTGTAAGTACTGATATTGTTTTTCCCAGCACGATTTATCCCTGGACGCGGATTTCCCATCATACGGGCTGTGAAATTCGCCTCGCTAAGGGCAAAGATGGCTATGCGGACGTCAATGAAATTATCGCCCAAATTGATAAAAATACTTCTGTGGTTTCCATTTCTCACGCCGAATATACCAGTGGGCAACTCTATGACCTTAAAAAGCTTGCCGATGTTTCTCACGAAAATGGGGCCTTACTAGTAGTGGATGCGACACAGTCCGCCGGGGCCATTCCAATAGACGGGCCAGGGAGTGAGGCTGATGTGATTATCAGTGGTTCATATAAATGGCTTTGTGGTCCCTTTGGCGCGGCGGTGATGTATTTAGCGCCGCATTTGCAGGCAAAGCTGGACCCGGGCATTATCGGGTTTCGCAGTCATGAAAATATGTGGGAGTTATCCCCTGAACGACTAGTATATCCAAATAGTGCAAAACGATTTGAAAGTAGCACGATGGCCTTTGGCTGTATAAAGGGACTTGAAAAATCTATAGAATATTTGCTGGGTGTTGGCATTGAAAATATTTATGACCATAATTTAAAGCTGTCTGATATTCTGATTAACGGACTTAGTGATTTAGGAGCTAATATCATCTCGCCTATGGAGCAAAGTGAGCGAACATCGATCGTCACATGTTTTATAGATGGGCTTGATACTAAAATAGTGATAGAGAAACTTAAAGAACAAGATGTAGTCGCCCATAAAAGGCAAAAATATATTCGTTTTGCACCGCATTTATATAATTGTGAGGATGATGTTCTTCGGGCTTTAGAGGCACTTGAAAATATAATTAAAAAATAATTTTGAAAGTAAGTAATGACAAAAGAAAAAGGCACGGACCAGTTTATTGAAATTGCCAAGGCGACAGCGCGGATTAAAAATGTTGTTAAGCCAACGCCGTTACGTTTAAGTAAATCGCTAAGTGACGAAAAAACAAGTGTTTATTATAAAATGGAAAACCTTAATCCCACCGGTTCGTTTAAACTTCGTGGGGCCGCAAATAAAATTCTTTCTATGTCTGAGGCGGAGCGTGAAAAAGGCGTGGTCACGGCATCAACGGGAAATCATGGAGCGGGTGTTGGCTATATGTGTCATAAAACCGGCTGTAAAGGGACTGTTTTTGGTCCAAAGGATATGTCACAGGCTAAATATGATGGTATGGTGTCCTACGGTGTTGAAGTGAAGCAAGTAGATGGTGATCCGATCAACGGGGAAATCGCCGCGCGAAAATATGCTACAGACAATAATATTCCCTTTGTATCCCCTTATAACGACATTCACATTGTCGGTGGGCAGGGCACTATTGGTTTTGAACTGTTTGCGGAAGTTCAGGATTTAGATGCTGTTTTTGTCGCGCTTGGCGGTGGTGGGCTTATGTCCGGGATTGCTATTGCGCTTGCGAACCTTTCACCAAATACGAAAATAATAGCCTGTTCACCAAGTAATTCTAAAGTGATGATGGACAGTATTCCTGCCGGGGAAGTTCTTGATCTTCCCTCTACGCCAACATTATCGGATGGTACCGCTGGTGGTGTGGAAAAGGGGTCTATTACTTTTGACTATTGCCGTGATTATGTGGATGAATATATCGATGTAAGCGAAGATGAAATCATTGAAGGATTAAGGACTTTCATCGATGATACAAATAGCATTGGTGAAGGGGCTGTAGGCGTGGCTGTTGCCAGTTATTTACGTCAAAAAGAACGCTGGGTTGGCAAAAAAGTTGCCATCATTGCTTGCGGCGGAAACATTTCAAGAAGTGTACTAAAAGAAATTCTGTAATTTTTTATTGATCCAGCTTAACGATTATTTAAAAGAAGGAACAGACGATGGTCGAACGAAGAAAAATTGATAACCCTTTTGTGGTTAAAGTATCCAGAGAATTTAAGGCATCAGCGGAGCGGGCATTTGATGCTTGGCTTGATCCAGAAAATGTTGGTAACTGGCTATTCAGTACGCCGGACGGAAAAGGAAAAGTGTGTAAAGTAGACCCGCGGGTTGGTGGCAATTTTGAAATTGGAGAAATGCGCGGTGATGATTTTGCCAATCATGTAGGCACTTATCATGAAATTGACCGTCCAAACCGACTTGTTTTCAGTTATTATATGGAGACTGTGAATGAAGATATGCCTTCAACTGTAATTGTAGAATTTTCAGCCAAGGAAAACGGTTGCGTTGTTTTAATTACCCATGAAATGGATGATATTTATGCTGAATATGAAGCCAGTGCCGTTGAGGGCTGGAATATGATTTTTGATGGATTAAATAATTACATTTAAACGTCAGTGTGTTTTTTGGTCTTTGGCATCCATTGTTGCTTTTTCAAGTGCTGATGCGGCTTCGCCGTAAATACGGCCCTCTAACGATAGTTCAAGAAAACGTATATAATCATTCTGGTCAGTAATATTTTGTCGCGCCATATCAATTACATCTAATTGAGAGGTGGCATTAAGGTCATATTTTCTGATCAGAATGATCATTTCCTGACTTATTTTTTCAAGTTCATTTCGAATGTTGGTATTTGTCAGCTGCTTGGTTTAAGCATTTAATGCTCCTAATTTTATATTTAAATAATATATTAGTGTTTTTAATTTAATTTCAATTAAATAGATTGATAAAAAATAGCATTATTGAGAGATTTATAATAACTTATTGTTATTAAAGAGTTTTTTGTGTAAAATGCTGTTTTATTCAATTGTTGGGGTATTTGATTCAAAAGAATAATATTCTGGAGTAGATAAAATAACTGCATTAGAGAGACCTGAAGAGCAAGTAGAAGACTACGGATATAGTAGTCAAATATTACTTGATCAATTAAGAATTTTATTTTCACACATATTGCCAAATACGGTTAATGCGGTGATTGTAATGTTTGTTTATTTCTGGGTTTTTAAAGATAGCTTTACATCAAACATGCAATATTACTGGATCAGTACAATATTGTTGCTTCTAATAATAAGACTGTTTCTATATTTGAAATCATTAAAGGTTTCGTCGATTGTTAGGCCGCGCAGGTGGCTATATTTTTATAGCATATTACTTTTTTGCCTAGGCTGTGCCTGGGGTAGTATCATATTCATTCCCATTGATCCTGGTGCAAATGCGCTTATTACCGTTTCAACTGTAACTCTGTTGTTAGTTTTAAGCGGTATATCGGCAATTAGTAGTGCGGCTCATCCGGCAGCAATTTGGGCCTTTATAATCCCCATAAGTAGTTTCGCAGCCTATAATCTGACCATGTCAACTTCAGAAGATTTTGGCGTTATATTTGGATTATGCGCCGTAGTTTACTGTGTGTCTGTTGGCTTGGTCGGTCATACAATTAACAAGACCATAGTTAACGCATTATATTTGCAAAACAGAAATTCGTCACTGATGGATGAAGTGGTTCAAATCGCCAAGCAAAACCAGAAATCATATGAAGGGTTTCAGGTGCTTCTTGATAACTTAGGGGCAGGGGCCGCTATGTTTGATCGAAATTATAAAATTGTTTCATGGAATAAATCGTTTGAAAATATATTTCATATGCCCACTGGGCTGATTAAAATGGGTATGAGTTTAAAAGAAGTTATCCGTAAAATTATAAAACAGTCCTGGCAAAATAATGTTGATGTAAATCATGCTGCTGATGTTCATATTAATGAATTACTGTCAGACACTGATGAAAATGAAATGATCAAGCTGCTCCTTGCTGATGGGCGTAACTTATATAGCAAAGTAATGAAAATTAATGAAGATCAGATGGTGTTGAATTATACCGATGTCACATCGCTCGAGCGTGCGCGTGCAGATGATGTTATTCATGTATTGCAGCATGACAGCTTAACAGGTCTTCCCAATCAGGTTCTCCACAAAAAAGAAATCAGAAGGCGCATTGAAGATTTTGTAAAAAATACTGCTTCCGAAAATACAGATCAGAACGTGCAATTCATGGGGCTCATTCATTTTGGTATAAACTCGCTTAATGAAATATATGAGTTTTTAGGATTAAGTGCTGGCGATCAGGTTGTTACCGAAGTTGCCCAAAGGTGTAAAAACTTTCTGTCTGACGATGTTCATTTGTCTCATGTTGCTTATGATGAGTTTCAAATAATCACCAATCATGAAAAAAATATTGATGAAGTTCTTGAGTTGATTGAAGCTCTTAACACTGTCATCAGTGAACCTATTGATCTTGGCGGCAATAAAATAACAATGACGGCTTCATATGGTATTACGGTCTTTCCAGATCATGCTGATCAATCGGATATTCTCAAAAGGAATGCGAAAATTGCTTTTAATAAAGCCAAACTTCCTTCTGGAGAAAGTATCGTCGTTTATGATCACGGAATGCATTTGGAAATCATGGAAAGAACCAACATGCTTTTCGATATCCGGGACAGTATCAGTAAAAGCCAGTTTATGCTGCATTACCAACCGCAAATTGACATTAAGTCAAACCAGATTACGGGCGTTGAGGCTCTCCTGCGGTGGCAGCATCCCGATAAAGGATGGATTTCACCTGTAGATTTTATTCCAATTGCCGAACATACAAAGCAGATCATACCGCTAACTGAACAGTTTCTACCCGAAGCCTGTCGCCAAGCCAAGAAATGGCAGGATCAGGGATTGCCCCATATGAAGATGTCGGTCAATATTTCACCCTTTCACTTCCATGAAAAAGGCTTTACCCAATTTGTGCGCAGCTGTTTTGAAGATGCCGAACTTGATCCCTCATATCTCGATCTTGAAATAACTGAAGGCGTGATTATGAACCAAACCGAGGAAATCATTAATATCCTTCACGAACTTTCTGATATGGGTGTTGGGCTCTCTATTGATGATTTTGGTACCGGTTACTCCTCTCTTTCTTACCTGCGCCGCCTTCCGGTTGATAAGCTGAAAATTGATCAGAGTTTTACAATGGACATGATGAAAGATGAAAGTTCCTTATCGCTCGTGGAGGCGGTCATTAGAATGGGTCACAGTTTTAACCTGAATGTCATAGCAGAAGGTGTTGAAACTGAAGAGCAACTCACCAGGCTACTATCGATGAAATGCGACCAAGCCCAAGGCTTTTTTATCAAGCGCCCAGATGATGCTGATAATATTACCCAGTGGTTAAAAGAAAAATATACATAATTTCGCCATTTTAGAGTTATATTGACAAGGGTAGGGGTTTATTCTTATAAATTGGACAAATCCTTAAGGACTATTCCTTTGCAACAATATACGGGCCATAAAATGTATAAAATATTCTTAAAACTAATTCCTGCTCTGATCGCTTTAACAATTAGCAGTGCAAATGCACAAACTCTGCCGGATGTTCCCGAAGGGGCAGAGGCTCTTTCTCTGGATGGCCGTGTACTTACGATGCCTGATCCTACCAATGAAAAGGTTCTTGAAAATCTTTCATACACCCGTGTGAGATACATGGATTACCCGATGGTTACAGAAAGAGTGATCTGGTACGGTCGAAGACTTGGCTATGCTGGTGATTTCCGCGAGGCGATCAAAATTTACTCAGAAGGCATGTACGATTCACCTAACGAGCCAAAATTATATCGCCACCGTGGCCACCGTTATATCACGATCCGTGAATTTGATAGGGCTGTTGCCGATCTTGAAAAAGCGGCCAGCCTAATCAAAGGAAAACAAAATTCGTCCGAAGAAGACGGCGCACCAAATGAATTTAATACTCCGGTCAGCACCCTTCACGGCAATATATATTATCATCTTGGCCTTGCTTATTATCTGAAACAGGATTGGGAAAATGCCAAGCGTGCTTATGATCTTGATCACGGAGTTGCCCGCAACGATGATAACCGCGTATCAATTGCCCATTGGCGCTATATGATCCGCCGCCGTATGGGCGAAAGTCATGAAGATGCCAAACATGTTCTTGACGAAATTAACGCAGATATGAAAATCCTCGAAAATCATACCTATCATAAACTTGACCTTTTCTATAAAGGCGAGATTTCAGAAGCTGAAATTTCAGAAGGTATCGATATGGAAGACAGTGCTGATGCCGCAACGGCTTACGGCCTTGCTAACTGGTACTATTATAATGGCGATGAAGATAAGGCTAAAGGCATGATGGAAAAAATGCTTAATGCCAGAGCCTGGGGCTCGTTTGGTTATATCGCCGCTGAGGCCGACCTTGACGCACTCAAATAAATAATCTTACAAATTTTTTTAATGAAAATGGATTAATTTAATGAAAAGACGTAATTTCTTAAAATCATCAGTGGCAACGGCTGCGCTGGCCATGACTGCTGGCAAGTCCATGGCCCAATCGGGCAATCCTAAAGATGATAACATGATGCTGCTAACCAATGCCACTGGTGCGCCGGGCATTGACACTACCGTTAATCACTTGAAAAATGGTATGTACGGCATTGATGCCATGATCGAAGGTATCAATTTTGTTGAAGCCGATCCGACCATCCGTAGTGTTGGTCTTGGAGGTTGGCCAAACCTGCTTGGTGTAATGGAATTTGACGGCGGTGTCATGGACGGTACTACCCGCGAAGTGGGCTCGGTAGGTGCTCTTAAGCATACTTATCACGCTTCACAGGTTGCTCGAGCGGTAATGCAGAAATTAAATCATGTGATGGTTACCGGCGACGGAGCTGACCGCTTGGCCGCTGAAATTGGTCTACCGAAAGTAAACACGCTTCTGGAAGATTCCGGTAGAGTATGGAAAGCCAAAATAAAAGAAATACTTACACCCGAAGAATTTGAGAAATTCCCCAATATCCCGCTTGCGCCGCTAAATAGCGTCATTACCGACCCTGAAAAAGTCCGCGACACAACTGTATTTATGTGTAAGGACAGCTCACAGAGCATCCACGCCGCCACCAGCACATCTGGCTGGGGCTGGAAATATCCGGGAAGACTTGGTGACAGTCCAATCGTTGGTGCAGGTTTTTATGCCGATACCCGTTACGGCGCTGCCGCTTGTACTCATACTGGTGAAATGGCGATCCGCTGCAGCACATCGCGTTCCATCGTCATGGCCATGCAAATGGGCCGCTCACTGGAAGACGCGGTAAAATTCGCCGTTGACGAAGTGGCAAGCTTGAAAGAAGGCTTCATCGCTGGCCTAGTGATCCACGCCATCGACGCGAAAGGCGGCCATAAAGTAGTCTCCTATAACTTAGATGCCCCCGGAAAATACTGGCTATGGAAACCAAGCATGAGCGCGCCTGAACTAAGAGATAGCGAGATGGTTTAACTAACTCTATGAAACAAATAACATTTGAAGTATGCGTTGATACCATAACAGGGGCGATGGACGCGGTTAGAAACGGTGCTGACCGGCTTGAGCTTTGTGATGCGCTTGGTATTGGTGGGGCTACGCCATCGGCGGGACTTATGCAGCGAGCAGCAAAGCTTGGCGTACCTATTTATGCCATGATCCGGCCCCGCGGCGGCGATTTCATTTTTAATTTCGAAGATATGGATGTCATGCTTCATGATATTGACACGTGCCGCAAATACGGTATGGCTGGAATCGTCATAGGCGCGACCCATGAAAATGGTGCTTTAGATATTGCAAAACTGGCCCGTCTTATTGAGCAGGCAGACGGTATGGGCGTAACCCTTCACCGTGCATTCGATGTAACACCGGACACTAGTGAAGCACTTGAGCAGGCGATAGACTTGGGCATTGAGCGGATATTAACATCAGGCCAGCGTGAAACCGCTATTGAAGGCGTGCTTAAGATAAAGTCGGTGATTGATGAAGCGGCCGGTCGTATTTCGATTATGCCGTGCTCAAAAATTAATCCATCAAATGTTGAAAGCCTGTTTAAATTAATTTCTGTATCCGAAATTCATTCATCGTGTCGCACATTGGTTGGTAGTCCTTATACGGAAAATGCACCGTCCATGGCGCCGGGCGATGATTTCTCGCGCCATATTACTGATCCTAAAAAGGTTAAGGCACTAGCGGATTATCTATATAATTTATCCCAGTAACGCAACCGTGGCAAAATAAAGTACCGACGGGCAAAGAAGACAGCCAAGACCGGTATAAAATGTCGCGGTCATAGCGCCGTAGGGAACCAGTTTTGGGTCCGTCGCCGCAAGTCCGGCTGCAACGCCGCTAGTGGTGCCCATTAACCCACCGAATATCAGCGCTGATTGCGGGTTATCAAGGCCGATACGTCCCGCTATCATCGGCGTGCTCACCATAACTAGTATTGATTTAACAAGCCCCGCTGCAACACTGATCGCAATAATATCTGAACCAGCATTAAGCGCCGCCCCGGTTACAGGACCAACGATATAAGTAACCGCACCAGCACCGATCGTTACTACTGATACAGGGTCCGTATAACCAAACGCCACAGCCATGGCGGCGCCAATAACAAAAGAAACGAGCACCCCTAAAAATAGTGAAACGATCCCCGCAAGGCCCGCTGATTTAAGATCGTTCAAGTTAGCACCAAAGGCGGTGGCGACAATGGCAAAATCACGGAACATAGCCCCGCCCACAATGGCCATGCCAGAAAATATTTCAATATTGGCTAGGCCTCGCGAGCCTTCATGAGTAAGTCCGCCTATATATGCGAGCACCAAACCTAATGAAATTGCAATGGCAGAGCCGTGAAATTTACCCTGCGTCAGTTTATCGGAAAGAAAATAGGAAACCCACATAATCACCCCAACCGTGACAAAGGCCGTTAGAATTGAATTTTTTATCAGTATTGCAAAGAGCGTATCAATAATCATTCGCTGTCCTCACGTTTGATCATTTTACTGATTATCGGCACAAGGGCGAAACTTACGACCACGGCAAGCGTTCCCGCGAGCAGGGCAAGTAAACCACCATCAAGAGCGGCAATAACATTCTGCTTAGCCGCCATAGCCACCACGATTGGGATATACATAGCATTCCAGAATAAAACACCCTTTGATGATATAGAGGTGCTTGAAAGTTCATTAGGCAAATAATGAACTGCCGTAAGTAACAGCAGCATAGCAATGCCGACACCGCCGACATTGGCATCAACACCGATGATTTCCCCGAGCAGGCTTCCTAGGTAAAGACCGCTTAAAGTACATGTGGCCAGAATGGCTACCCCGTAAATAATCATGATTTCCCTCTTTTTTTGATCTTCACATACTGTTGCATATGGGCTAGTTTTGATCAAGTAACGAAAAAGGTGAAAAACATGACTGCTGGGAGAGGCGGGCTCTATCAAAATATAATCGCTCGTATAAAAAATGCTGGTGATAAGACATTTATTACCGGCAGTAGCGGTGATTATTTATATTCTGATATTGATCCGATATGCGCAAAAATTCAAAACGTAATGACTGGCGTGGGTGTCAAAAAAGGCAGCCGTGTTTTGGTCCAAGTGGAAAAATCACCGGAAGCAGTGATGCTTTATCTTGCCTGTCTTCGTATGGGGGCGATATTTGTTCCACTTAATACCGGCTATACTTCTGGCGAAGTAAGCTATTTTTTTGAAAATTCAGAGCCCGACTTATGTGTTGTAAGCCCAGATAAGCAAGAGAGCTTCAAGGATATAGTCGGTGAAAAACCTGTTTTGACCTTAAGCAGCAATAAGGATGGTAGTCTTTGGCAACAATGTTCAGATGCGAATGCTGAAATAGCAGAGCTCACCAGTGATGATATCGCGGCGATCCTTTATACGTCAGGAACGACGGGAAGATCAAAGGGGGCCATGCTTAGCAATGAAAACCTGCGCTCAAACGCCGAAGTGTTAAGTGAATACTGGCAGTGGTCAGAAGATGATGTGCTGCTGCATGTACTGCCGATATTTCATGTTCACGGGCTATTTGTTGCGCTGCACTGCGCATTATGGACCACGAACACTATGATATTCCATAATGGCCTTAATGTGGAAAATATCATTGCTGATCTTGCGCGCTCAACTGTGTTTATGGGCGTACCTACCCATTATGTTAGGCTGCTTGATAATCCGACATTTAATGCGGATGTGTGCCGCAATATGCGGCTTTTCTTATCGGGCTCCGCGCCGCTACTTACGGAAACCTTCATCCAGTTTGAAGAACGTTCAGGGCTTAAAATACTCGAGCGTTACGGAATGACCGAAGCGGGTATGATCACGTCAAACCCTTATAATGGCGAGCGTGTCGCCGGAACGGTCGGATTTCCGCTTCCCGGTGTTTCGGGCCGTATTGGGGCAGAAAAAGACGGCAAAGGCGTGCTTGAAATTAAAGGGGCCAATGTTTTTAAAGGGTACTGGCGCATGCCGGAAAAAACCAAAGAAGAGTTTACGGATGATGGCTTTTTCATTACCGGCGATATTTCAACCATGGATGCGGATGGCCGCTTCACTATAGTCGGCCGGGCCAAAGATCTTATCATTACCGGTGGCTTTAATGTTTACCCTAAAGAAATAGAAAGCCTGATTGATGATATTGACGGCGTAAAGGAAAGCGCCGTAATTGGTGTGGCGCATCCTGATTTTGGCGAAGGGGTAACGGCGATTGTTATTCTTGATGATACTAAAAATATGACAGAGGCAGATATTGATAACTTAATCTGCGATAGTCTGGCCAAATTTAAATTACCGAAGAAGATATATATAATTGATGCACTGCCCCGTAATACCATGGGGAAAGTTCAGAAGAATGCCCTGCGCGAGACTTACGCAGATATTTACAGGAAATTAAAATGAAAAATCTAATATTACTATTTGCGTGTTTAATAAGCACAAATGCCTATGCTCAGTCCCATTTACTGCCTGATGTGCCGGAAGGGGCGCAGGCGGTCTCGCTCTTTGGTAAAGCGCTTTCAATGCCAGCTCCTAGTCAGAAAATGCTTGATAATCTTGCGGTGGCAAAGGCTGATTATGATGCGGACCCAATGGACGCTGAAAATATCATTTGGTACGGCCGCCGGGTCGCTTATACCGGGGATTTCCGCCGGGCGATTTTGATTTTTTCAGAAGGGATCAGAAAGCATCCGACCGACGCGCGCATGTACCGCCACCGTGGGCACCGCTATATCACGATCCGTGAATTTGACCGCGCCATTGAGGATTATGAAATTGCCGCCACCCTGATTAAGGGAGCCGAAGATAAAATTGAGCCAGACGGCGCGCCAAATCCGCTTGGTATTCCGGTAACAAGTACTCACGGTAATATTTATTACCATCTGGGACTGGCTTATTATCTTAAGCATGATTTTGAAAATTCACTGCGGGTTTATAGAATGGGCCGTGATATTGATTTAAATGATGATAATACGGCATCGACGACGCATTGGATATATATGAACCTGCGCCGTCTTGGTCGGGGTGATGAGGCGAAAGCCGCACTTGATCATATATCGGCAGACATGAATATCATTGAAGTTCATAATTATCATAAGCTTGATATGTTCTATAAGGGCGAGGTGCCGGAAGAAGAAGTTTTAAGCGCTGACCCTAATATTCCGGCCGGGGCCAGTATTACTTATGGCGTTGCCAACTGGTTCCTATATAACGGTGAAGAGGAAAAAGCATATAATTTAATGGAAAAGTTCATTAATACTAATTCATGGGGATCATTCGGCTTTATTGCGGCCGAAGTAGACTTAAAAACTAGATAAAATGAGAGAAATAATGAAAAATATACTAATCGCCAGCTTGTCCATATTTTTGATCGGCTGCTCAGCTGAAAATACAGACAATACTGTGCAGCCTGAAGTAACTGAAGCCACCCCTTTATTTGCTGATGCTCCGCAAGGTGTACAGGCAATTTCACTATTAGGTGCAGAACTGCGTTCACCAGCACCGTCACAAAAGGTTCTTGATAATCTTGCCGATGCTAAGGCCAATTATGACGCAGACCCGATGGATATTGAAAATATTATCTGGTACGGGCGCCGTGTCGCTTATACGGGTGATTTCAGACAGGCGATTGAAATATATTCCGAAGGGCTAACGAAACACCCAGAAAGTTCAAGGCTTTATCGTCACCGTGGTCATCGTTATATCTCAATCCGTGAATTTGACCGTGCTGTCGCCGATTATGAGATGGCAGCAAAACTGATCGAAGGCGAGGAAGATACGATTGAACAAGATGGTGCACCCGGTCCAACAGGCGTTCCCGTATCGTCAAGGCACACTAATATCTGGTATCATCTCGGCCTTTCTTATTATCTGGTTCATGACTGGGAAAATTCACTTAAAGCTTATCAAATTGGTCATGACCTTGGTTTAAATGATGATAATATCGTTTCAACCGCCCATTGGATTTATATGCTTCATAACAGAATGGGTAATCCTGAAAAAGCGAAGGAAGCCATCGCCCATATTACAGCCGATATGGATGTGATCGAGAATTTCTCTTATCATAATCTGGTGCTTTTCTATAAAGGTGAAATTCCACCAGAAGAGATGTTAAATGTTGATCCTAATGATCCTAGTGGTGCTGCCGTCGCTTACGGTGTGGCCAATTGGTATCTTTATAATGATCAGCCGGAAAAAGCGTATGATCTTATGGAGCGTTTCGTGGCGACTAAATCATGGGCTTCATTTGGCTTTATTGCCGCTGAGGCGGAGTTAAATCTTAGATAGTTATGAAATATAAAACCGCAAAAGAAGTAAAGCAGCTTCTATCAACGATGCAAGAAGTTGCTTTTATTGATGTTAGGGAAATTGCCGATTACGGAAGGGGGCACCCTTTTTTCGTCTCCCATGTTCCTTATAGTATCTTGGAAGCGCGTATCAGGCTATATGTTCCGTGCGTGCAAAGTGCCGTTATTCTAATTGATGGTGCTGATGGCGTTGCTGAAAGAGCCGCCCACCGAATGCAGGAAATGGGCTATCAACATGTGATTATTCTGACTGGCGGCGTGGCAACTTGGGACGCGGCAGGCTATGCCCTTTATGAAGGGATCAGCGCGCCATCAAAATCATTCGGCGAGGTGGTCGAACATGAGCTTGGTACTAAATCAATCACTGCTGAAGATTTAAAAGCGCGTATGGACGCGGGGGATGATGATTTTATTATCTTAGACGGACGCACGCCATCACAATATAGAGATATGACCATTCCTACATCAACATCATGCCCTAATGCGGAACTCAGTCTACGGTATAAAACGATGCTGGCTCGCCCTGATCAGGATATCATTGTTAACTGTGCTGGGCGAACGCGTAGCCTTATCGGCGCAGCCACATTAGACCTGCTTGGGATTGAGAATAATGTATTTGCCCTTGAAAACGGTACTATGGGTTGGAAAATCGCCGGGTACGATCTGGAATATGACGCGACGCGTACTTACCCTATTGACATATCAGAAGATATTATTACGGAGGCGAAACAAAAGGCTGATCAGCTTATAAAAAATTATAATATTCCTATGGTTGATAATGATACTTTAGCGGATTGGCGGGCCACCGATAACAAAACCACATTTATGTTTGATATCCGCACTTCGGAAGAATATGAAGCCGGTCATGTGGACGGCTTTCGCCATGCGCCGGGCGGACAGCTAGTGCAGGCAACCGACCAATGGTTTGCGACCCGAAATGCCCGCATTGTGCTTTTTGATAATTGCCGCATCCGCGCAGTTATGACGGCGATTTGGCTTAAAGGAATGGGCCATGATGCTTATGTGCTCGATGAAAAAAACATCACGGATCTTGTGCGGGTTGGTGAATTTGAAATTGACGTGTCCGGCATTAATTTCATCGACGCAAATGATATTTCAAGTGACATGACGATCATCGATATCAGATCCAGTGAAGACTATAGAAAATCCCATATAGAAGGAGCCCAGTGGTCGATACGGCCAAGGATTAACCAGCTTAAACTACAAGGTGAGATTGTCATTATCGCCTCAGAACTTCTTACCGCAACATATGTGCTAAAAGAGCTCGGCGGCGATGGTTCAATTTCACTCAGCGAGCCGGAGGACTGGATAGCGGCAGACTTGAATTTGGTTTCAACGCCAGACTTCCCGCCGGACGAAGACCGAATAGACTTTCTATTCCACACCCACGACCGCCACAGCGGCAACATGGACGCCGCCCGCGAATACCTGCGATGGGAAACGGGGTTGATGGATCAGATGGACGAACAAGAACGCGCGACATTAAAGCCTTTATAAAGGCCAGACCCATGCGATCATTGGTAATGCGACGATGGTAATGATGATTTCTAGCGGTAAACCCATGCGCCAGTAGTCGCCGAATTTATAGCCGCCGGGGCCCATGATCAGGGCGTTGTTTTTGTGGCCTATGGGGGTTAGGAAGGCGCAGGAGCTTGATACTGCGACGGCCATCAGAAATGCGTCAGGATTGGAGTTTAGGCTGTTTGCCATGCTGACGGCAATGGGTGCCATCATGACGGCGGTGGCTACGTTATTCATCAAATCAGAAAGCGTCATGGTGACGATGAAAAGCAGAGCCATCACGACAAAGGCTGAATAACCAGCGGATATTTGTAAAATTCCAGCGGCGATTAAATCCGTCGTACCTGTGGTTTCGAGTGCGCCGCCAATGGGGATCATCGATCCGACCAGCACGATCACTGGCCAGTCTATAGTATTATAAAGATCTCTAAGCGGGATAATATTAAACAGCACCATGCCAAGAGCTGATATGGCAAGGGCAACGGTTAGGCTGGTAATCCCGGTTGCTGCAGCGCCGATTGCACCGGCTAGCAGTAAAATGGCGATACCTGCATGACGGCGCTTGCCCATGTTAAAGCCGCGCTCTGCCAAAGGCAGCAGTCCAAGCCGGTCCATGGATTTTGACATACTGTCGTTATCACCTTGCAGAAGTAAAACATCACCCGGTTTAAAAACCACCTGATGGAGCTGTTTGTTGATGCGCTGGCCCTGACGCGAAAGGCCGAGAAGGTTTAGGGCTGATCTTGATTTCAGTTTAATCTCGCCAATTTTACGGCCAACAATGCGGCTATCGGCAGAAACAACGGCTTCCTGTAGTGCGACATCATCATTGGAAAAGAGCGAACGGTCATGATCACCGCCAACAATTTCGAGATTTAATTTATGGGAAAATTCATCGAGCTCTTTTGGTGCAGCTTTCATAATCAGAACATCAGCTTCGTTTATAACGCGGCTACGACTAAGCCTTAATGTACGCTTGCCATCACGAATAAGACCGGCGATACGCACGTCACACTTGTTAGCAATTACGTCCAGTTCTTTAATGGTTTTGCCAATAGCTTCTGATTTTTCAGCGACCACACATTCAGCAACATAATCATCAATATCGAACAGTTCATCAGTAGCTGATTTTGCCTGCCTGTCCTTAGGTAGAAGCCGCCAGCCGACTGTACTTAGAAAAAAGACACCAACAATTGCCACAACCGATCCGACCGGTGAGAAGTCAAACATAGAAAAAGGTTCACCCGCCACCGTTTCTCTATAATGAGCGATAACGATATTGGGCGGTGTGCCAATTAAAGTAATCAGCCCGCCAAGGATTGAGCCAAAGGATAGTGGCATAAGAAGAAGCGCCGGGGAGCGTTTGACTTTTTTTGCACTATCAATAGTGGCCGGCATAAGGAGCGCCAACGCCGCGACATTATTCATCATCGCTGAAAGGATCGCCGAAAAGCTCGACATGATGGTGATTTGTAAAAACAGGTTTTTAAGTGGCGGCACAACGATATGAGCAATTCTGTCAATAACGCCGGAAACGGCAAGCCCGGCGCTGATCACCAGTACTGCGGCGACCGTAATCACCGCAGGATGGGAAAAGCCGTTAAAGGCACTATCCGGGCTGATAACACCAGAAATAACACTGACCATCAACGCACTAAAGGCTACGACGTCATAGCGCCAGCGACCCCATAGGAAGAATATAAATACTCCAATTAAAATGGCTACAATGGTGAGCTGTTCAGTGTTCAAACTTATTTTTCCTTGGTCTTGTGGTTTCTAGAAATGATGCTAGGGTAATATTCATAAAAATAAAACGAAAAAATAGGGCGAAAAGAATATGATCGAAAAATATTCGATGCTGTTTTTGTATCTGGCGGTGCTTATAGCCTTAAGTATTGTGGCGTCAAAACGCGTTACTAACATCAAAGGGTATATCACAGGAAACAAAACTCTTGGCTACTGGGTTGCTGCATTTTCCGCGCAGGCCACTGGGGAAAGTTCATGGTTATTGCTTGGGGTGACAGGCATGGGCGCAATGGTTGGCTTCAGTGCTTATTGGATTGTTGTTGGGGAGCTTTTTGGTGTGGCGGTCGCCTGGTTTTTTATGGCAGAAAAATATAAAAAGCTAACTGATCACTATGACAGTATCACCATGACGGACTATCTGGTCAGCCGTTTTAATCCCAAAACCCACACTTTAAGAATTGTCGCCTCTGCGTCACTGGCGATTTTTATTTTAATTTATATCTCCGCGCAGATTGATGCGACGGGCTCCGCCTTTGAGAGGTTCCTTGCGTGGGATTACCATGTGGGGGCCATTGTCGGCTTTGTTATTGTTGTGGTTTATAGTGTTATTGGCGGTTTTACGGCTGTTGCCTGGACAGATATGTTTCAGGGCGCGGTTATGGTCTTAAGCCTAGTAGCGCTGCCGCTTGTGGCTTATATGATGCTCAGCCCTTCTGATCATGTGTATGATACCTTAAGCGCCATTGATCCGGGTCTTGTCAATATATGGGGTAACGGCGGTCTTACGCCGATGAATTTTGCTATTGTGCTTGGTATGATGCTTATTGGTCTTGGCTTTCTTGGTTCACCGCAGGTTTTTGCGCGGTTCCTAGCGATTAAGGATGTTGAAGAAATTAGACGCGGTCGCTGGGTCGCGTTGATGTTTACATTCCTCGTCGATGCGTCGGCGGTGAGCATCGGTGTGCTTGGGCGTTACCTTTTTACAGAAGTAGGCGGCGATCCGACAGTGGGGCTCGGAAACGGCGCTCAAAATGTCCTGCCTAC
>JABJKT010000044.1 GCA_018660225.1 Kordiimonadaceae bacterium
CGCAAAAATATCAAGATCACAGCCGTTGGGAATTAATGCTACCCTATCTTCGTTAATATTATGACGTCTGATGCCCGCAACTATCCCAGGGGACAAGCCGATTAATCTATGGGCAGATTTATAGCTTAACCATTCCAAAAATCCCATCAGCATTAAAATGACCGGATTTCTGATCACCTTCATCTCCCGAGGTAATTCCGGCCATAAGTCTCTTACTTCGAAGACAAATCTCGCATTTTTCAGCCAGCGCGCCACGATGCCTGGAATTCCGGCCGTAAGCGGTGTCGATGTAGCAAAAATAAGATCACTTTTGCTAAAAAGTGCAATTTTTATACTACGCAGCGCGAAAAGGAAAAAAAGCATGGTTCGTTTTAAAAAGCTGTCTGCATTTGAATAATTGAGTTCAAATTCAATAATGTTAATGCCGTCGTAGCTCCCTTTCCGCTTGCCACCAACGAAAGACCCATCAAGCCCCGTTGAGCCACCGGAGTAGGACCCGCAAACCATTGTAACCTCATGACCAGCTTTTATTAAACTTCTGGCCATCGCGTAAGATCGAATGCCTCCTGCTCCTTTGGGCGTGGAAAAATGTTGGTGGAAATATAATATTCTCATAACTTTGCTTTATAAGTCCTGTAATCTTCATTGTAATTTTGCAGTGATGTAATTAAAAACCGACATCCCACATGAAACCTACCCTTATATTGACTTTATTTTCAAGTGGGGTGTTTATTTCATTATCCATAATTCTGCCATCAAATAGAAGATGACCCAGTTTGGTCGGTACGGTAACGTTTAAAGTCAGACTATTTATGTTCTCTCTGGAGATGCTCAATATGTTTTTATTGTCCCCTTCAGTATTCACCGTCACATTTTGATATTTTAAGCTATATTGCCAACCATTTAATTGATGCAAAGTTGCTTTTAGAGAAATATACTTACTATTTGAATCAAGCGTATGACCGATAACTTTATTATTATAGCGGTAACCCGTTTCATATAAACTGTGGTTATACATCACCCCTTTTCGGTGTTCACCAAGAAACCATGCTAGTGAACCTGTAGTATCTGAATATTCGGTTGTAAATCGGTAACTACTGCCATTTGTGCCGAACGGGCCATAAAATGATGCGCCAATTAATCTCGAATATGTATAAGGTGCCGCCACAACGATATCTTCGGCGGTTCCCTCGGCATAAAGTTTCACGTTCATGTTATCTTTAAGCGTAAAGGAATATGATAAATCAAGCATCGCCAGTTGATTTCCCGGCTGCTGTTCGCGCGGACCTCTATTATCTAGATCCCCAAATGCTATTAAACCATTTGTCCATGATTTAAAATTGCAAATCCGGCCCTCTCCACATAACATTAAAGTTCTACTAAGGCCGATTTCAAAATTCCTTATCGGTTCAAATCCCAGTTTCATTCCGACGAAAATTGGTGAGGAGATAGTTCTATCTTTGTCCATTTTAGAAATAAAGATATCCCCGCTCCACGGTCCCATCCAACTGAGCCATTTACTTTTGAATGGCTTTAGTTCAACGCGCCGCAGTCCGATTGACGGCATGGGGCGTGCGTTTGTGCTCAGTAATGTTGTTGTCTCTCGCCCCGGGCCCCACCAACGCTCTACTGCTCCGACGTAAGCTGAAATATTGCCAAATTCGTGTGATAAATAAGAGCCGTCTAGATTAAAGTTTTCAGCGTCATTATAACTAGCGGTAACATGAACACTTGTATCTTCCATATTTAATTCCAGAGTGGATTCAATCACAGCTCTTGTCCGGCTTGTTTCTTCAAATCCGCTAAAATAATCAACTTTGCTGGTATAATAAGCTTTAGCCTTTACATTTATTTTAGCGGGAACTTTCTCGCGAACGCGCGCTAGTGACATCCGGACATAGGATGGCAGCTCCATAACATCTGCTTTATATAAATTAGCGGTGATTTGCTTCCATGACATTGGCCAGTTATTAACAGGGCCAGATATAAGTCCATATCGGGCAATAATTTCAACATCATTACGTAGTGCAATATCCCCTACATTTGCCCAAGGAGAAGAATAGGACAAAGAAAAGGAATTTAAAAAAAATATTATACTAACTGTAATTATTTTTTTTATATCAGAAATATTCATCTTTATCCTATAAATCTCAATATATTGTTTGTCAATTTTCTAGCGATTATAAATAAATTATAATTAATGAAAAGGAATTATAACTATATAATTATAATTTTTCACAGTTAATACATTATTATTTTCAACATATTAACAGAATTTATTAAAACTCTATCATATATAGTACCTTATTGTTGACCAACACTACATTCATTCCTACATCATATATGTTCTCTTACCGCGCCCCTGAAATCAACACAGTCATTATAGAAGGATGCCGACCAGCAACTTAAAGCTACTCCCCTTCGTAAATTAAGTAATTTAGCTACGGACTAGGAAGAACGCCGAGAGTTGCTTAATTTCACTCAAAGCCCCAACCTTTCAACAATAAATTCTGCTGCTTCATCAGCCGTATTATCCACCGTATTAACATGAATTTCGGCGGTTTCCGGTTGCTCGTAAGGGCTATCGATCCCTGTAAAGTTTTTAAGCTCACCCGCTCTCGCTTTTTTGTAGAGGCCTTTTATGTCGCGGGCTTCGCAGACCTCTAGTGGGGTGTCGACGAATACTTCTATAAATTCGCCCTCGCCCATCATTTCGCGGACCATTTGGCGTTCGGCTCTAAAGGGGGAGATGAACGCGGTTAACACAATAAGACCGCTATCGACCATAAGATGGGCAACTTCGCCAATGCGGCGGATGTTTTCCACCCGGTCGGCGTCTGTGAAGCCAAGGTCTTTATTTAGGCCGTGGCGGACGTTGTCACCGTCTAGCAAATAAGTATGGTTACCCATGGCATGGAGCTTCTTTTCAACTAGATTGGCGATAGTTGATTTGCCGGAGCCGGAAAGGCCGGTGAACCAAAGGACTTTTGGCTGCTGGTGCTTTTGCTTAGCACGGCTTTTCTTATCAACATCCACAGCCTGCCAATGGACGTTTCTGGCGCGCCTGAGCCCAAAATTAATCATGCCGCAGGCAATTGTCGTGTTGGTAAATTTATCTATAATGATAAAACTGCCCATTGCTTTGTTATCATTATAAGCATCAAAGGCGATTTGCTGACTGAGCTTTATATTCACAAGCCCCACTTCATTCAGTGACAGCGTCTTAGCGCTTTCATGTTCAAGCGAATTAACATTGACCTTATGGCGAAGGTCCGTAATCACCCCGTCAACGGTTTTATTGGTGGTTTTGATCAGGTACGGTCGTCCGGACAGCATATGGTCATCATGCATCCAGATAATATGTGCCTGAAACTGGTCAGTAACCTCCGGGCGATCATTCGCTTTTGCTATAATATCACCACGCGAGACATCAATTTCATCGGTCAGGCAGAGTGTAATGGCTTCACCTGTCTCGGCTGTCTGTTTTTCATCCTTGGTTCCGACTATTGATTTCACCGTGCTGGTCTTGGCGCTGGGAAGTGAGATAATCTCATCTCCAATTGTGATTGAACCCGATGCAATAGTGCCGCTAAATCCTCTAAAATCCAAGTTCGGGCGATTAACCCACTGTACAGGCAGGCGAAAAGGTTTTTCATTGTGCGCTGATGTGATTTCAACCGTTTCCAGATGCTCCATTAATGTTGGACCAGAATACCAAGGTGTATTATCAGAATTTTCCAGAATATTATCCCCGGCGAGAGCGGACATGGGAATAGAGACAATTTCATCAAAACCAAGATCGCTTGCAAATTCACGATACTCCTGATCAATTCTGTCAAATATCTCTTGATCATATTCAACCAAGTCCATTTTATTGATCACAAGTATGATATTCTTTATCCCGAGCAATCCCACTATAAAACTATGTCGTTTCGTTTGCGTAAGTATTCCTTTGCGGGCATCGATCATCAACACAGCAAGATCAGCCGTTGACGCCCCCGTGGCCATATTACGGGTATATTGTTCGTGGCCCGGCGTATCGGCAACAATGAACTTTCGTTTGTCGGTCGAGAAAAAGCGATAAGCCACATCAATGGTAATGCCTTGCTCCCTTTCAGCGGCCAAGCCATCAACAAGTAAGGCGAAATCAATACCCTGACCTTGGGTGCCTATTTTTTTGCTGTCTCTTTCAAGAGTAGCTAGCTGATCTTCCAAAATCATTTTGCTGTCATAAAGCAACCGCCCGATCAGAGTAGATTTACCATCATCGACAGAGCCACAGGTGATAAACCGCAACATATCCTTTTCTGAATGTGCTTTAAGATAAGCAGAAATATCCGTTTCAATAAGAGAAGACATTAAAAATACCCCTCCTGTTTTTTCTGTTCCATGGAAGCATCGGTATCCTGATCAATGACGCGCCCCTGGCGTTCAGAAGTCCTCGCCAGCAGCATTTCGGCAATGATCCCTTCCAATGTATCCGCTTCACTTTCCACTGCCCCTGTAAGCGGATAACAGCCAAGGGTTCTAAAGCGCACTTTTTTCTCCACAACTTCACCGCCTTTTAGCGGCATACGGTCATCATCAACCATTATCAGTTGCCCGTCCCGTTCAACCACGGGGCGTTTGGCTGCAAGATATAACGGGACGATAGGAATTTTTTCTTGGTGGATATATTGCCAGATATCAAGTTCGGTCCAGTTTGAAAGCGGGAAAACGCGAATGCTTTCGCCTTTATTTATACGGCTATTATAAATATTCCATAGTTCAGGGCGTTGGTTTTTAGGGTCCCACCTGTGCTGCGCTGATCTAAAGGAAAAGACGCGTTCCTTGGCACGAGTTTTTTCTTCGTCGCGCCGCGCGCCGCCAAAGGCCGCATCAAAGCCGTGCTTATCAAGTGCCTGCTTAAGGGCTACCGTTTTCATGATGTCCGTGTGGGTGGCTGAACCATGACTAAAGGGGCCAATGCCTTTTTCCACACCATCAGTGTTAATACGAACCAGTAAATCCAGATCATTATCCGCAACCATTTTATCGCGAAAGGCGATCATTTCTTTAAATTTCCAGGTCGTATCAACATGAAGAACCGGAAATGGAAGTTTTCCAGGCGCAAAGGCCTTAAGGGCCAAATGCAGCATCACGGCGCTATCCTTGCCAACGCTATAAAGCATGACAGGATTGCTGGCCGTCGCTACAACCTCGCGCAGTATATGAATGCTCTGTGCTTCTAATTGTTCCAGATGGCTCAATGACATCAATTAGTTCTCCCTGTTAAACAATACTTTAACGCAGTCTTATAAATACTGTAAGGGATAAATTAAAATGTCATAAAAAAAGAATGGAGGTGTTTGCAGTGTCATGCTAACCCGTCTCCGGCGATTTTTCCTATTTAACAGGGAAAATACCGGGAAATTATCAAAATATTGGTGCTTTCTGAAATTCCAATGTCTAAAAATTAAACAAATACAATTAGTTACCTTAAAATTCTCTAGATTAATTAACAGGGGTACACTTCTTATGAACAGAGATGATACGCCCCTAGATTTGTAGACACTTTACTTGTTATAAAATGGAAGCAAGGAGTGATACGCCCCTAGATTTGTAGACACTTTACTTGTTATAAAATGGAAGCAAGGAGTTAAGGTATTATGTCTACAGGAATACGATACACAGAAGAGTTTAAACGCGACGCGGTCGCACAAGTCACGGACCG
>JABJKT010000045.1 GCA_018660225.1 Kordiimonadaceae bacterium
CTTCACAGCGAACTCGATCGCGAATTGGCCATCACTCACTAAGGAGAAAAACCGTGACCCAACGCCTGTTCCAATGTCCGCTTATGGCCGAAAGCAGACTCTCACACATTCACAGTTTTGACCTGTTTATTCAATTAATGTAAGCTCTCTAAAACTATGGGAGAAGACAGTGATCATACATCGCCTCGCTAACGCCATACGCCATCAGAACTGGTCTCAGATCATTACTGAGATACTGATCGTTGTGATTGGTATATTTTTGGGATTGCAAGTACAAGGCTGGTACGATGATCGGAGCAATAGAGCTCAGGAACACATCTATTTAAGTCGTCTGCATCAGGAAGTAGAAAACTTGATCACAGCAACATCATTCAATTTGGAATTTACAAAAAAGAGAAATGAGCGACTTTTTCATCTTGGAAATTATGTAACTGGTAAAATTGATCCTTATGAATTTGATGTTGAAGACTGTCGATCAATTGTAATGTCGAGCGCTTTTTTTAATACCGCCGTAGCACTGGCGTCATATGGAGGAAATTATAGATGCGGGGAAAGATATATACTCGGAACTCAAAAACATGATTGTCTGGGTTAAAGATAATGGCGGCATGGGCACGTTCTACCGTTCTCGTCATGAGCTAATTTTTGCCTTTAAAAATGGCAAGGCGGAGCATATCAATAGTTTTGAACTTGGACAACATGGCCGCTACCGCACCAATGTATGGGAATATACACGACCCGATTATCGAAATAGACACGTGGCAGCGAGTTCAAGACAAACTCAAAGCATCCAAAGTAAGGAACGCAAATGGTACTAACTTCTGTAACCCCAGTCTTCTCGCAGGCCTTATCAAAAACAGTAAAGGTCATCCTCTCACTCCCTCCCATGCAAACAAACATGGAAAACGCTATCGCTATTACATTACCAAAGTAAACGACCCGAGTTCTCTTGAAGAAAGATATCCAGCAGAACAGATAGAAAATGCTGTTATTAATGAACTCCTACACCTTCTCAATGATGATTTACCTACCTCCCAGTTGAGCATGAGCGGCTTTGAAGGTAATAGGGAAGATATTATTAATAAGCTCCGCAAGGGATCACCGTCGCAAAAAAGAGTGCAGCTTCAAAAGCTGACCCATTCAATTATCTTATCCGAAAAAGAAATGACATTGAAAATCAATATTGAGAAAGATAAAGACGAAGAGACAGAAGATAAACTTTTAAAAATATCTGTTCCTATCAAGTTCAAGAAGGGGTTGCGAGGAAAGAAACTTATCATTCCAAGCGGTAGACTACTATTACAAAAGCCAGATCAAAAACTCATCTCACTTATTGCCAAAGCGCACCTTTATGTAAAAGATTTTCAATCAGGAAAATATAAGTCAATTACTGAACTAGCCACTAAACACAAAATCAACAAATCTGATTTTGGCAAACAAATACGCCTCGCCTACTTAGCACCTGACATAATAATCTCAATACTAGAAGGCCGTCAGCCATCAACACTCAATGCCACATATTTACGTAAATTGAAAAATCTACCTGCAGTTTGGGCAGAGCAAAGACAACTTCTACATTTTACTTAAAGTCCCCATTTACATTCACCGAAATCACAGTTCAAAACAGCGGACACTCTCAGTGTCTCCAGAGACTTTCGGTTGTTATCTCGCTAATCAGGCAAATATACAGTCTCTCTGACCCCTAGTTCTGAGCCTTATATGACGTAAGCATTTGATATTTAAACACTATACTAGAGGAGATAAAAATGGCTTGGTTCGCAGGGGGAAGAATGGTGGGCAGACAGGTGTTCGAACTTTTGACCTCTTCTGATTTTTTAACTGTTTGAATTGTTTAAGCTATTTCGGACAAATTTCCGACAAATGGTCTCTAGAGACTTTTCATGGAAATATTTGGAGCAATTCTATTCCAGTTGAGTGCCAATAATTTGCGCTAGTTATAAAACAGCGGACACTTCGACTACCTCCAGAGACTTTGGGTTATATTGCCGTAATTCATCGATAAAAAAAGTCTCTGCACCCATAATTGTGCAGGCAAATAATGCGTAACCCATTGAATTATAGCGTTTTTTTAAGAAGAGGGCAAAAGTTTGCACTGATCGGATGACTGGCTGGTGGGCGGACAGGTGTTCGAACTTTTGACCTCCTTTGAATTTTTAACCGTTTGAATTGTTTAAGCTATTCTGAACCTTTTTCTCGAAAACAGCCTCCAGAGACTTTCAGCGAGAATATTGCTTTCCTTTCCACATTGACTTTTACTGCAGCTCATAAAAAACAGCGGACACTTTGATGCCCGCCAGAGACTTTGGGCTAAATGGCCGAAATTCATCGGTACAAATCGTCTCTGAACCACTAAATTCACAAAATTATAACGTATAACCCATTGATATTTATAATCAATATACAGAGAGGACATTAGTTCGAACTAATTGGATGACTGGGTGGTGGGCGATACGAGGTTCGAACTTGTGACCTCCTCGATGTCAACGAGGCGCTCTACCACTGAGCTAATCGCCCACACTAATCACTCTAGTGTGAATGAGGATTTATAATCAATTTAAATAAAGAAGCAAGCCCAAACATAATTCAAATCATATATTTTATTCATGGAACATTAACAGATGATTTGTTAATATATTCAGAAGCAAAGGAAAAATCCTATGAATAAAATTGTAAAAATAAGCGTGTGCCTGCTTGGCTTGTTTATGCTGGCGAATTGTTCATCTGGCATAAAAAATAATGTGACACGTTTTCATCAATTGCCGACGCCAGGCGGTGAAACTATTGAAGTTATTGCCATGGATGTTGCCTTGCAGCAATCAATAGAATTTGGCACCTATGCCCAGATAATTGGCCGCAAGCTCGGTGATATGGGTTATAATCCACCTGAGGCAAACAGAAGCCAGTATGTGGCCGAAGTTGCTTATAATATTATGCCACTATCCGGCACAGTTATTGATAACGGCTCACCAATATCGATAGGTATGGGAGTTGGCAGCGGTAGACGCAGGGGCACTTCAATGGGCTTCGGGCTTTCCACTAGTTTTGGCTCATCCGATAATCAAGCCCAGTTTATCAGTACGCTTTCGCTAAATATCGTGAATTTAAGCACTGGAGAGCGCCTTTACGAAGGCCATGTTGAAAGCATCAACCGAAACCAAAATTTAGCACAGATTATGCCTTTTATGATTGAAGCGCTTTTTCAAGATTTTCCCGGAACCAGTGGCACATCAAACACAATTAGGATAAAACCTGAATAGCCTAAAGTATTATTGGACCGTTTTATGATTTCTTCTAAAAAGTCACCTGATAAAAGTGATCGACTGCCTGCGAGCAATCCGTCGATGCAAACGCTTGATTTATTAATGATGAGGCGTTCGTTAACCGTGAAAGATATGAGGGACCCTGGCCCGAGTGAAGAGCAACTCAATCAATTGCTGACTATTGGATCGCGGGTTCCTGACCATAAAAAGCAGGTCCCGTGGCGATTTCTAACATTCGCAGGAACCGCACGAAAAGACATTGGAAAAATATTAAGAAAAGTGTTTGAGAAAAACAATCCTCAAACCGAAGAAACTTTGCTTGATTTTGAAGAAAACCGCTTTATGCGGGCGCCTGTCGTTATTGGTGTTATTTCCAGCGCCAGCGCAGATAACCCAAAAGTACCCGAGTGGGAACAGATTTTAACGGCTGGTGCCGTTTGTCAGAATATTCTAATCGCCGCAAACGCGATGGGCTTTTCCGCTCAGTGGTTATCTGAATGGTATTCTTACGATGATGATATTAAATCAGCCTTTCATCTTAAGCGGGGTGAGCGCATTGCCGGCTTTATTTATATTGGAACCGGCGAAAAAGAGCCCTCCGAAAGAAGCCGTCCGGATATTAAAGTACTTCGCAATAACTGGAAAAAATAACTTTAATAAAAATGGCTCGATAGAATAATCATATTTACATTTTCATTATCGTCAGAAAGTGGCATTACTATGGATGCATATTTAATATATTCTTTGTCGATGCTTTCTAAGGTACTCTTGATATAATAAGGTTGTTTACTTTTCACACACCATTTTAGTCTTTCAGCTGCATCTGCATATTGTTCCATAGTGCTTAATCTCTCGCCGGTGGTTTCTCCTAAAAACTGTGAGTTTTTAGTTCCCGTCAGACGAATTATAAAATCATCTTCTTGCTCAAGATAATCAAATATGAGTATATTTGGCAGAATATCAACAAAATCATTAGGATTAATATCAGATCGTGAGGGCATA
>JABJKT010000046.1 GCA_018660225.1 Kordiimonadaceae bacterium
ATGATGATTTTGATGAAATTTGTGACCATCTGCTAGCCTTTGATAATTCCAAAAAAGGCTCTGAGCGGGTAATCGCAACATACAGGTTACTACGCGAAGAAAAAATTGGTGGTATGGACGAATTTTATTCGACCTGCGAATTTGATTTGAAAAATCTTTATAATGATCATTTCAGGACGCTTATGGGGGACCGGCAACTTCTGGAACTTGGTCGAAGCTGTGTTAGGGAAGAATACCGCACGAACGCCGTTATTAATCTTATGTGGAAATTTATTGCCCGTTATATTGACAGACATAAAATTGCCTATCTTTTTGGCTGTGCTAGTTTACCCGGAATAGATCAGGATGATCTTAAATTCCCGCTTTCCTATCTTTATCATTACCATAAAACCCCTGACGAATATAATATCCCGGCCATTGTTGGTATGGAACAAAAAATGAACCATTACCCTATTGAAGACTTTGATAAAAGAGATGCGCGCCGTTCACTTGCGCCGCTGGTAAAAGGTTATCTCAATCTTGGGTGTTATATCGGTGACGGGGCGGTAATAGATAAACAGTTCGGGACTACAGATGTTTTTATTCTTTTACCCGTTGATAGAGTAGAAAAACGCTATCTTTCACTATTTGAAGATTGATAGACGAGGAAGAATCATTCATATTTCTTAATAGAAAAATAACAGATCAATGATGAGAGCCATGAGTGATCAAAACACCATAGAAAAAAAAGAGATTAAATCAAAGATCGCTAAAACTACTCCCATGATGGAGCAGTTCTTAAAGCTGAAAGAAGCCCACCGGGACTATTTGCTATTTTACCGCATGGGGGACTTTTACGAGCTTTTCTTTGATGATGCGGTAAAGGCATCGGCGGCACTTGATATTACCCTTACCAAACGCGGCAAACATATGGACGAAGATATTCCTATGTGCGGTGTGCCTTATCATGCGGCTGAAAATTATTTATCCCGGCTGATCGGTAAAGGATTTAAAGTTGCTGTTTGTGAGCAGATGGAAGATCCGGCCGAGGCTAAAAAACGCGGTAATAAATCCGTCGTGAGGCGTGATGTTATCAGGCTTGTCACCCCGGGCACAATCACCGAAGAAAACCTGCTTGATGCTAGAGCGCATAATTATCTGGCGTCACTTTCTTATGTTGGCTCAAAATATGCACTTTCCTGGCTTGATATTACCACGGGTGATTTTTATGTCAGCAAAATGGAAGCGGCCAATTTGGATGCGGAACTTGCCAGACTTCAGGCGGGTGAAATGATTGTATCCTTTTCTCTTTTGGACAGGGGGGAACTTATTGATGTTCTGGATGACTGGCAGGAAATAATCAGCCCGGTGGAAAATTCCATATTCGATAGTGCTCTAGCGGAAAAAAAATTGAAGGATATTTACGGCGTTTCCGTGCTTGATGGCATTGGTGCCTTCAGCAGGGCCGAACTTGCGGCATGTGGGGCACTTGTCGAATATTTAGAAGAAACACAAAAAGGTAAATTACCCAAATTAAGACGTCCTGAACGCCTTGGCGAAGACAGCGTCATGATGATCGATAGCGCCACACGCCGTAATCTTGAACTTAACCGTACGCTAAGCGGTGAGAAAAAAGGTAGCCTGCTATCCATCATAGATAAAACTATAACCGGTGCGGGGGCGAGGTTACTGGGAGGCTATTTAAGCGCCCCGCTTACGGATCAGGTAGCGATTAATAAAAGGCTTGATTTAACCACTCACTTTTTAAATGCAGAAGCGCTCCGCATTCAGCTTCGCGGGCTGCTTAAAAGCTGTCCTGACCTGGAACGGGCCATGTCGCGGCTTTCTGTTGGCCGCGGCGGACCGCGTGATCTAGCAGCAGTACGTGACGGACTTGATCAGGGCTCCCAGATTATGCTGATCATTGGAAACGATCTGGTGAAAAACAAACTGACGGGCGAGTTTGAAGATTTAAAAAATATTCTTGCTAAGTTCGGCGATCATACTGAAATTGTTGATGAGCTGCGCCGGGCGCTGCTTCCTGATACGCCGGTGATTATCAGGGACGGAAACTTTATTGCCAAAGGATATAACGCCGCCCTTGATGAGTTTCAGACACTAAAAAGTGAAAGTAAGCGCCTTATTGCTGCGCTCGAAGGCCGTTATAAGGAAAAAACAGCCATAAATGGCCTTAAGATAAAATATAATAATGTACTTGGTTATTTTATTGAGGTTACGGCGCTGCACGCGGATAAACTTATGACTGCGCCCCTTAACGAAGAATTTATTCACCGTCAGACCTTGGCCAATGTGGTGCGGTTTAATTCATCGGAACTAGCGGAACTTGCAGGGAAAATTGGTCAGGCAGCCGACCGGGCGCTATCACTTGAACATGAAATTTTTGAAAAATTAGTTAAACAGGTTCTTGATAAATGGCACGAAATTATTTTGGCCGCGGCAAGTCTGGCAACCATTGATGTGAGCACGGCGCTTGCGGAACTGGCAGTGGAAAATAATTATAGCAGACCCCTTGTCGATGAAAGTCTGGCATTTGAAATCGAAGGCGGTCGCCATCCGGTCGTTGAAGCATCGCTGAAGAAAAATTTAGAAGGTAAGTTTGTTGCCAATGATTGTGATCTTGGCGCGAATAATCGGCTTTGGCTTATTACCGGGCCAAATATGGCGGGTAAAAGTACCTTTTTACGCCAAAATGCACTGATTACAATTCTGGCGCAAATGGGCAGTTTTGTGCCAGCACGAAAAGCCCATATTGGTGTTGTGGACCGATTGTTTAGTAGGGTTGGTGCATCGGATGATCTGGCGCGGGGGCGTTCGACATTTATGGTGGAAATGGTCGA
>JABJKT010000047.1 GCA_018660225.1 Kordiimonadaceae bacterium
AATTATCCTGTGCGAGGCCTTTGCGCCAAAATAATTGATGGCGCGACATATTTTAATTGGAACGCCGCCGCGTCCAAAAGAGGGAAAGACATGAATAATATGAGGAATGTTGTTATCCTTTATTTATCTTAAACCAGAACACACTAATTTAAACCAGCCCTTTTGTTAACAAGAAAGTTTGCTTCGCGGTAAACTTGTCATTGCCGTGACACACAAGAAGGCTTACATAAGGGGTGCGGGTTCTGTTCTGTTGGTGGCTTATTTTATCCCCGGGGCGATAATTCTCTATCGGGAGCTGCCTCTGTTAGGGCCGTGGCCTTATTACCGCGGCGCCCACCTAAGCAAATTAGGTTCTGGAGGATACAACAATAGTCACGGCAGAATGGTCCCGCACCACACTTGCAGGTTAAAGAATAAAAATGTCAGATAAAAATACTCTTCGTGAAAATGCCTTAAAGTCACGTGATGCGGTCTCATTAGCTGATAACGCATCGGCATCCAGAATGGTTTGTGCGCAAATTATCATGCTGCCTGAACTTGACGAGATTAAAGTAATTTCCGGATATTACCCGATGAGGATCGAGCTTAATTCACTGACCATTTTAAAAGCACTCCATGCAGCAAGATTTCCTATTGCCCTGCCGACAATCATTTCTGATGATGAACCGCTAGAATTTAGACGCTGGGACATGAGGACTGAGCTGGTTGACGGTCCATTTGGCACAAAACAATCCACGCAAGAGGTCGTCGTGCCTGAAATTTTGATTGTGCCGCTTGCCGCTTTTGATTTAAAAGGGAACCGCATTGGTTACGGCGGTGGTTATTATGACCGGACATTATCAGTTTTAAGAAAAAATAATCCAGATGTGATTGCTATTGGTGTTGCTTTTGACGATCAAAAACTTGATAGCATCCCTGCCGAAGACTATGATCAGCCACTGGATTTGGTTGTTACTGAAAAAACAATTTATAGGGTTAAATAATTGAAAATTATATATCTGGGTGACATTTCAGGCAGGAGCGGCCGCAAAATCATCGAAGAAAAATTGCCTGAAATTAAAGATAAGTTGAAACCTGATGCGATTGTGGTGAACGGTGAAAATGCTGCTGCCGGTTACGGTATCACGGAAAAAATCGCTAATAGTCTTTTTGATATGGGTGTGAGTGTTATTTCAACCGGCAATCATGTCTGGGACCAGAAAGAAACCAAAAGCTATATCAATAAAGAACCGCGCCTTATTAGGCCGATAAATTTTCCATCCGGCACGCCGGGCAAGGGATCCGCTATATATGAAGATAATCGCGGGCGGCGCATGCTGGTGATTAATGCCATGGGCCGGGTCTTTATGGACCCACTTGATGATCCGTTTCGGGCCGTTGAGGAAGAGCTTAAAAAACATCGTCTAGGCTCAACTATACATTTTATTCTTGTTGATATCCACGCCGAGGCCACTTCGGAAAAAATGGCTATGGGGCAGTTTCTTGATGGCCGCGTTTCGCTTGTTGTTGGTACTCACAGTCATATTCCAACGGCGGATGCGCAAATCTTTGATGGTGGCACCGCTTATCAGACTGACGCGGGTATGTGCGGTGATTATAATAGTGTTATTGGTATGGAAAAAGATGAACCTATTAGTCGATTTACCAAGAAATTAAGAGGTAACCGCTTTACCCCGGCCCTTGGGGAGGGAACATTATGCGGTGTTTTTGTGGAAACGGATGATAAGACGGGACTAGCCAAAAGGATCGAACCCATAAGAATGGGCGCGAGACTTATTGAAACTTTTCCCACTATTTAACAAAAAATGATTCACAAACGCTTCTCCTTGCTTTATCAAGGTTCTGTAAAGCAATTCAAGACATTCTAAGCCTAAATTAAGGCTGGCAAGAGAGAAGAAGATGGCAGGCCATTCAAAGTTTAAAAATATTATGCACCGAAAAGGCGCGCAGGATAAAAAGCGTTCCGGATTATTCAGTAAATTATCAAAAGAAATTACCGTAGCAGCGAAAATGGGCGGACCTGATCCAGACTCAAATTCGCGTCTTCGTCTTGCTATGCAAAATGCTCGCTCGTTAAGTATGCCAAAAGATAATATCACCCGGGCCGTTAAAAAGTCAGAAGCTGGTGATGGTGAAAATTATGATGAAATTCGCTATGAAGGATTTGGTCCTGGCGGCACGGCAATCATCGTTGAAAGCCTAACCGATAACCGTAACCGTGCGGTGACAGATATTCGCACAGCATTTGCAAAAAATGGCGGAAACCTTGGTGAAAGTGGTAGTGTTTCTTATCAATTTGACCATGTCGGTGAGATTATTTTTGAAGAAAGTTCAATTTCAGCGGATGATATGTTCGAACAAGCTTTAGAAGCGGGCGCAGACAACGTAGAAACGGACGACAACATCCATGAAATCACCTGTGCTATGGAAGATTTAAACACGGTTTCAACGGCTCTGACAGAATCAGCAGGCGAAGAGCCAAAGTCAGCCAAGCTTATCTGGAAAGCACCAAACTCAATTGAACTTGATTTGGACGCCGCAACGAAACTGATGAAAATGATCGATGCTCTGGAAGATCTTGACGATGTTCAAAATGTTTATGGCAATTATGAAATCCCTGATGCAGTGATGGAGAAGCTCGGCGCGTGAATAAGATGCGGCAACGTTTGGTGGGGTTTGATCCCGGTCTTAGAAAAACCGGTTGGGGCATCATTGACGTTGAAGGCTCAAGACTTATTCATGTGGCAAACGGGATTATTAAAACGGATAATGACCTCTCGCTCGCAGAGCGACTGGTGCAGCTTTATGATGGCCTAAGTCAGGTCATGGCAGATTGGCAGCCCCAGTCTGCGGCAGTGGAAGAAACATTTGTTAATAAAAACCCCAACTCAACCTTAAAACTGGGGCAGGCAAGGGGAATATCATTACTGGTTCCGGCCATGGCAGGACTTCCGGTAGCAGAATATTCACCGAACCATATAAAAAAGTCAGTGGTCGGCGCGGGCCACGCGGGTAAGGATCAAGTTAAAGCAATGCTGGGAATTTTACTGCCCGGTGTTAAAATAAACGGTGAAGATGCGGGCGATGCACTGGCAGTGGCCATATGTCATGCCCACAGTGGTGGTGCCCACGGCCGCTTAAGTGACGCGATAAATAAAAGCGGTGCAGGCAGCAAAGGGGCACAAATTATAATGAAGGGGAATAAAGCGTGATAGCCAAACTAAGAGGAAAGTTAGATAGTTTTGGTGAAGACTGGTGCATCATTGATGTGAACGGTGTTGGTTATCATGTGTTTTGTTCAGCAAGGACCTTGAATAATTTAAACGGTATCGGCGAAGAGGTAACATTACTGATCGAAACCCATATCCGCGAAGATCATTTCCACCTGTTCGGTTTTGCTACCGAACTTGAGCGCGACTGGTTCCGGCTAGTGCAAACGGTGCAGGGGGTCGGGGCAAAAGTGGCGCTGGCTATTCTTTCTACTATAAGCCCGGATGAGCTTTCAAATTCAATCGCCGCCCAGGATAAAACAGTGGTTGGACGCGCGAGCGGCGTCGGTCCAAAATTGGCCACACGCATTATTCATGAACTTAAAGACAAAGTGGCAAAATTTGCCATTGCACCGTTAAAATCAGATGATGGCACTCAGGTTAGATCAAGTGCCATGGGCGATGCGGTGTCGGCGCTATCAAATCTTGGCTATAAACAAGCCGAAGCTTACACTGCGGTTTCAAAGGCGCTAAATGATGGCGCAGAAGATGATGTTCAAACCCTTATTCGACTTGGCTTAAAGGAGTTAGGTAAATGAGTGACCTTGATAATGAAGGGGGGGAAGACCGTCTCATCACTGGTGGTGAAGTTCAGGGAGATTTTGATGCATCACTTCGTCCATCAACCCTCGCGGAATTTATCGGTCAGCGCAAAGAATGCGATAATTTAAAAGTATTTATTGAAGCGGCCAAAGTGCGCGGCAAAGCGCTTGATCATGTGCTGTTTTTTGGCCCGCCCGGCCTTGGTAAAACAACACTGGCGCAAATTATGGCCCGTGAGCTTGGCGTTAATTTCAGGGCGACAGCGGGGCCGGTAATATCAAAATCCGGCGATCTTGCGGCTCTTCTTACCAATCTGGAAGAAAATGATATTCTTTTCATTGATGAAATTCACCGCTTAAACCCGGCCGTTGAAGAAATTCTTTATCCGGCCATGGAAGATTTCCATCTTGATTTAATTATAGGTGAAGGACCGGCGGCGCGTTCAGTGCGCATTGACTTGCCGCCCTTTACCCTTGTCGGCGCGACGACAAGGTCCGGTCTACTGACCACGCCGCTTCGTGACCGGTTTGGTATTCCGACCCGGCTTAATTTTTATGACCCGGATGATCTGGAAAAAATTGTCAGCCGCGCAGCCCGTGTGCTTGGTGTGGAAATGACTAAAGACGGCGCGTTAGAGATCGCCCGTAGAGCAAGAGGTACGCCGCGAATAGCCGGAAGATTACTTCGCCGGGTCAGTGACTTCGCCCTAGTAGCCGGAAGCGGTGCCATAAATGCGGAAATTGCTGATAACGCACTTCGCCGGCTTGAGGTGGATGCGCAGGGGCTTGATGCGATGGATCATAAATATTTAAAATGTATTGGTGAAAGCTACGGCGGTGGACCGGTTGGTATTGAAACACTGGCCGCGGCCCTAAGTGAGCCAAGAGACGCCATTGAAGATATTATTGAGCCTTATTTAATGCAGATGGGACTTGTGGCCAGAACATCGCGAGGGCGCATGTTATCACCCAAGGCATTTGGGCATATCGGGCTTCAAACGCCAAAAAATTTCGATAAATCGCAATTAAATCTTCTGGAAAATGAAACAAAATCGTAAAATGACTAAAATTTCGCCACATTCTGGAATTATTAAAGAAAATATACACCATTTCCCGCTGCGTGTTTACTATGAAGATACCGATGTGGGCGGCGTTGTTTATTATGCCAATTATCTGAAGTTTATGGAACGCGCCCGTTCTGAAATGCTTAAGGTTCTAGGGATTGATCAGAAGGCAATGTTAGATTATAACAAGCCCGATGATGTAAGTTTTGTTGTGCGCCATGCGGAGATTGATTTTAAGCAGGCGGCCCGGTTTGATGACGAGCTGATTGTCAAAACAGAAATTATCAAACTCGGGGGTGCCAGTATTGTGATGAAACAAATAATATCAAAAGACGGCATCCTATTGGTTGAAAGTATTATAAAAGCGGCTGTTATCGGTCAGGACGGAAAACCGAAAAGATTACCAAAAGCAATTGCGGATAAATTGAATGTTTAATTTAAAGAAAGTTTTAGGGATACGGGAATGGAAGATGAAGTAGTACCAAGTGCTGTGGGAGTCGTTGATGCGGTAGAACTGAGTGGATCAGTGCCGGATTTCTCATTTTTTGGCATGTTCGCACAAGCAGACTTTATTGTGCAGATGGTAATGATTATATTGCTGGCGGCATCGGTTTGGTGCTGGGCAATTATATACGACAAAGTAAAACGCCTTCGTGCGGTAGCCGAAAGTGCCGACGAATTTGAAAGCGAATTTTGGTCAGGCAACAGCCTTGAAGACCTTTATGAGCGAACACGCCATAATCCGGATCATCCATTAGCAATGCTTTTTGTGTCGGCAATGCGTGAATGGCAACGTTCATCGTCCAAAGCCGGTGGTAAAATCGCAATGGGCACTCAGGAACGGATATACCGGGTGATGCATGTAACGGTCAGCCGTGAAATGGAAAGACTTGAACATTATTTAAGTGTACTGGCAACGGTTGGCTCAACGGCACCCTTTGTTGGATTATTTGGAACGGTTTGGGGCATTATGAACAGCTTCCAGTCAATTGCGTCATCTAATAATTCATCACTTGCCGTGGTAGCGCCCGGTATTGCTGAAGCGCTGGCCGCTACAGCCATGGGTCTGGTTGCTGCGATCCCGGCAGTGGTGGCTTATAACTATCTTTCAAATGATATTGGCCGTTATGCCAATCGGTTGGAGAGTTTTGCAGAAGAATTTGGTACAATTTTATCACGTCAGATGGAAGAGGAGCATCATTAATGCAGATGCAGGGAGGTGGAACAGGCCGCCGCACAGGATTTTCAAAGCGTCACAAGCAAATGAGCGAAATAAATGTAACGCCGTTTGTTGATGTAATGCTTGTGCTACTGGTAGTGTTTATGGTCACGGCCCCACTTCTTACGGTCGGTGTTCCGATAGATCTTCCAAACTCGCAGGCTAATAACCTGCCGGAAAATAATACGCCGCTTTCAATTACTATTGATAGTGAAGGAAGATTATATCTTCAGGACGAAGAAGTAGACCTAAACCAGCTCGTAGCCCGCATTACGGTAATTTTTGAAAATCGCAAGGAAGACCGCATCTATGTTCATGGTGATGAGAGTGTTAGTTACGGCAAGGTCATGCAGGTTATGGGTTTGCTTAACGGTAATGGATTTTCCAGAGTGGCTCTGGTTACGGATACGGAAAGGTAACGCAACGTGAAGACGCCAATTATCATATCAGTTATTTTCCATTGCGGAGTACTCACCTTCGCTTCAATGGATATTCCGTGGTTTGATAGTTCTGATGTTCGTCCAATGGAAATTATCCCTATCGAAATGGTTGATATATCGGAAGTCACTAAGTTGCAAGAAATTGCGAAATTACCCGAGCCTGACCAAGAAAAACCCGAACCGCCAAAAAGGCCTGAGCGCCGCGCAGAAATGCCGCCGCCACCACCAAGAATGCAATCATCAATGCCGCTTCCCGATAGTGCCAACCAACCGGCTGCAAAACCGAAAGCGCCCGTTAAAAGAGCGCAGGCACCCACTATATCCGAGCGTGCGAAGCCAAAACCACCGAGCCGCTTCAGTGCGGACCGGGTGGCAGCGCTGCTTAATAAAATTCCTGAAGAGCAAAGCGCAACAGACAGACTTGCTGAGCGGTTTGCTAAACAGGAACAGCAAATGACATCGCTTGATGTTCGCCGTCAGACTATGTCGATCAGTGCGGCAATACAGAAAAAAATTGAAGACCAGTGCTGGAACCCGCCGTCA
Organism: Kordiimonadaceae bacterium; assembly: GCA_018660225.1. GTDB lineage: Bacteria > Pseudomonadota > Alphaproteobacteria > Sphingomonadales > Emcibacteraceae > Pseudemcibacter. Next base: position 7,078 of record JABJKT010000047.1, read on the forward strand.
GGGGCGCTTGATGCTGGAAGCCTGAAGGTTAAAGTGTATATGTATCTGACGCTTGACGGTGAACTTACGCGTGCTCAGGTGGAAGACCATACCCGTATGAACGGGCCGCTTAAAGTAGCGGCTGATAGTGCGCTTCGCGCCGTTCGCATGTGTGCGCCTTATAGTGATTTGAAATTACCAAAAAATATGTATGATCAGTGGCGGGAGGTCATAATGAATTTTGACCCGTCAGGAATGATATCGTAATGTATAAAATGAATACAACTGGAGAAGAGCTTTGAAGCTGATTAAAATTTTATTGTTATCCATTATTGGCATTATGTCGGCCAACCTGTCAGCCCATGCGGTTATTGAAATTGATATCACCCGCGGTAATGTACAGCCGCTCCCTATAGCCATAATGAATTTGGCGGGTAGTGCCGATGAAATAACGTCAAGCGGCTCGGTTATGGATATTGGCGCACAGATTTCTCGCGTAATTACGGCTGATCTGGAACGCTCAGGACTATTCAGTGCTATTGACCCGCGTGCGTTCATTAATTCCGCAAATGCTACAGCAGCGCCGCAGTTTGCCAATTGGCGTGCGGTTGGTGCTCAGGCTCTGGTAACAGGAACGGCCGTTCTTGAAGAAGATGGCCGGGTACGGGTTGAGTTCAGGCTTTGGGATGTTCTTGGAACAACGCAAATGACAGGGCTTAGATATTTTACCGCCCCAAGAAACTGGCGCCGAATCGCTCATCTAATCTCAGACGCTATTTATAAACGTCTGACCGGTGAAGATGGTTATTTTGATACCCGGATTGTTTATATTTCTGAAAGCGGACCTTATCTTGAGCGCATTAAGCGTTTGGCGATTATGGATCAGGACGGATTTAATCATAAATTCCTTACTGATGGTTCTTATATGATCCTTAATCCGCGTTTCTCACCAACATCGCAGGAAATCACCTATCTTTCATTTTATAATGATACGCCGCGGGTTTATCTTTTTAATATTGATACGGGAAAATCTGAAATGCTTGGTGAATTTGACGGTATGACTTTTGCACCGCGCTTTTCGCCAGACGGCAAAAAAGTAATTATGTCAAAAGCGGAACGGGGAAATTCTGATATTTTTGTTATGGAACTGGCAACCAGAAGAATTGAGCAACTGACCAACCATTCGGCCATTGATACGAGCCCGAGCTTTTCACCCTTTGGTCGCTATGTGGCATTTAATTCGGACCGTGGGGGTACACAACAACTTTATGTGATGGATAGTAACGGCGAGAATGTTAACCGGATAAGCTTTGGTAATGGTCGTTATGCTACGCCTGTGTGGTCACCGCGCGGCGACCTTATTGCCTTTACCAAACAAACCGGCGGAAAATTTTACATCGGCGTTATGCGCCCTGATGGATCAGGAGAGCGGATCCTTACCGAAAGTTATTTCGAAGAAGGGCCAACCTGGTCACCAAATGGCCGTGTTTTGATGTATTATAGAAAGTACCCTTATGACAATCGCGGTGGTGGCGGGGAGACCCAATTATGGTCCATCGACCTTACCGGTTATAATGAAAGACAGGTTATCACACCACTAGATGGTTCCGACCCGGCGTGGTCACCATTGATGGATTGATGATAATTTGATATAAATTAAGCAAAAATAATGGCTAAATAGCTAGGATTGCTGCTTGATTCCTGAATGATCTATGTTTATAGTGGATTTTAATTATATGGGTCGAGGGATTGTATGATTAGGCACACACGTCAATTCTTATGGGGAATGACTGTAGTTTTGAAAAAAAAGAATATGTTAATATGTGAAGGATCACTAAATGCTAAAAAATAAATTTTATGCAAAATTTTTAATTATGATAGGGGCAGCGCTTATTTTAAGTGCCTGTGCGAATACAGGCGACGAAGCGATGGATAGTGCTCCTGCACCGGAAGTATCTGCTCCACCACAACGACAAGCGCCAACTGTAGAAAGAGTGACAATTGATCCGCTTTCACAAGAAGCGCTTGATATGGTCATGGGCGGAATGGAAGGCTCGCTTGTATACTTTGCATTTGACCGTTATGACGTTGATTCATCAGCGCGCGGTGTGCTACAGGCACAGGCAAACTGGATGAAAACAAATAATGTTAATGTGATTATTGAAGGTCACTGTGATGAGCGCGGCACACGCGAATATAACATCGCACTTGGTGATCGTCGTGCAAACGCCGTTAAAAATTACCTTGTCGCTATGGGTGTTGCTGCATCACGCGTGCGTACTGTAAGTTACGGTAAAGAGCGTCCGGTGAATATGAGTGATCATGATAAAAACCGTCGCGGATATACACGCGTAAATTAATTTTATAATTATTTGAAAGATGCCCGTGCGACTAACATTGTCATGCGGGCATTTTTTTTAGAAAATTCAAGCAATCGAAACGGAGCTCGCTATGTCCAACACTTTTTTAAAGATGAAAAATCCGCCATTATCTTGCCTGATGGCATTATCTCTGGCGGTTATTATCTTTATAGGAGGGGTTGATAATTCATCTGCTCAATCGACCAGAGAACGTTTGACGGCGATAGAAAAACAACTAAATGCCATTCAAAGGCGTGTTTTTACACCCGGTGCCCGTTTCCAGTCCGGTGATACAAGTGGCGGCGCAAATAATAATGCACAGGCCGTCTCAAGCGCTCCTGTTGGCGCGGAAGGTGCGCTTATCGCCGACATAAATATTCGGATTTCAGAACTTGAAACCCAAATTCGTCAAATGACTGGGCAGTTGGAAGAAGCTAATTTCAAAGTAAACAGTTTAACAAGTAAGCTGGAAGCTGCGGAAAAAGATAACGAGTTCAGGTTTGCAGAGCTTGAAAGAAATGGTGGCGGTGCCAGCCGAGCGTCCGTACCTAGCACTAGTCTGCCAGCTTTAAGCAGTCCCGCACCGTTGGGCAGCACACCAAAACAGCAATATGACCGTGCCTATAGTCTTGTTTCTAACGCTCAATATGATCAGGCGGAAATAAGCTTTCTGGAATTCCTACGGGCCAATCCCGATGATGAACTGGCTGGTAATGCGCAGTACTGGCTTGGTCAAACTTACTATGCTCGCGGCAATTATTCAAACGCCACCAGAACGTTCCTCGAAGGAATGAGTAAATATCCGGAAAGTACCAAGGCGCCAGCCTATTTGCTTAAGGTCGGTATGTCGCTTAACTTGCTTGGTGAAAAGGGCGAGGCCTGTGAAGTATACCGCGAGCTAAACGCCCGCTTCCCGGACAGCACGGAAAATAAACGCCTGCGTCCGACCGAGGAAAGAAAAGCAGGATGCAGCTAGCGCAGAAGGGCGAGCCTTCTTCTTTATCAGCTGAAGAATTTCAAAATATTATCAGCGCCATGAATTTGGACGCTGCGCAGCATATTGCTGTTGCCGTCTCGGGTGGCGGGGACAGTATGGCGCTGACTTTACTGCTGAAAAATTGGTGTGATGAAAGAAACATTAAACTTACCG
>JABJKT010000048.1 GCA_018660225.1 Kordiimonadaceae bacterium
ATCATACGCTCGGTTGCTTCTTTTCTCGCATCCTCAAGCAGTTCCGTATAACCGGCAAGTTCAGGACGCAGATGACGTGGATATTGATCATTTGGTGCCGCTTTATGAAGTTCATATTTCCGGCGGCCATTCATGGAACCATGATAAAAAACGCGCCTTTGCAAATGATATGGGCGCTAATTCCCCGCTTCGCATAACCCATCGCTGGACCAACCGCATTCCTAAAAATGCCGATGACCCAACTTTTTATTCCCCCTCATACGTCCCTGCCCGCTGCAGTTATCTATATGACTGGATCACTATAAAACGAAAATGGCAATTAAGCATGGACCCCAAAGAAGCCAACGCCATAAGAAAACAGATCAGAGCCTGTGTCTAATCTTTAAATTTCCCTATTCATTAAACTCAAAGGTAATATCTTTTTCCACACCGTCTTTGATCATGGTAAGGACGATAGTCTGGCCACCGAATTCCCGTTCGGTGATGATTTTACCGGCATGTGGGCTATCAATAATTTTCTCACCATTAATTGCCAGAAGCACATCACCCTGAATAATATCAGCAAGATAAGCCGGGGAATTGGTGAGAACAACATCAATCACAGTACCGGTATTTCGTTTAAATATAGATCTTTCCTGCTGGCTAAGATCGCGTATTAAAATGCCAAGTTTATGAACCTCGTTCGATTTGACCATATAAACCGCCCATTGGTCAAAATTATCATATTGTCTCATATAAGGAACCGTCACAGTATCGCGCACCGTTACGGCCTCACGTACATTGACCTGTTGACCGTCAACCGTTTTGACTGTGTTGACAAATACTGTGCTATAAATATCCTGATAATCATAATCGATGCGGCTTTGGGTGTCGGTAAATTCTGATGATACAATCACATGCGTAGCAAACACTTCTTTGGCATGGCGTACCGCATTATCAGGGCTTTCCTGAAGCCCGTTAAAGGCGCTTTCACCGAGCACAACATAATTACGTTCACGGTAACTAAGCACATCGCGGTCAATATCATTTGACAGGATTAAATTTGGTTCCTGATCAGCGCCGAGCAGCACAACATTCGCCGCCGTTTCTGGTGTCATATAACCCCGGTAACTTGAACCAAACTGCCCAGCTCCACAGGCCGAAAGCGAAAGCATTGCGATTAAAATTATAATTTTTTTCATCATATACCTCATTTTTTATTCAATCAGAATACACCCTTTTTTCTTAATGGTCACTGAATAAAGCTTTAATTTTTAATTTTTAATCTTTATCTTCAAAATACATTTCGAGCAGAATTTTCCACTCGCCAATAAAGGCCACATAATCCTCATCAGAATGATCACTTATGAAATCTCGCCCCTTATCGGAAAGAGCAATATATTCATAACCGACCGTCACCTGAGTTCTGCTCTTTGATACCACTTCACATTTTACACTAACCACGGCGATTTTATCTTCCGGCTCCACTTTATAAAACTGCACGAAATAATTATCGGGTTCGTGCTTTTTTACCAGCCAGATGGCATTGGTGGTGGCATAGTCATGGTTTTCCGTTAGAAACACATAATCTTCATGAAGCTCTTTACCCGCTGATACTGCAATATAATCCCAGCCCGGCACCCAAAGCGTCTCACCTTCTGCGCTGAATAAAGGAAACAGCTCATCGGCACTGCGATTAAGTTCAAACTGTGCTTTAAAGCTTTTGCTTGTCATGAACTGCTCCGAAATTCTTATTTCATTTTGACCAGGTAAGCCGCTCTTTGTCTGAGGATCGTTACATTTTTTCGGTAAGGTACTGAGATCGGATTAGCAACGCTTTGATAGCCATAATAAGGCTGGCCATTATAATATTTCACTTCTCTGACATAATCATAATTTTCAATATATCTATAGGCTTTCTTCGTGCCATTATAGGCAAATTCCGATAACAGCAGAATGTGAGTTACGCCAAGTTTCTCACCCATTTTCATCGCATCTTCCGGATCTTCTTCAAGTCCCATAAAGCGGCTCTCGCCAACCACTGAAAAATTATGATCGGTAAAAATCTCCAAATCCCGCTCAAAATCATCCGTAAAGATCAACCTTGGCTGCGCGCCCGCGTCCAGCAGATAAGCATTGCTTTGATCAACTCTACTCATCGATGGACGGTAAGCACTGTCATAGCGGCCCGGCCCACAGCTACTGAGCAAAAGAACTACTATAAAACCAGATATAAGCCACATTATCGACATTGGATATTCCTATAATCTTGTATTGAATAGAATCTATTCCCTTTTCCTTCATTTTACAAGAAACTCCTTGCTCAAACCAAACGAATATGCGAAACACTCAAGCCTTAAAGGTGGTGCGGTGGCGGAGAGGCTACGCAGCGGATTGCAAATCCGTGTACACGAGTTCGATTCTCGTCCGCACCTCCATTTTTCCACAAATTCCACTCCTTGATCCCAATCAATTTAAATATTGGCAATCCCCTTATAATCATTCATAATAAATGACGATATAAGGGCTATTTATGATGGATCATGAAAATCACAATTATAAAGCAGTTTGGCTTCGCTTTATGCGCGGCTATATTACCCTTATTGCTATTTTCAATATATTCTG
>JABJKT010000049.1 GCA_018660225.1 Kordiimonadaceae bacterium
GTCGTTCCTATTCGATTTTGCACCCGGTGGGGTTTACCATGCCCTTCTTGTCACCAAAAAGGCGGTGCGCTCTTACCGCACCCTTTCACCCTTACCAATAAAATTGGCGGTTTGCTTTCTGTGGCACTTTCCCTGAAGTTACCTTCGCTGGCCATTAACCAGCACCGTTCTTCCGTGGTGCCCGGACTTTCCTCTCCTGAGTTCATAAAAACACAGCAGCGGTCTTCCAGCCATCTGACTTGGCATCATTACCCTAAATTCAGGTAAAAAAGCAAGGATACATTCGTTAAGGGATACGTTTGTTTTAGACTAGGCGTTGAGAATACTCGCCCAAAAGAGCTTTGATATACTCAACATCTTCCACGAATTTCAATCCGACGAAGGCTTCGGCATGCCAAGAAACAAGTGCTTCTGTATATTCAAAATTTTTAATTTTAATTTTAACTTTGGCGCCTGTGGCAAGTGGCAGATCAAGTTTTAGGCGAACTCCGCCAAGGGAAATATCATAAAGTGTGCACTTAAATTCAAATTCATTAACCACCAGAACAGCAGGCCAAACCACAGTACGGCGCTTATAAGTCCGTAGCATTTCAAGGCCATCACGAACATTATTCTTGTTGGCTACTTTAGATTCCAGTGCTTTTTTATTCTTACTCGTCATATTCTCTAGTGACCCACTTTATTATTATTTTCTACTGAACTGAAAATTTTTTTGTTATCATAGTCTAATAAAGTTACCAAAAAATCAATAATAATGATTTTTTACTGGTATTAAACAATATTCTAAGGCAAATTGGGGCAAATTTTAAACATCTAATGTAGAAATATTTCTATGAACCATATCGCAAAATTCTATCTTGCACTTATAGTTTTATTAACGAGCCTTTCACTAACAGGGTGTGGAACCGGGGAAATCGTCATAAAAAACGGCCCCGCAGGACCAAATACAAAAGATATGTTAAGACCCCTTCCTGATGGCTTAATTGCGGATGAGACCAACGTACGCCACGGTACAGATGATTTAAAGCCCGTGATTAACTGATTTTTTGCTTCAGCAAATCCATTAATATCCCCATAGTTTCACTATCGAGCACGCCGCTAAAATTACTTTGGCGAAAATGTCTCTGAAAAGCTGAGATAATTTCGGTCTGGTTTTCATGACAGCCTTCTGTGCTATAGCCATAAAATTTTAAACCTGTTAAAAAGTGCTCTGATGATACTTCAATATTATCATTTTCCCTTTTCGGCCAGCAGCCCACACCGTTTTCAGAAAGCATTTTCCAGTCAAAAAGCTCTCCGGGATCAATTTTACGCCGCCACGCCACATCGCTGTGCCCTAACACGTGCCACGGTTTAATTTTATGGCGGCCAATAATTTCTTGAGAAAGCGAGATTAAACTTTCCATTTGTGCGCCGGGAAATGACACATAGTCACTTTCATAACCGGGATATGGATGACCAGGATTAACCAGTTCAATGCCGATCGACCGATCATTAATATCTTCATCATCTTCCCATTTAGAAACACCTGAGTGCCAGGCCCGATGGCTTTCATCAACCAGTGAATAAACCTCGCCATTTTCTTCTATCAGGTAATGGGCCGCCACTTCGGATTTTGCGTCACATAGTCTGATAAGTGCCTCCGCGCCGCTGGCCATGCCAGTATAATGCATGATCAGATATTTAATTCCTGCGTCCGACCTTTCATTATAATTTGGTGATTTAACTACCCTCATTTGCGATCACTTTTGATTTTCTTTTGAGCTGCCAGTCACGGAAATGAATAATGCCAAGCCCCGCCAAAGTTACCGCTGAGCCCATGAGGAATTTGCCCGATAATGTCTCACCAAGAAATATAACCGATGAAATGGTCGCAAAGACCGGAACACTAACCATGAACGGTGATATTAGCGTTACCGGAAAACGTCTGAGCAAGTAATTCATTCCGCCGTAGCCGACGATTGTTGAAAGAATAGAGGTATAAAGCACCATCGATATTCCAACCATATCCAGATTAAGCACTTGAGAAAGCTGATCTTCCTCGAATATAAATGTCAGGATGAGCATTACTGGCACACTATAAAAAGCGACCCATGCCTGGGTTTGAAAAACCGGCACCGCGGTAATTTTGCGCATCATAATCACCCCTAAAGAATATAGTAGCGTCGCCGCTAATATAATCAGCACAACGATACCTTCTTCCAGAATTTCTGGCTCTAGCGTGATGATTAGCACGCCTATGAATGATACAATTACCCCGCCAGTGCGCCAATAACTCATTCGTTCCGATAAAAAGAAATGCGCCAAAATAAGAGTGATCGGAATATTCATTTGTACAACAACCGACATGGCAGAAACATGATCGGTCATATCCATACCAAGGAACACCAGCGCAAACTGAAAACCACCGATCAAATTACCAAGCAGAAAGAGTTTAAACATGGCGCCGGGAACAATTTTAAGCCAAGGAAGGAGCAGGAGTAAAACAATAGAAAAGCGAACCAAACCAAATAAATAAGGATCGAGCTGCTCAAGACCAATTTTCATAACGGCAAAATTGACGCCCCAAATCAGGCAAACAAAAAATGCGAATAAAACATGCTTTACGGACATAATGCCATATCCCTATTTTATCCCGCGCGATTTTTCGATTTTATCATAAGCATCATTAATAGCGGCCAATTTATCATTGGCCACGTCAATAAGCTCTTCAGGCACACCTTGAGCCATTAATAAATCAGGATGATGTTCTTTTATAAGTTTGCGGTAAGCGGATTTGACCTCTTTATCGGTAACGTCATGACTTATACCAAGTATAGTATATGGATCACTTTGGTCCGGCCCCATATGACTTTCTAGAATACGCGAGAAATCAGCCTGCGTTATTCTGAAAATTCGCGCCACTTCATGAAGGTAATCCATTTCCGCCGGATGCATGACACCGTCTGCCATGGCAATATGAAACAGAAGGTCTATGACCTGCTCAAGCACCGCTGGTTGATTATGAAACTGGCGATAAAGTTGGCCTGCGTAGGCTTCAAAGCCTGCAACTTCCTTTGTCGCCTGATCAAAGAACCAGCCAACCTTTTTGGCTTCGCTGGGCGGCACGTGAAATGATTTTTTAAACACATTTACTTCGTCGCGGGTAACAACACCGTCTGCCTTGGCCATTTTGGCACACAGCGCAATAAAACCGGCCGCAAATATCGCCTGCTCAGTTGCGCTGCCTATTTGCTCGCTCGATGCCTTACCGGCAAAATGTGCGGCTGCACCACCAAGAAGCGCACCAATCGGTCCGCCAAAAGCAAAACCTGCCGCCCCGCCTAAAATAGTACCCCATATTGACATATTAATTCCTTAACTCATAAATAATCACATCATCTTAAATAATATCAGTAAGAAGTCATATTAATATCGATAATACAACAAAAATAAGCGATAAAACCTTATTGGTTTAAAGCGTTCTCGATCCATTCTAAGAAGAAATCTTCCACTTCGGGCCTTATTTTTAGCAAATCCGTCCCATGGCCTTCGCCCGGATATACTTTAATTTCTGCTATTGTTGATCCGGCTCTGATATTTTCATATAGAACGGGAAAAAACGGAAGCTCATTCTCGGCTCTTACGAAAAACCACGGTTTACCGCTTATATCAATCTTGGCGATTGATTGTGGGCTAAAAGATCCGGGTGACATTTCAATATAAGCATCGGCAAAACCGACCTCTTCGCTGGCACTCACCATTTCTTCACCGCTATAACTTGCCCCCATATATATGAGCGGAAGATCGACAAATCGCTCATCTGCCTTTATCCAGTTATGAGCAGCAGCGACATCGCGTCTCGCTTGTTCAATAAGTTCAAAATTCTTTTTTACCAGATAATCAAAACTGTCAAGATTAATGCTTTCGCCGTGACCACGAAGATCCATTCTCAAGCTGTTAAACCCTGCCTGATTAGCTTTTTCTGCCATGGATATATATTCGGACCGGTTGCCGGACGCTTTATGCAGCATAAGGATAATGCCTTTGGGATTTAATTCGTCAGCGAGCCCCAAATCGCCATAAAGCTCCCAGCCTTCGTTTTCAATCATTATTTTCTGTTCAGCCGCATTTGAAAAAGAACTAAAGAACATAAAACAAAAAATTATGATGCTCAGTTTTCTACTCATCATTTTTCTAATCCTGAACTCTTGGCCCGATATGGTCCGGAGGATTTCCTTCGTCCCATTCAGTAAATCTTGGTAAATTATCGGCTATATCAAACCACGCAATGCGTTCTCCTTCGTTCATGTGGCTTGTGGGGGGAAATAAAGTTTGGTCATCAAACGCCGAAATATGAATTTCGACAATTGCACCAATTCCTGAACCGCTTATCCCTTCCCATGTCAGCGGCGTGCCACACTCTGGACAAAATGCCCGCCCAACCCCGTCTGATGAATTATAAATTTTTCGCTCTGTTCCGCTGAAGGTAACCTGATCCGCTTTCCAGCCGGAAAGAGTAACAACAGGCGCGCCGGTATGCTTGCGGCACGTCAGACAATGGCAATGATTTGCACCAAAGGGCTCGCCAGCCGCTTCAAACCTGACAGCACCACAAAGACAGCCGCCTTTTGCTATATTATTTTGTCCCATTTATTTTCTTATCCAATCTAAAAATCACATTATAATGTTAATTTAAGACTATAATCATTTTAGAAATTAGATGGCAAGAACCATAAAAAAATAAGCGTTAAATTTATATACTTTTCCACCAACGAATTGTTTCCGTTGCGGCGTCATCTATGAGCGGCATAAGCGAACGTACCTTGTCAATATCTTGATATTCTTCCTGAATAATTCTGGCAATTTCGCTGACGCGCATCGCATAAAGTGAGCCGCTACTGCCTCTAATGGTGTGCGAAGCTAACTTAATTGCTTCTACGTCAGAATTATTCACACCAGACCAAAGGTCTTCCATTTTGGTTTTAAGATTATCCTCGGCCGACCGAAGTAGTTTTTCAGCTCTATCCTTAGGGACTTTTGCAATAAAAGAGGCCATCTGCTTTTTATCACCAATATCGAAATCTTCAATTGGCTGACTTGATGAGCTTTTATTAGTGATATCTGAAGGACCGGCGTCCTCCTCACTACCAAAGATTCCCAAAAGTATGCGCATTAATTGAATTTCTGTGAAGGGCTTCGTTAGCACCTCATCCATGCCACTTTCCAAAAACACCTTAACGCGGTCACGAATTGCTTCCGCAGTAACCGCGATAATTGGCACGTCTCTGCCTTGGGGTAATTTACGAATTTCTTTAGTCGCTTCAACGCCGTCCATCACCGGCATATGAATGTCCATAAGAATAGCATCTATTTGATCACCCCTTTTCACGGCTTCGAGCGCAAGCTGGCCGTTTTCCACGACAGTAACCGAATGCCCCATTGCTTCTAAATATCCCCGGCTAATAATGGCATTTACCTCATTATCTTCGGCAACAAGTATCTTGCCAGATACCATAGTTTTCTCAGTAATATCAGCTTTGCTTTGATAGAGAAGCTCAATATCTTCCTTTGTCGACCGTGAGAACGGTAGTAATATTTTAAAGGTTGATCCTTGGCCCAATTTGCTGGTCACGGATATTGAACCGCCCATCAATTCGCAAAATCTGCTTACTATAGCAAGTCCTAGACCAGAACCGCCAAATTCACGGGTAATAGAGGCATCTTCCTGTTCAAAAGCATTAAAAATCGTCTCTAACCGGTCTTTTGATATTCCCTTGCCGGTATCTGTCACCTCAAAAAGAAGCGTTAAGTCAGATCCTTTTATTATATCAGGACTATCATTTTCCAATTTTTCTATAAGCATTGAAACCTCACCCCGACCGGTAAATTTAAAGGCATTGCTGAGCAAGTTTCTTAATATCTGTTGCAGACGGTACTGGTCACCCTTGATGATAGAACCACCATCCAGATTTAGCTCAAGATTGAAGTTTAAATTTGCTTCTTTAGAAAGAAATTCATAGGTTTTAGTCAGAGAAATGATCATGTCTTCCAAGTCAAAAACCAGTTCTTCCAGCTCTATATTCCCACTTTCGATCTTACCCATATCCAAAACATCGTTTAGTATAGATCGCAGGGACTGTCCCGATGATAAAATAGTACTAACACTGTTTTGCTGATGATCATCAAGATCGGTTTTTAGCATAAGTTCTGCCACTCCAAGCACCCCGTTCAAAGGCGTTCTAATTTCATGGCTCATCGCAGCAAGGAAGGAGGATTTGGCCTGATTTGCCTGCGTGGCGATAACTTCGGCTTCTTTTCTCTCTTTGATTTCCTCAAGCAATTGCAGCTCTTTGTCAGACAGTTGCTGTGCCAGCAAGTTAAAGGTTTGCGCCAATATTCCAATTTCATCTGTGCGTGGTTTAATTGAAATTCTGGCTCGGGTATCGCCCCCTGCGAAGCGATGCATTACTTGGGTCACCATAATTAAAGGGTTGGCAATATTTCCGCTTATTGTAAGTGCCAATGAAATACTTAGAACAACAACAAAGGCAAAAACACTCAAGATGGAAATATAGAGGGCATCAATTGTACCCTCGTTTTCTTCAACACGAATAGCCATTAGGCGATTTTCTTCAGCATCAAACCGGTTCATTAAAACACGCGCCTGATCGAAATATTGTTTACCTCTTCCTTCTCTGACGACCTCGGCTAAATCGTCCATAGTTCTTGTAAGGCCGATTTCACCTCGCAGCTGAATATTGGGCATTGCAACCTCGGTTTCCCAACTTCTGATTATTTCCCATGCTTCTTCCAGAAGCTCAACCTGCGGCGGATTATCAGAAACCAATTCCTGTAGTAAAGTGATTCCTCTAAAAGTATTTCGTTCTCCACTTTGATATGGTTCAAGAAACACTTCTGAACCAGAAAGCAAATAGCCCCGCATTCCGGTTTCCATGTCGACCATTGATTTCATAATATTAGAGGATTGCGTGAGCACTTCATGGGTATGGGCTACACTTTCATCAGTTTTCACCATCAAACTGATGCCATTTAAGACAATAATTCCAAGCATAATAAAAATCAGGATCGGTGCGCCAATCCCCAGCATTATCTTGTTTCTTGTATTCATTACCATATACTAAAACCTACCGGTATTTTACTAAAATTATTAAAGAAGTATATTTAATGCATCAATTATAGTCAATAATAAACAGCAAGAGTAAGGCAGTAAAAACGTTGATAAAAATCATCTCTCCCGAACAATTCAAGCATGTCCCATGGAAAAATGGCCAAGGTTCAACCACCGAGCTAGCGATTAATGACGGCGGTAATGTGGATAGTTTTAAATGGCGCTTGAGCATTGCAAGTGTGATTAAGAATGGTGTCTTTTCTGATTTTTCTGGTTATTTTCGTAACCTCGTACTCATCGAAGGGCAAGGCATAACGCTGGAACATGATCAGGCTAAAACAGATAAGCTGGATACATTACTAAGCATTGCTAAATTTGATGGTACCTCAAGAACCCTTGGATTGTTAAAATCCGGCCCCATCAAAGATTTCAATATAATGACTAATAAATCCTGCACTCATGCGGTTGTTGAGACATATTTTGAGCAGCAAATTGTCGATATTCCTGAATGTGACCTGTGCTTTATTTACTGTTTGAGCGGTCAGTGCACCCTCAAGCAACAGAATATTACACTACCCGCAGGTCACCTGTTAAAAATCCAAGCCCCCAAAGTTGGAACATTACAAATTGAGGGACAGAAAATGATCATCATTCAGATTGACACTAAGGTAAAGTGTAAACCCCATGCAAACACCGTGTAAAAAAAATACATTAGTAGTATACTGAGAATCTGGAGGCAAATATGGACAATAAATGGCAGTTTTGGATTGATCGAGGGGGGACGTTTACGGATGTTATTGCCTGTGATCCAAAGGGTGACATTAAAACTGCCAAGTTGCTTTCTGAAAATGCGGATCAATATGAAGATGCGGCGCTTGCCGCCATTCGGGGCCTGATGGGAACAGCCCCAGACGCGCCGATCAATCATAAAGCTATTAAATCCGTAAAAATGGGCACCACGGTTGCCACCAATGCCCTGCTTGAGCGAAAAGGCGAGCGGACGCTTCTGGTGATCACAAAAGGATTTCGGGACGCGCTTAAAATTGGTTATCAGGCGAGACCGCGCCTTTTTGATCTTAATGTCATCCTGCCAGAACAGCTTTATGAAAAAGTGCTTGAAGTAGATGAACGCATATGCGCGCGCGGCGAGATTATTACCCCGCTTGACCTGACGAGCATTGAAGAGCAGATGATAAAGGCCTTCGGTAGCGGTATCAGGTCCATCGCCATTGTCACCATGCATGGCTATAGGTACCCAGATCATGAGAAGAAAATTGCAACACTGGCGAAAGAAATAGGCTTCAGCCAGATATCAACCAGCCATGAAACAAGCCCGCTTATGAAACTGATCGGCCGCGGCGATACCACGGTGGTTGATGCCTATCTTAGCCCAATCCTGCGCCGCTATATTGACCGGGTTCAAAATGAACTGAGCGATGTGCCGCTTTATTTTATGCAGTCAAATGGCGGCCTCGCGGATGCGGATCATTTTCAGGGTAAGGACGCTATTCTGTCCGGCCCGGCCGGCGGTATCGTTGGTGCGGTAAAAACGGCTGCGCTTTCCGGCTACGATAAAATCATCGGTTTTGATATGGGCGGCACATCAACCGATGTCAGCCATTATGACGGCGACTATGAAAGAAATTATGAAACCGTCATCGCCGGTGTTCGCATGCGAACGCCGATGATGAATATCCACACGGTAGCAGCAGGCGGCGGATCGATCGTTTCCTTTGATAAAAGCCGCTTCCGGGTCGGGCCGCAGAGCGCAGGCGCAAACCCCGGCCCGGCATGTTACCGGGCTGGCGGGCCGCTGACTGTAACAGATTGCAATTTGCTACTCGGATTTATAAACCCAAAATTTTTCCCGAGAACATTTGGCGAAAACGCTAATAAGCCCCTTGATAAAAAAATCGTCAAAGAAAAATTTTCTAAACTTTCAAATACCTCTCGCGGCGAGAAAACAGCGCAAGAAATTGCTGAAGGTTTTCTTGATATCGCCGTTGAAAATATGGCCGCTGCCATCAAAAAAATATCAACCGAAAAAGGCTATGATGTCCGTGATTATACTCTGGTCAGTTTTGGCGGGGCTGGCGGTCAGCATGCCTGTAAAATTGCTGATAAGCTTGGCATTAAAAAAATATTCCTTCATCCTTTTGCCGGGATACTCAGTGCATTTGGCATGGGGCTGGCTGATCTTCGCTCCATTAAAGAGCGGACAATTGAAAAAACGCTCTGCGCTGATAATGAAAGCGAATTTGAAAAGATCGCCATCATTTTAACCAACAAAGCGGAAGCGGCTCTAAAATCACAAAATATTGCCAAGATAAATTTTCATACAAAACTGCATATAAAATATAATGGTAGTGACAGCACGCTCGAAATTGATATTGAAAGCGCAAGCGAAATGACCCAGCAGTTTGAAAAACTCCACCAGCGGCAATTTGGATTTATTTCACCGGACAAAGAACTAATCGTTGAAAAAATACATGTGGAAGCTTACGGCGGCGGCGGGGAAGTGAGCGTAAAGAAACCAAAAACTGCCGCGAAACATAAAATCAGCGGGACAAAATTATACCTAAACGGAAAATGGAGACAGGCTTCTGTTACCCACCGCAATGACCTTAACTCTACAATCAAAACCCTTACTGGCCCTGCTATTATCCGCGAAGATCATGGCACCAACTTTCTTGAAAAAGGCTGGCAGGCTTCTTGTGATAAAAATAACAATCTTATTTTTGACCGTATAGAAGAACTGGATAGACAGCACGCCATCGGCACAGAGGCGGACCCGGTGCAGCTTGAAATTTTCAATAATCTATTTATGTCAATCGCCGAACAGATGGGCGCAGTGCTCGAAAATGTTGCCCATTCGGTGAATATGAAAGAACGACTGGATTTTTCTTGCGCTCTTTTTGACAAGGCGGGCAATCTGGTCGCAAACGCCCCACATATGCCTGTGCATTTAGGCTCCATGGGAAAAAGCATAAGAACCATTATTGACAACCGAAAAGGCACTATGAAAAAATCTGATGTTTATATGCTCAATGATCCTTATAACGGCGGCACTCATTTGCCGGATATAACGGTTATATCGCCTTGGTTTGGTGAAGGTGATAATGAACCATCCTATTACGTCGCCACCCGTGGTCACCATGCAGATATAGGCGGCATTACGCCCGGTTCAATGCCGCCTATGTCAACAAACATAGATCAGGAAGGCGTGCTGTTCGATGATTTTCTATTGGCCGAGGGGGGCAATTTTAAGGAACAGGAATTATTCAAAGCCCTGACATCAGGAGAATACCCTGCGCGAAACCCGGATCAAAACATTGCCGATTTAAAAGGGCAAATTGCTGCCAATAAGAAAGGCCTTCATGAACTTGACCGTATTACAAGGCATTACGGAACAAAAACCGTTACCGCCTATATGGGTCATGTTCAGGATAACGCCGAAGAAGCCGTCAGGCGCGTTATTGATCAACTTAAAGATGCCACTTTTGACTATCCGCTTGATAACGGCGCTCATATTCGCGGCAAGCTGGAAGTCGATCATGATCGTCGCAGCGCAAAACTTGATTTTAGCGGCACTAGCCCGGAACTGAAAAGCAATTTCAATGCGCCGCTTGCCATTTGCCATGCGGCCGTGCTTTACTTGTTTCGCTGCCTTGTTGATGATGACATCCCCCTTAATCAAGGTTGTCTGAACCCTGTAGAAATTATTGTTCCCAAAAAATCATTTTTAAATCCTGATCACCCATCAGCCGTGGTGGCGGGAAATGTTGAAACATCGCAGGCGATTGTTAATGCGCTATTTCTTAGCTTCGGGGCAATGGCCGCCTCTCAGGGAACGATGAATAATTTTACATTCGGCGATGATGATATTCAATATTATGAAACCATTGCTGGCGGCATGGGTGCGACCGCAAAGGGTGATGGTGCCAGCGCTATCCAGAGCCACATGACCAATAGCCGCCTTACCGACCCAGAAGTGCTCGAATGGCGCTACCCTGTTATTTTGAGAGATTTTAAAATCAGGGAAAATAGCGGTGGGAACGGCACATTTAAGGGCGGTGACGGTGTCGAGCGACGCATTCAGTTTTTAAAGAAGATGCAAGCGGCAATCATTTCAAATAACCGTATAAATGCGCCGTTAGGCCTGAGGGGTGGGGGTGATGGCTCGCGCGGTGAAAACTGGCTACAGCGGGCGGGCGGAAAAATTGAAATCCTTGAAAGCGCAGCGCAGACCACAGTGAACGAAGGCGATATATTCATCATAAAAACCCCCGGTGGCGGCGGTTACGGAAATTGATCTCAACATTGAAAGACGCTCCGATATATTCCCAAGGCCTGAGGGGTATTAAGATAAAAACCGGGCCGGTGCAGCAAACATGCACCAGCCCAGACTTAAACATAAATGGGTTTTGACTTGGTTTTTTTATGACTCTATTTAAGTGTCCCATATCATTGGGGCAGAATTATGCCGGACATTGAGCTTAAAATGGCCAGAGTGAGAAGCCGCTGTCTAGATCGTCTTCGCAGGCGGCTAGTTGGGCGGCGTAGGTTTTTGAATAGCCGTCTACTTTTTTTGCTACATCAAGCAGCCATTTTTTATTATTAAAGGTGCGGCGTTTAAAACCGCCGTGGCCTTCGTGGTAAGCAAGATACTGGTTATAAGCATCCCATTTTGAAATACCCAGTGTGCGCTGGCTGATGGTGCTGTACCAGCCAACAAAATCTGCTGCGTCTTCGAACCGGTCGCGGTCGGCGCCGTGATTGCCGGTCTGTTCACGGTACCAGTCCCATGTAGAATCTTTTACTTGCGCGTAGCCATAGGCGCTTGATTTTCTACCCCACGGTATTACCCACAGCAGATAATTTCTTCCCGGCTTTGCATCATGCTTGAATGAGCTTTCCTGTCTTATGATCGCGAGCTGAACATGGATTGGTGTGCCGTATTTATCGCGCACACGTTTGGTCGCTTTATACCAGCCGCTTTTTTCATCAAGCATAGAGCAGCTATTGGCGACATTTTTAGGCGGCGTGGTCGCACACCCTGCCACGGCCAGTATAACGGCTGCGATGATAATTTTGCTTTTCATGGTCTCTAAAGAATCAAATGACATAACGGATGTCAAGTTAATTGCTGAGAATGGCTAAAAGATGGCAGGGGGATTTAATCGATCAGCAGCTTGACCGGAGGTGCTGCTTTCGGCTCGATCGCCTCCTCGACACTGCCTTCATCTTCCATTTGGATATTTTCGATGGTTTCAATTTTGGAAGTGATTTTTCTGGTTGAGATATTGATCTCATCAATCATGCTATCCGCCCGTCCGAAATGAGTTTTTAATTTTGATACTCTTTCATCAAGTCTGGAAACATCATCTAGAAGATACCCAACATGTTTTTGAATAACACCGGCCTGTTCACGCATACGCGCATCTTTAAGAACGGCACGAACAGTGTTTAAGGTCGCCATCAATGTTGTCGGGCTGACGATCCATACTTTAGCGCGGTATGATTTTTCAACCACGTCGCCAAACTTATTGTGAAGCTCTGCATACACTGCTTCGGAAGGCAGAAACATAAGTGCTGATTCAGCCGTAACGCCATTAATTATATATTTCTCCGATATATCCTTCACATGTTTCAGGATATCCGTTTTGAATTGACTGGTTGCTTGTTTTTTCTCAACATCATTATCCTGTGCTTGAAGCCGGTGATAACTTTCAAGTGGGAATTTAGCATCAACAACGATTGAGCCTGGTGGGTTGGGCAATTTAATCAGGCAGTCTGCTCGTTTACCATTTTCAAGCGTTGACTGAAATTCATAAGCACTTGATGGAAGGATAGAAGATACGAGTTCTTCTAATTGGAATTCACCGAAAGCACCGCGGGCCTGTTTATTGGATAAAATATCCTGAAGACCAACCATTTGTCCGGAAAGATCAGTGATGTTTTTCTGCGCTTCATCAATAACGGCGAGCCGTTCTTTTAATTTCTCAAGGCTTTCACCGGTTTTCTCACCAGTTTTTTCAAGACTATCCCCAACACGCTTACTGACCGCGTCAAGGCGCTCATGCAAGGTACGTTTCAATTCTTCTTGGGACTGAGCATTATTTTCGCTCATTACTTTGATACGGCTTTCCAAAGCCGCATTCGCCTGCATGATCGCCGCAATATGCTCTTTTGCATTTTCTGATGCTATGCGGCGTTCATCGCTGTCCATGCGTGTGCGGCTGCTCACCATGAATAGTACACCAATAAGCATCAGAGCTATCACTACCATAGCAACGAGTATCATCATATTTTGATCAAATTCCACCGATCATATCTCCTAATAGTCTTGACCTTAACCTCAACACATATTACCTACCATTTTAAAGATTAAAAGGATAAGATCAAAAATTATGGCTATTTTACCTATTCTTACCGTTCCGGACACGATTTTAAAAAAGAAATCAAAGCCGGTTAAAAAAGTCGATGACAAGCTTCGTGCTTTCATGGATGACATGCTTGAAAGTATGTATGACGCCCCTGGCGTTGGCCTTGCCGCCGTTCAGGTCGGTAAGCTGCTAAGGATATTGGTCATTGATGTCTCACCAGATGATGAAGATCCAGATCCTCATTTTTATATCAATCCCGAGATCACTTGGACATCAGAAGATTTGGCAGTTTATAATG
Source organism: Kordiimonadaceae bacterium (assembly GCA_018660225.1). Classification (GTDB taxonomy): domain Bacteria; phylum Pseudomonadota; class Alphaproteobacteria; order Sphingomonadales; family Emcibacteraceae; genus Pseudemcibacter. The sequence goes on from JABJKT010000049.1 coordinate 13,796, forward strand.
AGGGTTGCCTATCGGTGCCTGAGCAATATGCCGATATAGAACGCCCGGCAGAATGCAAAGCCACCTTCATTGATTATGACGGTGAGAACCAAGAAATTCACGCGAAAGGGCTTCTCGCCACCTGCATTCAACATGAAATGGATCATTTAAACGGCATTGTCTTTATTGATTATTTATCAAAGATAAAACGCAGCATGTTTGTTCGCAAGGTTAAGAAATTCGTTAAAGAAAAAGAAGAGTAGAGGGACCTTCAATGCGCATTGCTTTCATGGGAACACCTGATTTTTCAGTAAGTGCTTTAAGGGCAATCTTAAGCGCTGGCCATGAAGTAATCGCCGTCTACAGTCAACCACCCAGACCGGCCGGTCGCGGTAAAAAAGAACACCCTTCACCAGTTCATAGCTTCGCCGAAAACCTTGATATCCCCGTTTATACACCGCTTAATTTTAAGGATGGTTCTGAACGTCAAAAATTTATTGATCTGGATATTGATGTTGCTGTCGTTGTTGCCTACGGTCTTATATTACCACAGGAAATTCTAGACGGCCCCAAATATGGCTGCCTTAATATTCATGCGTCTCTTCTTCCGCGCTGGCGCGGTGCTGCACCCATTCAACGTGCAATTATGGCTGGGGACGCTGAAACAGGTGTTGGCATCATGCAAATGGAAGCCGGACTTGATACCGGGCCTTTGATCTTAGAAAAACGTTTGCCGATTTCTGGTGATGATACGGCAGGAAGCCTACATGATAAGCTGAGCATTTTAGGGGCTAAGGCCATTATAGAAGTGCTAGAAAAATTGCCCGTAAATGAGCCAGAGGCTCAACCGCATGAAGGCGTCACCTACGCCAAAAAAATTGACAAAGCAGAAGCCCGCATTAACTGGACAAAATCAGCAACTGAATTAAAGAACCATATTCACGGACTGTCGCCGTTTCCCGGCGCATGGACAGAAATAAATGGTGAACGGCTTAAAATTCTTGGCGTCACCATATCGGATAAAACAGGCCAAGCCGGTGAAGTAATCGCGGAGCCGCTGATCATTGCTTGCGGTGATAAATCCTTATACATCAATAGAGCGCAACGTGCCGGAAAAGGTCCGATGGATGTGGATGCGCTGGTGAACGGATTTGATATTGCTATCGGCAGTAAATTCTCATGAGTGATTTTTTTCGTTATAAACTAACCATCGAATATGATGGCCGCAACTATCATGGTTGGCAAATGCAGGATACCGCACCGAGTATTCAGCAGGAAATGGAGCGGGCGACTTATAAATTCTGCCAGACTAAATGCCGGTTTCATGCAGCCGGAAGGACCGACGCTGGTGTTCACGCACGCGGGATGGTCGTTCATGTGGATATCCCGCGCGACGAGCGCGCCTTTAAAGTGAGGGACGGGCTTAATTTTCACATGAAAGGAATTCCTGTTTCCGTGCTTAAGTCAGAACGGGTAGACCACGAATTTCACGCGCGTTTTTCAGCCAAGAGAAGATATTACCGCTACCATATTATCAACCGCCGCGCCAAACTTACCCTAAGGACAGGTCAGGCTTGGCATATAAAAAAAGAACTTGATGTGGACGCTATGCAAAGCGCCGCACAAGTGCTTGTTGGAAAACATGATTTTACCACTTTCAGAAGCATTCGTTGCCAATCAAAATCGCCCATAAAAACACTGGATAAACTTGAAGTCCGCAGAGACGGTGAGGATATCTACATCGATACCTCTGCCCTTTCCTACCTGCATCATCAGGTACGTTCTATGGTCGGCTGCCTTTATTTTGTCGGGAGCGGCAAATGGAGCAAACAGGATTTAATAAATGCTCTTGAAGCCAAAGACCGGACCGAGCTCGGCTTTAATGCACCGCCGGACGGGCTCTATTTTATGAAGGTGGATTACTAGCGACAGCAATAACCGCATCAAAATAATCAGGATTAAATATTTTATATATTAATACCTGCATGGATGTATCAAGCAATTTTACAAATATCAATACGCCCGCTGCCAGCATCCCACTTATTTGTAGCGAATGTCTAAAGGTGAACCACAGTACGTAAAAGCCAAAATAAAACCTTAGCATCATTAATACTACAACCGATATCTGCCCCCCTACAATTCCCGATAAGAAAATCATTGTAAAGATCGCCATAATTATATAAATCAGCGCGCTTACCCAATTATAGGCGATCACCATCGAAGAAAAATTATCGCTGATTTTCATAAATTTTGTAAAATATGCCATAACCATTGCCGTTAATGGCAGGGCGAGCGCAAAATAAATTCCTTCCGATAATAAAGGATAGGAAATTTCAAATCCTTCTCTTATTTCCTGAGATCCCCCCTGTAAGTTAAACATCGCCCATAGAATAAAAGCAGGTATCATTACAGCAATAGCCCAAAAGCTTTTCCAAAACCCGTCAGAAGACAGATCAAAATACTGCATGGGGTTTTGTCGCGCCTGCACAAGCTTCCACGCACCGTTTAAGGATTTGAGTATATAACTCGGCAAGGTCATTTCGTTATCATTGGTCATAATTTATTTCGCAAAATAGTTTTTTAACATCATCAAATAAATATCCCGTAATGTCAGAAGATCATCAATACGTACACATTCATTCACTTTATGAATTGTTTTATTAATAAGGCCAAATTCAATAACAGGACAGTAATTTTTTATAAATCTTGCATCAGACGTTCCGCCAGAGGTACTGAGCTCTGCCTCCCTGCCCGTCACTTGCTTAATAGCGCCTGCAATCAACTCACTTAACGGTCCCTGCGGCGTTAAGAAGGCATCCCCGGATACATTGATATCCAGACTGTACTCACCACCCACATCTTCGCAAATATCGCCAATCAATTTTTTTAAGCCATCAATACTCTGCTCATTATTAAAGCGGATATTGAATTTTGCCGATGCGTCCATGGGTATTACATTGGAGGCCTCATTACCCACATCAACGGTTACAATTTCGAGATTACTAGGCTGGAAAAATTCATTTCCAATATCCAGTTCATGGGCGTTAAGTTTAGCGAGCATTTTTATAAGTCGCGGCACCGGGTTATCTGCCAGATGCGGATAAGCCACATGTCCTTGCCTGCCGTGAACGGTAAGTGTTGCATTTATGCTTCCGCGCCTGCCAATTTTTACCATATCACCAATGTCGTCGACATTGGTTGGCTCACCAACGATACACACATCGGGTAACTGATTATTCTGCTCAAGCCATTTTAACATTTTAACAGTACCGTTGATGGCCGGGCCTTCTTCGTCGCCGGTTATCAGTAAACTAATCGAACCCTCAACGTCATTTAACGAAGATATAGCGGCGATAAAAGCGGCTATCCCCCCCTTCATGTCACTGGTTCCGCGACCATAAAGAACGCCATCACTTACTGAGCCATCAAAAGGGCCAAAGTCCCAATCATCAAGCGCTCCCGCCGGCACAACATCCGTATGACCGGCATAACAAAAATGAGGGGAACCCTCACCAAGGCGTGCATATAAATTATCAATATCCGCTGTACCTTGCTCACTAAAAGCAAGGCGAGTACAGCTAAAACCCAGCGATGTTAAAACTTCTTGCAGAACATCAAGCGCCCCCGCGTCACTTGGTGTGACACTAGGGCAGCGCACCAATTCCTTAGTAAGTTCGGTAGGATCTACTAGCATTTTAGTCCCTGAGCAAATCATTAATTGATGTTTTGGAGCGCGTTCGCGCATCAACCCGCTTTACAATTACCGCAGCATAAAGATTTGGCCCGGGTGAGCCATCTGCCATTGGTTTCCCTGGAAGTGTTCCCGGCACCACCACACTATAGGCAGGCACTCGTCCCATAAAAATTTCACCACTTTCACGGTCAACAATTTTAGTGGAGGCACCTATAAACACTCCCATACTAAGCACGGCGCCTTCTTCTACAATTACACCTTCGGCAACTTCTGAGCGAGCACCAATAAAACAATTATCTTCAATAATCACCGGCCCCGCCTGTAATGGCTCAAGCACTCCGCCGATACCGACACCGCCTGAAATATGTACGTTCTTACCAATTTGCGCGCAGGAACCAACGGTTGCCCAAGTATCAATCATTGCTCCTTCATCCACATAGGCGCCCAAATTAACGAATGACGGCATCAAAACCACATTTGGTGCAATATACGCAGAATGTCTTACCACCGCACTCGGCACGGCCCTAAACCCCGCCTGATCAAAACGGGCCTGATCCCATCCTTCAAATTTTGAGCTTACTTTATCATACCAACTGCTATTTTCACCGGGACCACCGGCAATGGTTCGCATATCATTCAGGCGAAATGATAAAAGAACAGCCTTTTTAAGCCATTGGTGCACTTGCCATTTACCATTTTCTTTTGCCGCCACACGCAATTTACCGCTATCCAGCAAATCAAGTGTATGACTTACGGCATCACGAATTTCACCAGTCGTTCCAGTGTCAATTTCACTTATATTTTCCCAAGCCTGATCAATTGTCGTTTCCAAAGTGTGACCCTGCATAATTCATTCCTTTTAGAGTTTTATAATAAAACGCGAACTTATCTTAATGTTAAGCCCTGTCAAGCTAATCTATACTGTCAGCAACATTCTTTAACCAGCCCGACAGATCAGAGGCAATATAGTCAATATTTTTATCTATTTGCCCGCTCTGCGACAAATCCGTGTCCGTTGGCACCCATACCGTTTCCATACCTAACTCTGCTGCTGGATTAAGATTCCCAGCAATATCCTCAACCATGATTGAAGTCTCTGGATTAATGGCAAATTTTTCTATCATTTTGTGATAGCTTCTAATATCCGGTTTTGGCAGAAAATCCGCATCGTGGATATCAAATATATCATCAAAACGGCCTACTAGCCCGATATGCGAGAGCACAATCTCTGCGTAAGCGTTTGACGCATTGGTATAAATAAATTTCTTGCCAGGCAGAGCATCTAACGCATCATTTAACATCTCATCAACGCGAAGCACTGAAAAATCTATATTGTGAACAAACTCAAGATAATCAAAAGGTTCTATGGCGTGTTCGGTCATTAACCCCCGTAGAGTTGTGCCGTGTTTTCTAAAAAACTGTTTTTGTTTTATTTTGGCATCGGCGTAGGAAATACCAAACATTTCTTGAATGAACAGGCCCATTTTATGATCAACCTGGGTAAATAAATCTGCATGATGGGAATAGAGAGTATTATCCAGATCAAACACCCAGTATTTTATTTTCTCAAGATCAGGAGTTTTGAAGTTATTCTTTTTCAACATTTATCAACCATTTTTAATGTTCGTAAACTAATTCTTAATACTAAGTCGGTACATTAAATTTCATTAGATTTTATAAAGTATTAGTAACAATTTTTATCGATTTTGGGCACCATGGACAGTAATATTGCACGTATCATAGCCAATACCAATGCATCTGGGGAAAAAAATTCCTCAGATAAGTCTACCGAAGATATTTCCTTTAACACAAATCTGATTGAAAATATCAGCGGTCCGGCATTGCTTGCTGACGAATCGATGAATGTAATTTATAAAAACATTTATTCTGATAATTTAGTAAGCGCGTTCCAAAATAGGAACCCTGCTATCCACGGCATTATAATTCGTTGCCTTACCAATAACTGTCCCGAAAATCAAAAAATTACCCTCGAAGATGAAACTGGCCCCCGCCATTATGATCTTTTTGCTTTTCCCGTGAATTCTGGCACGAACGGCAATCTGCAGGTTTTACTATTTGGCAAAGACACCACTGTCGAACAACATTTAACAAAAGCACTTGTCCAGTCGAGGCAAATGTTCAAGGATTTAGTTTCTTGCTCAACCGATTTCGCTTGGGAAACAGACGATAAAGGCCGTTTCAAATATGTCTCCCCAAACGGCATTTTAGGCTACACGGCTTTTGAACTGAACGATAAACAAGCTTCGGACCTTATGGTCGGTCAGGATGGACTAAACCCATTTGATACACTTGACGCCATTCACGATGTTGAAATATGGCTTCAAAGAAGCGATGCGTCATTTGCATGCGTGCAGGTA
>JABJKT010000050.1 GCA_018660225.1 Kordiimonadaceae bacterium
AACCGCTCATGGACAATACAGCTTCCGGGCCAGAAAATCATTTCGCGGCCGGTTTTCTTTGATAGATACGCGCCGAGATGTCTGTCCGGGGCCATCATTACTTTTTGATCTTTGGGAAGCTGGTTAAGGATATGCTCTGCATTGGATGAGGTGACAATAATATCTGATAGTGCCTTAACAGCCGCTGAGCAGTTGATGTAGGTAAGACAAAGATGATCCGGGTGCTGTTGCCTGAACTTTGCAAACTCATCCGGTGGGCAACTGTCCTCAAGCGAGCATCCTGCTTCCATATCAGGAAGCACGACGGTTTTTTCCGGGCTGAGGATTTTTGCCACTTCGGCCATAAAGCGCACACCGCAAAAAACGATTACATCCGCGTCCGTTGCCGCCGCTTTACGGGATAAATCAAGACTATCGCCAACAAAATCGGCTAAATCCTGAATTTCAGGATCCTGATAATAATGGGCGAGGATGACGGCATTTTTTTCTTTTCGCAGGCGCTTAATTTCACTGAGCAGCAGGGCTTTCGGCATTGTTTCATTTGCCGTTAGGGGTATAGACATATTCTTTAACTACATTGTCATAATTTCATACTCTTTATGTAAGCCTTAAGAGGGGGTGTTTCAAGAATTATTCATGAAATTCGGCTTTTTCAGGGATGCGGGTAAAAGCGATCTTTGTACCGCTAAAGCGTGACATAGTCTCTGGCAGTGTGCCAAGCACCACACTATCGAGGCCGTATTTCTCATTTATTGTGTCCATCGCCATCGATAGACGGGCATGTTTTTTTTGAATGACGGTGACCGGATCATCAAGTTCCTTAAACATATCGGGCATAATTTTATCAGTGGGGACAAGCCCGTAAAGCGCCACCGAAATATGTTTGATGGCGAGCGGGTTATCATCGAGGATCATTTGCCGCCACAGATCATTAAGCGCCCTTAGGAAAGAAAAGCTATCCTGTGCCAGCGGGATTTTAGCATCCATATGCCATTTATATTTTATATCTTTGCCTTTGGGCACATCATAACGCACATAAAGGCTGAGCAGGGAGGCAAAAAAGTCAAGCCGCCGCATCCGGCTAGTTGCTTTAATGGTCAGGCGCCGGGCGACAATGCGCGCCTTGTCACGGGGGCGCATGGTTGGCGCAAGCACGTGGCTATGACCGATGGTGCGCCGGATTGGTTCTTCATTGCTTCCGGTTTCAATGCCGCGAAGCGCATACCAGAACCGTTCGCCCTGCACACTGTTCCAGATACGCCGCACATGTTTTGGATTAAGGTTCCAAAATGTGGCGATATCCGTGACACCAGCCCGGGTCAGACGCTTTTTCATGCTGCGGCCAATTCCGGGCAGGTCGGAAAGCTCAACATGAGCGAGCCGCTCGGGAAGATCCGTCGCATAAAGCACACTAAGGCCATCGGGTTTTTGCAAGTTACTCGCTACTTTGGCAAGGAAACGGTTAGGGCCGATGCCGACAGAACTTCTCAGGCAGACCCCGACATTATCAGTGATGGCGCGTTTGATGTTTCTGGCAATCTCAAGCGCGTTTTCTTCCTCGCATTCGCTTCCCATCAACCGGCAGGCTACTTCATCAACCGAACATATTTTTGTTAGCGGCAAAAAACGATCAATTTCTTCCATCACCTTATGATGATATTCGACATACTTGTCATGACGCGCGTGGACGGTGATCAGGCCGGGGCACATACGCCGCGCCTGATAAATCATCGTGCCGGTTTTAACACCGAAGGCCTTTGCTTCATAGCTTGCGGCAATGGCGCAGGTGGCGTCGGTATCAGAGGGCACAACCGCCACCGGCCTACCGCGCAGCTGCGGGTTAAGCTGCTGCTCGACACTGGCAAAATAACTGTTAAGGTCGAGGTAAAGCCACCCGAGCCCCTTTGGGATCGCTAATAGATCCTCAGGCATTTTCTTACTTCCTGTCTGTTTATATGGAAACTAACACTATAGTAAAAAATCAAGAACAAAACAAGAACAATAATATTAATTTGCTTTTCTGTCAAAATGGCATAACGTGAAAAAATATTGATAATTTTGAGAGTTAAAAGCTCATGACAGAGCATGACGAAAGAACAGTAAAATACAGCGCAGCCAGAAAGTTTATTATAAAACTTGGCATCATCGCCCATGGCTACGGCCCGTCATCGGTACGCCTCGAGAGTTATTTGCATCAGGTGATAGAAGCGCTTGGTTATAACGGCGCGTTTCGCTCAACCCGCTCTGAGATCATTTATTCATTCTGGAAAGATGATCAAATGGATCAGGTTATGCATATGGCAGCGGTTGAACAAGGCAGTTTCAATATGGCTAAGCTTGCCCGGGTCGGTGAGCTGGTTGAGGCGGTGGTTGAGGGCGGTATATCGCTTGATGATGCTTACAATTTACTGGATGAAATTGAAGCGCTACCCAACCCGTGGGGTCCGGCGGCCAAAGCGGTCAGCTTTTTCTTTGTTGGGATTGGTTTTTCGGGACTGATGAGCGGTAATCTGTGGGATATCATCATATCAGGTGCGCTGGCGCTTCTGGTTTATATTAATGTTTATTTTGCCCATAAATATGGTGGACGGATTTTTGAATTGCTGCCTTTTTCAAGCGCCTATGTCATCGGCATACTGGCGGCGAGCTTAAAATTATTTCTGCCAGAAATTAATGTGTCTGTGATTGTGCTTTCCGCCATCATCAGCATCATTCCCGGCTTCACCGTTAGCGCAGGTATCGTTGAAATTGTCAGCAATCATGTAGTTTCGGGCAGTGCCAATTTGATCAGCGGGGTTATTTATCTGCTCAAGCAGTTTTTTGGTGCCTGGTTCGGTATCGCCACCATCGGATTATTGTGGCCGACACAAACAATGATTGCTGCGCCAACAGAAAGCCTTGGTGTCTGGCTCTTTCTACCGCTGTTATTCATCGGTCTTGGTATTGCCTACCAGTCGCTGATCAAGGATTTCCCGTGGGTGGTGCTTTGTTGTCTGGTGTCCTACCTTGGGGTTGAGTTTGGTAATGAGTTTGGTATTTCCTATCTCGGCACTCTAATGGGAGCTATTGTCGCGAGCATTTTTGCCAACCTGTGGGCGCGCAAATTTAACCGCCCCACATCAATCGTCCTCGTCCCCGCTATCACCGTCATGGTCAGTGGCTCCGTCGGCTTTCGCGGCCTACTCATTGCCGCCGGGGGAGAAAGCGATAAAGGCTTCGACCAGTTCCTACAAATGTTCATCGTCGCACTGGTTATTGCGGCGGGACTTTTGATAGCGAATACCATTGTCAGGCCGCGTGTTACGCTATAAGGTAACTGCAAAATTAAAAACCATATACGGGAGAGAAAAAATGGGATTGAAATCCAATCTACTAACTTACGCTATGACCGGAATTGTTGGGGCGGGGCTTATGGCAACGCCTGCCAGTGCTGTTGACGGCATCATCAATGAAGATAATTTAAAAGGTATTGAATACCGTGAAGTTGGGCCGTTTCGCGGCGGCCGTGTGACCACTGTTGTCGGTGTTGTTGGCGATAGCATGACTTATTACATGGGATCCATGGGCGGGGTGTGGAAAACATCAAACGCTGGCCGGACTTGGGAAAATGTATCGGACGGATCATTCGGCACTGCTTCCGTTGGCTCGGTCGATGTATCACCTACGGATCCAAACGTGGTTGTTGTCGGCATGGGTGAAAGCCCGTACCGTCATGTGGCGTCAAGTTACGGTGACGGTGTATATTTATCCACCGACGCCGCCAAAACATGGAAACATATCGGTCTAAAAGACGCGCGTCAGATTTCTTCGGTAAAGGTTGATCCGAAAGATCCAAATACAATTCTGGTTGCCGTGCAGGGTAGCCCGTGGGAGCCAACAGAAACCCGCGGCGTTTATAAAACAACCGACGCCGGTGAAAACTGGGAACGGGTACTCTTCAGTAATGAAAATTCCGGTGCTATCGACATGAAGCTCGACCCAAATAATTCACGGATTATTTATGCGTCGCTTTGGGATCAAAACCGTAAGCCTTGGGGCATGCGTAGTGGTGGTCCGGGAAGTGGGCTTTATAAATCACTGGACGGCGGCGATACATGGAACGAAATAACCAACGGTCTACCTGATTATTTGGGTAAAATGGCTATTACGCCGTCCGGGGCACAGGACGGTCTTGTTTATGCGCTCGTCGAAGCGGGCGATGATGAAAAAACCGGTGAAGATAGCGGGC
>JABJKT010000051.1 GCA_018660225.1 Kordiimonadaceae bacterium
AACCACATAACGCCCAAAAGAAATAAACCTGCCACTCCGCTTCTGCTACTGCGGCCAGTTCGCCGGGCGTAAAGAATAAGCCAGAGCCGATAATATTACCGGTGACAATGGCAAATATACTCGCAAATCCTAATTTACGCTTCAGGCTCATCGTTTTTCCTTGTTAGGTTACATACATTGGCATAGTCATGCAGTGGGCGCCGCCATTTCCTTTAAATAGTGTGTCTGATGGGAATGTTGAAACGTCCCAGCCCAACTTTGCCATTTCGCCGGACATTCTGGCCGCGCATTCAAAGCCGATCGCTTTTTTGTCTTGCTGTGTAACCACTAAATTCAAATGCCCGCCAAGCATTTCCTGTTCGTCAATTTCGATGATTTTGATATTTCTCTCAGCAAGATATTCGGTGAACATTATGTGACGTGGCTGCGCTTCCCCGGCTTTATAAAGCCGGCACGGCAGGATATTAAGCGGTGGACTATGACAAATAGCCAGATTATCACCGAGCGTCATATAAAGGCCGTCAATATGGATATGTCCCGGCGGTAGCGGCACTTCAAGGAAATATTCTGCGTTTTTGCCGAGCACCAGTTCACGTAGCGCACGGGTGCCAGACTGGTTAGCGCGGTCACAAATGGAAGCAACAACCGTATCTTCACCGATCATGGTAACACCTCCCCCTTCAAGAAAGGCCGGGCAGTCAATGGAACCAAGGATGGGAATGCCGAGCCGTTTTAAGGTACGTCCCACCATGTCCTGATCGCCCCAACGACCAAGCAGGTGAGGGCCCATCAGCACAGCGCCAGTTTTAAAAACCGCACCAAGGTCACGGGTATAGGTCATATTAGGGCGGTGTTTGATGAAGTTTAGCGCGTCTTCATCATCCTTAAGCACATCCGTTAGGAATATCGGCTCAACACCGTGGGCATTAAAGCCATCGACCATAGTGTCATATTCTGCCTGAAAAACCTCACGGCTAACCGGTTCATCAAAATTAAAAACGGCTAAATTTTCATTTGTGACCACATCAATTTCCACGCCGGGGCGGTGCATTAATACTGATTTCAGGTTACCATGTGCGCTTTTTACGCCCCATGAATTACTTCCCATTTCACTCTCCGTTTTTTATTGGACAGTAACGCAGAAATTATTCTTTGTAAATGGTCGGAAATAGGTCTTCGCGTAATAGGTCGCCGCCTTGCATATTATGACCTGCAAAGGGCGGCGAGCAGGGGCCGGGCCGGGTAATGAAACGCGCATCATCACCCATTAACCGTAGTGAAAAAGCGCGTCTTCTTGTTGCAGCTTTGTTACCGCGTGAGCCATGCAGTGTTTTATAATTAAAGGCGACAACGTCCCCCGGTTCCATTTCCCATTCACGCACATCATATTTTTCGGGATCACTGTCCGGGTCAGGAACGGGTATATAGTCTTGCTTCTCAGGAAAAAAGCCATCACCCGATGACCATCTTTCAGGAAGCACTGGTTTTGGCCATTTATGGGAACCCGCAACACAGCGAAGGGCCGCTTCCTTCACAGGGTCCATAGGTGACCAGAAGCTTACCGTTTGATCCCCATCAATGAAATAATAAGGGCTATCCTGATGCCACGGCGTTGCCATTGACGTGCCCGGTTCCTTAACCAGAACATGTTCATGAAAAACCTGAATGTTTTTTGAGCCGGTAAGCTGGGCGGCAACCATTCCTGCGTCAGAATTTCTGATCGCATCGACAAATTCAGGAATGCGCTGCCAGTTACAATAATCACCAAAAAAACCACCCTTTTCACCGTCCGCAATATATTGGTGGCTGTCCGGTCCCGGATCAGCCATATTTCGCTCAATCCCGGCGCTGATCTCACCCACCCAGTCAGTAAACAATCCTTTGATCATAATGACACCGTCATTTTGAAACGCGTTTAATTGATCTTGTGATATTTGCATAATTTACCTTACGATTTCTCATTTATGTGTTTTTCTGTTAGAGTATAAATCAAGTGCCAAGTCAAAGATAAAAATAAAACCTTCTACAGCGGTAAAGGTATTCTTTATGAGCTTGTTCACAGAGTTAAAACGTCGAAATATTTTTAAAGTAGCCATGGCTTATTTGGCGCTGGGCTGGGTTGTTGTGCAGGTAACTGATATGGCAGTGCCTGCTCTTAATTTGCCAGAAAGTCTCAACTCTATTGTTTTTTATCTAGGTGTAATCGGTTTTCCGTTTGCCATGCTGTTCACTTGGGCGTTTGAGCTTACACCGGACGGGATTAAGAAAACGGCTGAAGTTGAAGAAGTAGAGAGTATCAGCGCAACTACAGGGCAGAAGATGAATTATGCTATTATCGGGCTGCTGATAATTGCAGTTGGGTTCCTTCTATATGATCGGGGGGCTGAGCAAGAACCGGAAGAAATTATCCTTGCTGATATTGCCAACACAATCGCCGTATTACCGTTTGAGGATTTGAGCGCCGACGGGACCCAAGATTATTTCGGTAAAGGCATGGCAGAAGAGATACTCAATGTGCTGGTGTCCGTTGACGAACTTGATGTTGCCTCGCGTACGTCGGCCTTTGCCCTAAAAGATCAAAACCTGCTCATTCCCGAAATTGCCGAGAGGTTAAATGTCAATTATATCGTCGAAGGATCGATCAGAAGTGACGGGGATAATGTTCGCATTACGGCACAGCTTATTGATGTGGCAGCCGACCGTCACCTGTGGTCAGACACTTATGATCGGGAACTGACCAGCATTTTCGCCATTCAGGACGAGATCAGCGTTGCTATTGCGGATGCGCTTAAGGTGGAACTTATTGGTGATGCACTTGGCGATGTACCGACCCAGAATATGGAGGCTTACGGTTTATTTCTGCAGGCGCGACGGTTACTTGATGATGCAACATTTGATGACGTGGTCAAAGTCGGTGAACTCGCAAATCAGATGATCAAACTTGATCCCAATTATGCAGATGCATGGTCACTGATGGCTTCATTTTATATGCAAATAGCTGGTAAAACTATTGATACGATTAATGATGAGGTGAAAGAAAAATATGCGTTAGCCATGGAAGACGCAGAGAAGGCTATCAGACTGGATGCGAATAATGGTTACGGATGGGGCGTCAAAGGGGCGATTCATTTGCGGTTGCTAGAGTGGAAAGAAGCAGAAAATGCCCTAAAACAGAGCGTTTTGGTAGGTTCTAAAGATTCGGCTAACTGGCAGCGACTAGGGCAGTATCATGAAGCAGTTGGTGCAATTTCTGACGCGCTAAGAGCTTATAAAATATCATTGGAAATAAACCCTAATGAAGTCGGTTCGTACATTTCAATGCTCAGGGTTTTAATTAATCAGGGTAATATAAAACAGATCCGTATCGAACTTGAAAATTCCCGCTTTAAGGAATTAATCTTCTTAGCTAATATCAGGTTTCAATTATCAATAATGGAATTGGAACAGGATAAGTCCATCGAACAGTTTAATATTTGGCATCAAAACAATGGT
>JABJKT010000052.1 GCA_018660225.1 Kordiimonadaceae bacterium
AATATTTGGCATCAAAACAATGGTCTTCCTTCTGAAAATATTGAACAGTTTATAAATGCCTATTATGATCCGCCCTCAAGGGAAGAAACTAAAAAACTTCTGCCGCCCCGTCGGCGATGATGATTTTGAGTGTGGCTGAATTATCTATTGCCGTTTAAGGATCAATACTGTTAATGTGCAGCCATAAATATTAATCACAAATATAAGAGGACAAAATGAGCAAAGTTATTGATGTTCATACGCATATGTATACTGCCGGATGGCTTGATTTATTGAAACGAAAAGGTGGGCCTGATTTAACGGTTGAAGTGGGCCGCGATAGCCCTGAGACGGTTTGTTATAAGGGCGCGAGCTTTTGTGTGCTTGAACCGCCGCATTTTGATTTTGAGCTTCGGGTGAAGAATATGGAAAAGGCCGGTGTTGATATGGCCGTTGTGTCCATGCCGCCGCCCGGTGTGATTTGGGGTAAAGGCGATGTGTGCCTTGAAGCGGCGCAGATGACCAATAACGAATTTGCCCAAGCACAGAAAGATCATCCCGAGCATATCCGCTGGATGGCTGTGCTGCCGTGGGAAACGCCTGAACTAGCCGTAGAAGAAATTAAACGCGCCTGTGATCTTGGTGCGGTGGCAGCGATTGTTCACGGTAGTATCAATGGCCGTCATTTAACCGATCCGGATTTTGCACCCGTATGGAAGGAACTTGATGACCGTGCGCTTCCGGTATTGGTTCATCCGACCTATCCTATCGGTACGGAACTTATGGAACTTGATCGCTATGCACTTATTGCATCAACTGGGTTTATGATTGATACGACGCTGGCTATTTCAAAGATGATTTTTGATGGTTTCTTTGACCGTTACCCGAATTTGAAAATTATCGCGTCCCACGCCGGGGCGACACTGCCTTATCTTGCAGGACGTTTTGACCGTGTTTATGACACAACAGAGCGCGCCAAAGTGAAGATTAGCAAGCCACCAAGTGAATATCTAAAACATATTTATTACGATAGCGTAACGTATGCACAAGACGCGTTAGAGCTTTGTGTTAAAGTCGGCACGCCTGATCATGTGATGTATGGTTCCGATTATCCGTTTAACCTTGGTGATATGGAAGGCTGTCTTGGCCGGGTTAATAACCTGCCGGAAGATCAAAAACATAAAGTGCGCGGCGATAATGCCGAGCGAATTTTTAATTTATAAGAGTAAAACCAATGACTGTGATTGATGTACACACACATGCCTATACCCGCGAGTGGTACGAAATAATGCGCGAGCATGGCGGCGACTATAATGTTCAGATGCGACCGGACGGTAAGGAAGAGATTTTTAAAAAAGACACACCCGTTGCTTTCCCGCAGCCGGGCCATTTTGATTATGACCTGCGCATTAAACAAATGGACGCGACAGGTATTGATATTTCAATCGTATCGCTGACATGCCCGAATGTTTATTGGGGCGGTGAAGAAATAAGCTGCAAAGCGGCCGTTGCCTCAAACAACAGCATGATTGAAGCACAGACCAAATACCCTGACCGTATTCGTTGGTACACATCACTTCCTTGGGAATACCCAGAGCAAGCGGTTAAAGAACTTGAGCGCACAGTGGCCCTTGGCGCGAGCGGTGTTATGGTGCTGGCCAATATCGCCGGTCGAAGCCTAACGGATCCGTTTTTCGCACCAATTTGGCAGGCGATAGATGATAAAGCGCTGCCTGTGCTCGTTCATCCAACGGACCCACCGGGTGCGCTTGATATGGATATGGGCAGATATGACCTTAGCTGGTCTGTGGGCTTTATGTTTGATACGACGCTTGCTTTTACCCGGATGATATTTGATGGTTTCTTTGATAAATATCCCAATATGAAATGTATTGCATCACATGGCGGTGGGGTGCTGCCGTATCTTGTGGGCCGCTTTGAAAAAGGTGATGAGGTTGAACTCGACGAACGCCGCGTCATGAAGAAAACACCGACGGAATATTTGCAGCATATCTATTACGACTGTATCAATTATGATGCGAGAGCCATGAATTATCTTATGTCTATCGTTGGCCCCGACCGGGTAATGTTCGGCACCGACTGGCCCCATCAGGTGTTTGACACACCCGGTGCCATGAAGCACACAGCCGCTCTTGCCGATGATCAGTGTAAGGCTGTTCGCTCAGCAACAGCGATTAAAGTGTTTGGACTTTAAATTAAGCTAGACATTGTTCTATTTTTGTTCTAACTTTTGTGTGTCTGTTATTCTGATTGGGGGAATCCTTAATGGTTGCACATATTGAAACGGTGGCTTTTTCTGGTATTGATGCCAGACCGGTAGATGTGCAGGTTCATGTATTGTCCGGTCTTCCTACATTCACGATTGTGGGTTGATTAACCCAGACAATCACGATATCTTTCAACCATTATGAAAGATAAAGCATACCCTTACGTTAGATTTAGTTCTGCAACTCAGGAAAGTGGCGATTCAATCCGTCGGCAAGAAGATTTAATCAATACGTTCATTATAAACCATGATCTTGAATTGGATGAAAGTCTAGATCTTAACGATTATGGAACTTCTGCATATCGTGGTGCAAATATTAGTACTGGTGATTTAGGAAGGTTCATAGGTCTAGTTAAAGCGCAAAAAATAAGAAAGGGTTCCTATTTATTAATTGAGAATTTTGATA
>JABJKT010000053.1 GCA_018660225.1 Kordiimonadaceae bacterium
GATTAAAGATAAAAAAGTCGATGTTCTTTTCTTTGTCTTTAATGACCATGTCAGCAATTTCTTCTTTGACTGCTATCCTACTTTTGCCATTGGCATCGCCGCAGAATATGAACATGCCGACGAAGGCAGCGGGCCGCGCGGTCTTGCCACTCCTTACGGCGATGTGGATTTTTCCCGTTATATGGCGGATCACTTAATCCGCGATGATTTTGATCTGACGGTCTGTCAGGAAATGAAGCTTGATCATGGACTGATGGGGCCAACGCCTTATATGCTTGATCAGCCATGGCCGGTTAAATTCGTGCCATTTTGCGTTAATGTGATCCAACACCCGATCCCGAGCGTAAGACGCTGCTGGAATCTCGGTAAATCTGTCCGTAAAGCGATCGAAGCCTACCCGGAAGATATCAATGTTGCCATCGTTGGTACCGGCGGTCTTTCCCACGAACTTCAGGGCACGGACTTTGGCCGTATCGAACTTGATTGGGATAACGAGTTTATGGATAAGTTTGAAACTGAGCCAGAAAGCATGCTTAACTGGGACGTTCAGGAATTTATGGACCGCGGCGGATCAGAAAGTGCGGAAACCGTGATGTGGTTTACCATGCGTGCTGCCATGACTAAAAAAGTTAAACGTATCCACCGCAATCTTTACCGCGGCATGCTGACCGGAATGGCCGTGCTTGTGTTTGAGGATGACGAATGAATATCTTCTCACGCCGAAAAAGAGCCCCTCACCTTGGCCGTTATCCAATGGAAAAAATCAAAAAGGTTGATCGTCCAACCACTTTGATTATTGAAGATGAAGTAAAGCGCGTCCCCAAACGGGCAGACGGTTTTATGCGTGCTGACCATGGCGATTTCGGTAAAAAACAACAAGAGGCCCGCAACCGAACAGGAAGTTCGACCGTCAAAGGAGCCAAGGTGCCCTTAAACGGTGCCTTCGGCGACAATATGCGCCCATTGATGAAGCTGCATAAAGGCGAAGTAGCGGCTGAGAAAGCACCCATTTCAAATGACCCGGAAGTAATTGCCAACAATATGAAATCGCTGGGTTATTTTCTAGATGCAGATATCGTCGGCATATGCGAAGCCAAGGAACATATGTGGTATTCCCATGATAAAGAAGGCAAGCCTATCGAGGCACGGCATAAATACGCTATCGTCATGCTTATTGATCAAGGTTTCCATACCAATGACGCCTCAACTGGCGATGACTGGATCAGCGGAACACAAAGCTTCCGTTCTTATCTGCGCGGTGCTGAGATCGGCAACATAATGGCGGCTTATATTCGTAACCTTGGTTATGAAGCGCGCTGTCATTCGGCAATGGATAGCGAAGTTCTGCATCTTCCGCTTATTTTGGAAGCGGGTCTTGGTGAGCTAAGCCGCATTGGTGAAGTTGTCATTAACCCGTTTTTAGGGCCACGTTTTAAATCAGCCGTTGTCACTACAAACATCCCGCTAAAAGTAGATAAGCCGATTAGTTTTGGCCTTCAGGACTTTTGCAGTAAATGCAAAAAATGCGCCCGCGAATGTCCGGTAAGCGCGATCCCGTTTGGTGATAAAATAATGTATAATGGCTATGAAACATGGAAGCCGGACGTGCCCAATTGCACCAGTTACCGGGTATCTAATCCCAAAGGGGCCGGTTGTGGCCGCTGCATGAAATCATGCCCATGGAATAATGAAGGTATTCTGACCTACCGCATCGCCACATGGATGGCGATAAAACTTCCTTTCACGCGAAAGTTTTTTGCCTGGCTTGATGATTTTGTCGGCAACGGCAATCAGAATAAAATACATAAATGGTGGTTTGATCTTGATAATGACGGCGGAAAAATCATTATACCCAAAGCCACCAATGAAAAAGGAATAAGTCCGGATAAGGATGAGCCAAAGAACCACCGCGTCTCAAATTACACCGTTGATATGTTGCCGCCAGCGGGTGAAAAAGACCCGTGGCCCTTTGACCGCAAAGGCGGTTGGGAGTTAAAAAACACACTGGAAACGCCAGATGAAGCCAAAAAAAGGGTTAAAAACAAGTAAGCTTGAAATAAAGTACCAAACGTCTAAACTGTTATAAAAATAATACTCATATAAATACTCAGGGGAGGATCAAGTGAGTTCAGAAAACATCGAGCGCAAAGAGAAAAAGTCATATGCCTATGCATGGGGGGTGACGGTTTGTTTAAGTCTCGGCTACGCCCTATCATTTCTTGACCGTGAATTATTATCGTTGGTTATTGAACCGGTAAAACAAAGCTTTGAGCTTACCGATTTTCAGGTAAGCCTTCTTATGGGGCCGGCATTCGCCATTTTTTACACAGTGATGGGTATCCCACTTGGTTGGGCGGCAGACCGTTATAGCCGTACACGGCTTATTGCTATCGGCATGTCACTATGGAGTGTGATGACCGCTTTTTGCGGCCTTTCTGCCAATTTTTTACAGATTTTTATAGCAAGGATCGGCATCGGTGTGGGAGAAGCGGCCCTGACACCAAGTGCGGTCTCTCTACTTTCTGATTATTTTCCAAAAACCAAGCTACCTTTTGCGTTAAGTATTTATTCTATCGGCATGTTTATTGGCGCAGGAATGGCCGGTGTTGGTGGTGGATATGTGCTCACTCTTCTTCGCGATGTCACATGGACCGTGCCCATTTTTGGTACTTTAGTATTTTGGCAGATCGGTTTTTTAATTGCGGCTTCTCCGGGAGTATTACTCGCGCTGATTATCCTTTTCATCCGCGAACCCAAAAGAAAAGAAATGGCCACAGACCATAAGGGAAATGATCAAAAAGCATCATTTCCAATGGCTTTTAAATATATGTGGGAGCGTAAGAAAATGTTCCTCTGCCTATTTGTCGGGGGATCGATGGTGGCAATTCTTCAATATCAATCACTTTGGTATCCGGAACACTTTATGCGCAGCTGGGACTGGACCCGGGCACAGGCGGGTCAGGCCACAGGACTTCCGACTATATTCGGCGGTATTAGCGGACTTCTTCTTGGCGGCTATTATATGTCATCTCAGGCAAAGAAAGGCGTAAAAGATATTGCCTTGAAACTTGCTTTTATCAGTGCAATTGGCATTGCCATTCCGGCGGTCCTTATGCCGCTTATGTCAGATACCGCGCTGGCAATTGGCGGTGTTACAATTATTAAGTTTTTTGTTGCAATGCCACTCATTGCAGGAACAACAGCAATACGCATGGCCGTTCCAAATCAAATGCGCGGTCAGTTTACCGCAATGTATTTCGTTTTTGTCGGCCTGATCGGCGCTAACCTTGGCCCGGTTATGCCGGGATTCATTAACACATATATATTTGGTGAAGCGGCAGGAACGCTTGGCTACGCCCTCGCGATTTCGGCAGCGCTGACAATTCCGTTTAGTACAATTTTATTATGGATCAGCTGGGGCGAATATAAAAAACACGTTTATAAGGACGATTAATATTAGAGGGAGAGCACAGTGAGTAACGAGGAAAATACAAATACTGAAGAAAATCTAGAACATAGTATTGAATATGCTTGGGGCGTGGTGATCGTCCTGATGCTTTGTTACACATTTTCCATGCTCGACCGAGAGATTATCTCTCTTATGGTTGATCCGATAAAGGCAAAATTCGGCGTCACAGATTTTCAGGTTGGCCTGCTTATGGGCCCTGCCTTTGGTATATTTTACACCGTTCTTGGCATTCCGCTTGGCTGGGCCGCTGACCGTTATAACAGAAAGCAAATCGTCACCTACGGTATCGCGCTATGGAGCGTTATGACCGCCCTTTGCGGCTTTGCAGGAAGTTATCTTCAGCTTTTCATTACCCGTATCGGTGTCGGTGTCGGTGAAGCGTCGCTCACTCCGAGCGCTTCTTCAATGCTGGCTGATCTGTTTCCAAAGGATAAATTACCGCTCGCCACCAGTGTTTATTCACTTGGTGTGTTTATTGGTTCCAGCCTTGCAATGATTGGCGGCGGTATATTGCTGACGCAAATTAAAGACGTTACCTGGACACTTCCAATCGTTGGAACTCTCGAATATTGGCAGATCGCTTTCATTATTGTTGGTCTTCCGGGCTTGCTGATGGCCTTACTAGTTTACCAGATTACTGAGCCAAAAAGAAAAGAGCTCGCGCTTGATGCTGATGGTAATGAAGAAAAAGTTTCCATGAGAAACGCTTTTAATTATTTGATGCAAAATAAAAAACTGTTCCTTAGCTTTTTCCTCGGTGGTTCTATCATTGCCACCATTGGCTATCATTCAAACTGGTATCCGTCACTATTCATGCGCACATGGGGTTGGTCCGAGCAAGAAGCAGCCTTCGCCACCGGGCTTCCATCGTTAATCGGCGGTACGACCGGGCTTATTTTAGGCGGTATACTCATGAGCTGGATGGTCAAGAACGGCCAGAAGGACGCCGCACTAAAAATCGCGTTCATTGCAGCGCTTGGCATTGGCATACCCGCCGTTACCATGCCGCTTATGCCGTCAGGCATCATGGCCGCCATTGTTATGATTTTCGCCAAGCTTTTCGTCGGTATCCCGCTCATATCAGGTATTGCCATGATCAGAATGTCAGTGCCAAACCAGATGCGCGGCCAGTTTACCGCGCTTTATTTCGTCTTTATTGGTGTGATTTCAACCAGTCTCGGTCCGGTGATCCCCGGCTTCATCACCACCTATGTCTTTAACGAAAATATCGAAATGACAAGATACTCTCTCGCCATCGCCGCCGCCATCGTCGTCCCGATCGGCGCCACACTTATTTATATCGGCTGGCAGGAATATAAAAAGGTAGTATTCGCACAGGAAGATTAACATTATAGGAGGATAAATTGTTAAAACGCACCCTGTCCCAGTGGGCAAGTATGGCCGAAATATTCGGCTCGTTTGCTATTGTCCTATCCTTAATCTTCGTCGGTCTTGAAATCCACCAGAACTCGGCTCAAGTCGAAGCTGCCTCGATGAAATCCAGTTATAATTTTGTCGATCTTGTCTATAAACTAGGCGGGAACCCTGAACAAAACGAAATAATCATCATAGGCCTCAGCGATTTTGAAAGTCTCTCAATCGGTGAAAAAGCACTTTTCGATAGTTACATTACAACAATTGGTATGGAATTTGATGTTGCACGTGACCTCTATCAAAGAGGTTTTCTTGATGAAGAACTATACCTTGCCTACGAGGAACTTTGGGCAAGAGTGATGCTTTCGCCTGGAGCAACCTATTTGTTTAATATAGGAAGGCAGGGAGCACCGCCGCAGATCAGACGAATGTTTGACCTGGTAACAGTCAAATATAAGCATCTAGACCCACTCAGCGATTATTACAAATTTGAACAGGGTTATAAATAAAAGGAGGGGAGTTTGAAAAAACTAACGCTAAACCAATGGACAAACATTGCCGAGATCGTCGGCATGATGGCTGTCTTTGTCTCACTTGTTTTTGTTGGCCTTGAAATTCGGCAGAATACGGATCAGGCCAAAGCCGAAGGTTTGGAAACAGGCACTGATTTTATTAAGGTCTTCTATAATATGGCCGACACTACAGAATCTGCCGATTTTATCTTGAAAGGACTTGCGGACTTTAACAGCTTAACCCGCTCCGAAAAAATTGTTTTTGACGGAACAATCGTCAACGTAACCATCGAATTTGAAGTTGTAGAAGAACTCTATAGCCAAGGTAACATAGCCGAGGACAGATATTATAATTACGAAGAAATGATGGCACGCATTCTCATGTGCCCTGGTGTGATTACTTGGTACGAGATGACCGAAAACACTTTTCCAGAAGAAGTAAAAGAAAGGTTTTCTCTCATAAAACAGCGTCATGCCGACAAAGAAAATCTACTAGAATATTTCAAATATGAAAGGGGTGGAAAATGAATATTCAACCACTGAATAATCGCCAAAATCAATCACAGCCGTTTTATTAAAAAGTAGAGCCGGAAACAGTACCCAATAGGTCAGTTTATTGACCTGATGCCAAATGTCTTCATCTTTAATAAGCACTTTTTTTAACAATAACCCAAGCAGGATAACGAGAAAAATAGGCGTTACGATAGTAATTAAATTCCCCACATCATGTCCCCGAACCCAGTAAAATAATCATAAGCGGAAGCGTAATGACCGATATTAAAGTCTGAAGTGATATAAGACTAGCCATGAGCGGCGCATCACCACCCATTTGTTTGGCAAGGGGATAACTCGCCGCACCGGTCGGCGAAATAGCAAAAATCATCGCTGTCATTGCCATCACATGCGGTAGTGCAAAATAAACCGTCATCATATATACGACGCTTGGGAAAATTATCATCTTGGCAAAAGTAGCAATAGCACAGGCAACAATTTTATCACTAAGTCCCCGCATCCTCAGGCCAGCCCCAACACAAAGCAGCGCAATTGTTAAAGTCGTTTCACCGACGCTCAAGGTAAATTCATGCAAAATAGGCAAATTCCCAAGCCCCAAAACATTAAAAGCGGCCCCCAGTAATATAGCAATGATAAACGGATTTCTTTTTAAGTCGGAAATAACACTGGAAATACCGGACCCTTTTGGTGAAAGCATAATGGTCAGCGTGATATTGACCACAAGGTTGGTAAAGGTCACCAGAATCGCAATAATAATTGCCGCAATCATTGCCCCCTCTTCACCGTAAATCTGAGAGGCGGTAGCAAGGGCTAAAAATGCGTTATGTCGCCCTCCTCCTTGAATAACCGATGTTAAAGTAGCGGGTGCAAATCCGGATATTTTACCAAATATATATGAAAACAGTACCGCCGCAATAAAACCCGCAACCACAGTAATAGAAAGAGGGCCGAGATCGAAATCCGCAAAATCAATAACCGACGTTTTATTAAATAAAAGGCAGGGAAATAAAACCCAATAAGCCATCTTGTTGATATAATCCCATACGTCATCATCAACAATAAGAATACGGCGCAATATATTCCCCAGTAGGATAATAAGAAAAATAGGGGCTATCAGCAGCGTTAAATCCATCATTTCTTATTATTTGCCTTTTAAACACCACTGTTCACGGAAATTTTACATGCGACTAATTGTAATAGTTCACATCTTTGTACATAATAAGCAGATACTATAATTATATGAAAGTCTAAACCATGACAATCCGAGTTTTAGTATCTATTTGCATTATGTATCTATTTTCATTTGCTTCCGCTTTACCACAAGATGGATCAAAAACGGGTTCATTCGTTTCCAAAAGCACCTCAACTGCTTTAATGGGCGAGGAAATAGCGGCGAGTTATAGCGCCTTTCTCGGCGCCGATGAGGAGATAGAATGGGAAATACATGTTCCGGCAAATTATAGTCCTGATAATCCTCCCGGCATACTCGTCTATGTAAGTCCGCAAAACAGAATTAATGTTCCCACAGGATGGACAAATGTCACTGAAGAAAACAATCTGATCTGGATCGCGGCGCGAATGTCGGGAAATGAGATAAATGTATTAAAGCGTATTTCATTTGCCGTTATGTCACTTTCACTCATTGATCTAAATTATCAAATTGATCCGGCGCGGATATTTATTAGCGGCTTTTCTGGTGGTGGCCGTATCGCTAGTATCGTCGCAACAGAATATCCAACTATATTCAAAGGCGCTATTTATAATAGCGGTGTAAATTTCTGGCAACAGAGCAATCCTGACCTGCTGGAACTTATTAAAAATCACCGTTATGTCTTTGTCACCGGTACAGATGATTTCAATCTTCGGGATACCAGACAGGTTTATAATAAATATAAAAAAGCTGGTGCAAAAAATATCAAACTAACCGTCATCAGGGGAATGGGACACGAAAACCCAAAACGAAGCAGGTTTGCTCGTGCTATTGAGTTTCTTGATGAAAATTGAACATTTACTAACAAGTTGATTTTTCAAATATTTTATGGTAAAAGCACACTTAGAACAACTTATTATTTGTAATTTAAAACTATAGAGTTAATTATTTTTATTTGAAACAACTTATAGGAGGGTGTATTGTTTAAATCTGTCATAAAACTTGCAACATTGTTATTTTTGGTAACTTTTTCATTAAGTTATGCACAATCAACAGTGAGAACTGGTGAAATGATCATCAGTGCCAGCCCTGGTGAAATTATGGAAGCGGATGCAATGTCCTTTAATTCCATAATCGGGAAAGACGCCATAATTGAATGGGAAGTATACGTACCGGAGGACTATGATCCGACTAATCCTCCTGGAATAATGGTATTTGCCGGCGCGCCACAAAATGTAAGAGCACCCTTCGGTTGGATGAGCGTCATGAAAGACAAAAATCTAATTTGGGTCGCGGCAAGAAAATCAGGCAATGCGGCTACTTTTGTGCAAAAAGAACTCCTTGCCTTAATGTCAGTGCCGCTAATCGAAAAAAAATACAAAATAGATGCTAAGCGGGTTTATATTTCCGGCGTTGGCAGAGTTTCATCTGTCGTTACCATGGATAATCCTGATATATTTAATGGTGCAATTTTTACGGACGGTGACCTATGGAGTAAAAATCCAGAATATAAAATTAATTCAATATTAAATAAACGCTTCGTTTTCATAACAGGTCACCAAGGCGGCGCGGCCAATGTCCACTCCACACGATATTCATACAATAAATTTAAAGATGCCGGTTTAAAGAATTTAAAACTCATAACAATATCCCCCATAATGCGCTATGATCGTCGAAGATTTCTAGAAGCAATTGACTATTTGGATGGATAGTTTTCTAAATCACCATTGACCTATAGGAGGGCACAATGCTTAGTTCTGTTATAAAATATGCAACATTGTTATTTCTGATAACTTTTTCATTTAGTTACGCACAATCCACATATAAAACTGGCGAAATGATCATCAGTGCTAGCCCTGAAGAAATTATGGGAGCGGATGCAATGCGGTTTAATTCCATAATCAAAAAAGACGCTATAATTGAATGGGAAGTCTACGTACCAGAAAACTATGACCCTAACAGGCCCGCTGGACTAATGGTATATGCCGGCGCACCGCAAAATGTAAGAGCACCATTTGGCTGGATGAGCGTCATGAAAGATAAAAATATGATTTGGGTCGCAGCAAGAAAATCAGGTAACGGTTCTTCTTATAAACAAAAAGAACTGCTTACCCTTATGTCTGCACCTCTAATAGAACGTGATTACAAAATTGATCCAAACCGTGTTTATATTTCCGGTGAAGGAAGGATTGCCTCAGTTGTCATTATGTGATGTGCCCCTGATTTGTTAGACACTTTATGACTTCATTATTGTTTGTTGTTCAAAATCTATCGGTGACAACAATCCGTTGTTACCATGCTTTCTCTTTGGATTGTAGAAAAACTCGATATAATCAAATATGTCA
>JABJKT010000054.1 GCA_018660225.1 Kordiimonadaceae bacterium
GAGGGGGTGTAGCTCAGTTGGTTAGAGCGCTGGCCTGTCACGCCAGAGGTCGCGAGTTCAAGTCTCGTCACTCTCGCCATTTTTTAAAAATGGTTTCCCCCTTACATATTTTCGTTGCCCCCTTACATATTTTCAATGACTTTCAGAATTATTCTAAATCAATATTTAACGATCCTAATGTCGTTGAATGAATGATGCGTCATGGCATTTAATTAAAAAGCAAATTTATATAAAAAACTTGTGGAATTTTCTATCGCTAAAGGTTATTAACGAGACTAGGGAATTTGCTTTTTGGCAGTAGGGTCATTGATCCTAAAGACAATGGGTAAATAAAAAACAAGACTTGAATTTTTGTGGACAGTATTTCAAGTCTGTCAGGTGAGTACTGTCTTAAATTTTATTAATTGAAGGGTGGAGCGCTAATGAACGAATTGCTGCTCGAATATCTTCCAATCCTGGTTTTCTTCATTATTGCTATTGTTATGGCAGCTATATTCGTATTGCTGCCTATTTTGGTTGTGAAACAAAAACCTGATGCTGAAAAACTATCAGCCTATGAATGTGGATTTGAAGCTTTCACTGATATGCGCAAACAATTTGATGTACGCTTTTATCTGGTTGCTATACTTTTTATAATATTTGATCTTGAGGTAGCATTTCTATTTCCATGGGCGGTGTCGTTGGGGAATATCGGAATGTTAGGATTTGTTTCCATGATGATCTTCCTTGGTGTGCTGACCGTCGGCTTTATCTATGAGTGGAGAAAAGGAGCTCTTGAATGGGAGTAGAGAACGGACCTGATATGTCTTCCTCTGGATTGCAGTCAGAAATGACAGCAATGGAACAGGACGCTTACTTTAAAACAATTTCCGATGACCTTTCTGACAAGGGTTTTGTCATTACATCAGCCGAAGATATTATTGCCTGGGCCCGTACGGGTTCGCTATGGTGGATGACCTTTGGCTTGGCGTGCTGCGCCGTTGAAATGATGCATACGTCTATGTCGCGATATGATGTTGAAAGATACGGCTTTGCCCCGCGTGGTAGCCCAAGGCATTCAGATGTTATGATCGTTGCCGGTACGCTTACCAATAAAATGGCCCCTGCCATGCGTAAAGTTTATGACCAGATGCCTGAACCAAGATATGTAATTTCTATGGGTTCGTGCGCAAATGGTGGTGGTTATTATCATTATTCTTATTCAGTGGTACGGGGCTGCGATAGAATTGTTCCTGTGGATGTATATGTGCCGGGCTGTCCACCAACAGCTGAGGCGCTCCTTTATGGAATTCTTCAATTGCAGAAGAAAATCCGCCGTACGATAACGTTTGAGCGCTAGGAGAGAAAATAAATGAGTTCCGATGAAGAATTAAAGGACCTTGGCGACCATATTGTTAGTAAAACTGGTGATGATGTAATTGATTATAAAGTGGCCTTTAATGAGCTGACAATTAATGCCCGTCGTGATCAGATTGTAAATGTACTTGGTTTCTTGCGTGATGATACCGCTTGCAAGTTTGTCCAGCTAACGGATGTATGCGGTGTTGATTATCCAGAACGTGAAGAGCGTTTTGATGTAGTCTACCATCTTTTGAGCATGCATAACAATCAACGAATTCGTGTTAAAATTACAACAGATGAAGAAACTACGGTTCCTTCAGTGGTTGGCGTTTTTCAATCTGCCAATTGGTACGAACGTGAAGCCTGGGATATGTACGGCATTATGTTTGAAGGTCATCCTGATCTCAGACGCCTGCTTAGTGATTACGGCTTTCAGGGCCATCCGCTTCGAAAAGATTTTCCGCTCACGGGTTATGTTGAAGTTCGCTACTCTGAAGAAGAGAAGCGCGTCGTTTATGAGCCAGTGAAACTTGCTCAAGAGTTCCGCACATTTGATTTTATGAGCCCATGGGAAGGTGCCAAATATATTCTGCCCGGCGATGAAAAATCCGAAGATGGCGGAGAGGGGTAAATCATGGCTGAAGTTAATATCAAAAACTATAATGTAAACTTTGGACCGCAGCATCCTGCGGCCCATGGTGTGCTTCGTCTTATTCTTGAACTTGATGGTGAAGTTGTTGAGCGGGCCGATCCGCATGTAGGACTTCTTCACCGCGGCACAGAAAAACTGATTGAGCATAAAACATATCTGCAGGCGATCCCTTATTTTGACCGCCTTGATTATGTTGCGCCGATGAATCAGGAGCATGCATTCTGTCTTGCTATTGAAAAACTGATGGGTATTGAAGTGCCGGAGCGCGGTCAATATATCCGCGTACTGTTCAGTGAAATTGGCCGAATTCTTAATCACCTTATGAATGTTTGCTCGCACGCAACCGATGTGGGCGCCTTAACGCCTATGCTTTGGGGCTTTGAGCAACGTGAAATATTGATGGAATTTTATGAAGCCGTTTGCGGTGCAAGACTTCATGCGAACTATTTCCGCCCTGGCGGTGTTCACCAGGATATGCCTGCGGGACTTGAAACACGGATACTCGAATTTTGTGATAGTTTTCCAAAAGTACTGGGTGATATGGAAACGCTGGTTGTGGAAAATAGAATTTTCAAACAACGTAATGTTGATATCGGAAAAGTAAGCGCTGAAGAAGCCTTCGCTCTTGGTTTTACCGGGGCTATGGTTCGCGGCTGTGATATCCCGTGGGATATTCGCCGGGCTGAGCCTTATGAAGTTTATAATGAACTTGAATTTGATGTTATCGTTGGCAAGAACGGCGATTGTTATGACCGTTATATTCTTCGCTTGGAAGAAATGTATCAGTCCGTTAAAATCATTCGTCAATGTATTGAAAAAATGCCTGATGGGCCGGTTTCTTCTATTGATCGCAAAGTAACCCCGCCACCACGGGCAGAGATCAAGACTTCAATGGAAGCGCTTATCCATCATTTTAAATTATACACCGAAGGCTTTAAAGTGCCTGAAGGTGAAGTCTATGCCGCTGTTGAGGCACCAAAGGGTGAATTTGGTGTGTATCTTGTTTCAGACGGCACCAACAAACCATATCGTTGTCATATTCGTGCGCCGGGTTATGCCCATTTGGCGGCCATGGGCCATGTGGCCAAAGGTCATATGTTAGCCGATATTCCGGCAATGATTGGTTCGTTCGATATCGTGTTCGGAGAAATTGACCGATGAGTATAAATATAAAAGATGCTGAAAATTTCGAATTTAGTCCTGAAAATATGCAGTGGACGAAAAGTCAGCTGGCAAAATATCCTGAGAATCGCAAGGCAAGCTGCGTCATGCCGTTTTTGCATAGAGCGCAGGAACAAAATCATGGCTGGGTCAGTGTCCCGGTGATGGAATATATCGCCGACTTTTTAGATATGCCTTATATCCGTGTCCATGAAGTGGCAAGTTTCTATAGCATGTATAATTTAAAGCCGGTTGGTAAACATGTGATTGAGGTTTGCACCACAACACCGTGCTGGCTTAAAGGTTCGGATGATGTTGTTAAGGCTTGTAAGGAAGAGCTTGGTATCGGCTTTGGTGAAACGACAAGGGACGGTGAATATACTCTTCTTGAAGTGGAATGCGCTGGGGCATGTGTTAATGCGCCCGTGATCGCTTACAAAGAAGAATATTATGAAGACCTTGATGATAATAGCACCCGCAAGTTTATTAAAGATTTAAAGAGCGGTGCCACGTTAAAGCCTGGCCCACAAAATGGCCGCTTTAAGTCATGCCCTATGGGCGGGCCGACATCTTTGAAAGATAAAGCACCAATTGGTGCGACTTTTGGGGGAGATAAGTAATGCTTAGTGATAAAGACAGAATTTTTACAAATTTATATGGTTTTGAGAGCCCGTTTCTTGATGGTGCAAAAGCGCGCGGTGATTGGGACGGCACAAAAGATATTCTGGCACGCGGTGTCGATAGTATTGTCGGTGAGATGAAAGAAAGTGGCCTTCGTGGTCGCGGTGGTGCTGGTTTCCCGACCGGGCTAAAATGGTCATTTATGCCAAAAGAATCAGATGGCCGTCCGAGTTATCTGGTGGTTAATGCCGATGAAGGTGAGCCGGGTACTTGTAAAGACCGCGAAATTATGCGCCATGATCCTCATAAGCTTATCGAAGGTTGCTTAATTGCTGGTTTTGGTATGCGGGCAATTGCTGCATATATTTATATTCGCGGTGAATTTGTTCATGAAGCAAACGTGCTTGAGAAAGCGATCGAAGAAGCAAATGCAGCCGGGCTACTTGGTAAAGATGCCTGCGGTAGCGGTTATGATTTTAACGTCTATGTGCACCGCGGTGCAGGGGCTTATATCTGCGGCGAAGAAACGGCACTTATTGAAAGCCTTGAAGGTAAAAAAGGCCAACCA
>JABJKT010000055.1 GCA_018660225.1 Kordiimonadaceae bacterium
CAAGTTTTTGTACGGGTAGCCGAATGGCCGATTGGTTATTATTCGCGATTTTTTGAAAAGCAAGGTAAATGGCAGGGGCCGGAGCTGGCTTCTTTTTCCGGTAATTACTGGGAAGGGCGCATGGCGGCTCACCCGGATGGAAAGCGGCTTTTTATCAGCTCCCCACGGCCAATAGAAGGAACTGGGGCGCCAA
Organism: Kordiimonadaceae bacterium; assembly: GCA_018660225.1. Taxonomy (GTDB): domain Bacteria; phylum Pseudomonadota; class Alphaproteobacteria; order Sphingomonadales; family Emcibacteraceae; genus Pseudemcibacter. The sequence continues at coordinate 194 of JABJKT010000055.1, forward strand.
AAGATAATGATTTCTGGGTACTTAGCAGAACTGAAGATGGATGGGGTGAGCCAGAGCATATTAAAGGGCCGCTTAATTCAGAGTTTGATGAAACGGATTTGACATTTGCTGCTAATGGAAACTTGTATTTTCACCGGCAACGGGGACCGGATCATATGGATGCGTTTATGTCCAAAGAAGTGGACGGCAAATTTACCACTCCTGAAAAATTAGAGATTCCGGGCTATCAAACATTCTGGGATGTGGCACCAATGATTTCGCCTGATGAAAGCTATATGGTGATCACCACTGAAGGTAGGCCGGGGCCAACCGGGTCACTCGATCTTTATGTAACGTTTAAAAATGATGATGGGACATGGACCATACCAGAGAATTTGGGTGATAAAGTAAACTCGCCTGAAAGCGATAAATTATCAACTCTTTCACCGGACGGGAAATATATGTTCTGGATCAGTGACCGGCCGCTCGGAAAAAACTGGTCAGATAAGAAACTTACAGTGGAAGAGTTGCATAAACCCTATCACGCGCCAGGAAACCGCAAAGGGGATATGTACTGGGTTTCTACGGATGTGATAGAAGTATTGAGGCCTAAATGAGTAGGAAATTTATTATGAAAAAAATAGTTAAAGCAGCATTGCTATTGATGAGTTTGACGGGTCATGCTTTTGCGCAAGACGTTCCGGTATATGAAGCTGAGCTACTAACAAAATATGATACATTCGATGCTATTCAGGCTGTGGCCGTGGATAAAGATCATTTTTATGCCATTAATGATTTTCGAATGACCAAGCATAGGAAATCTGATGGTGAGCCGGTTATGCAGTGGGACGGAGAAGAAAGAGGGAAGGTTCTTTTTCATCTGGATAGCGCAATGGTTCTGGACGGAAAACTTTATGCGGCCCATTCCAATTACGCTAATTCGCCAATGACTAGTTCTATTGAGATTTGGGACGTGGAGACTATGGAACATGTTGGGGCAGGCAGTTTTGGCATCAATAGAGGATCATTTACCTGGCTCGATTATTACATGGGTAGTTGGTGGGGTACTTTTGCCAATTATGACCGGGTTCAGGACGGGCACAGGGAGCCTTACGGTAAAACGGAAAACACAAAGGTGGTAAAATTAAGCGAAGAATTTGACATTCAACAATCATGGACCCTGCCAAAGCATTTGCTGGATAGAATGACGCCGATGAGCAATAGTGGTGGATCGTGGGGGCCGGACGGGTATCTTTATTTAACGGCCCATGATTACGGTGAAATTTATGTTATGCAGTTACCCAAAGCTGGTTCCGTTTTACATCATGCGGCGACAGTAAAAATTGAAGGTGCTCTTGAGGGGCAGGGGATTGCCTTCGATCGTACACAAAAGGATAGTATACTTTGGGGTATAAATAATATTACCCGTGAGGTTTTTAAAATGAAAATGCCGAAAATTGAAAAGACGGTACCTTTTCAAGAAGGTATTATCAGAAGCAATAATTTTAATAAGAATTAGGCAAAAAAATGAAGTCATTATTATTACGGCTTATTACAGTGTCACTGGTTAGTATGGGTGTGATCTCCTTAAATGCCCAGGAAGAAAATGTTGAGCCTGATAGAGGCACGGCCATCTTTATCGAAGATAAAATGGTTAAAGGCTATTATCCCTATTCGACAATGGTGACGTCGGTTAATCCAAAAGCAAAACCGCTTTTCCCGGTGATTGATATTCACACTCACTTTTCACTGGATACTGATCCGCAATTTATCATTAAAAAAATGAACGAGCTTGGCCTTAAGCGGATTGTTAATTTGAGTGGTGGTTGGGGTGATCAGCTTGAGCAAATGCTTGATAAATTTCACAGGCCCTTTCCGGGAAAAATAGATATATTTTTCAATATTGATTTTTCGCGTATTGACGAAGATGATTTTGGCAATAAAATCGCTCAGGATTTAAAGAGTGCCCATGCAATGGGTGTAAGTGGCATTAAGCTTTTTAAAAACTTTGGACTGACGCGAAAAGATAAGTCGGGCAAGATCATTGCAATTGATGATGAGCGGCTTGACCCGGTTTGGCAGATGGCCGGGGAGCTAGATATTCCAATATTGCAGCATATTGGCGACCCTGCTGCATTTTTTGATCCAATTGATGAAAAAAACGAACGTTGGTTGCAGCTGGCCCGTCATCCTGACTGGAGTTTTTATGGTGATGAGTTTCCAACGAGATCAGAGCTTTTTGCCCAGCGGGACAGGCTGCTTTCTAAACATCCGAGTACCACGTTTATCGGCGCGCATATTGGCAGTCACGCTGATGATCTTGCAGCCGCGGCGGCAGTTTTAGAAAAGCATTCAAATTTTTATGTTGAATTATCAGGTAGAGTGGCAGCGCTTGGCCGTCAGCCTTATAGCGCGCGAAAATTCCTCAATCGTTATCAAGATAGGGTGATGTTTGGTACTGACCGCTATCCCGGCAGAGCCGACCAGCCACGCTATAAAGTTTATTACCGTTTCCTTGAAACTGATGATGAATATTTTGATTATTATGATCATCCGTTTCCACCAACCGGGGAATGGAAAATCTATGGCGTGTATTTAGGGGAAGATGTACTGAAAAAGATCTATTACCAAAATGCAGAAAAGTTACTGGGAAATTAAATGAAATCAAAACTCTGGTTAATTTATGCACTGGTTACGACGATTTTTTGGGGCGTTTGGGGCGCCTTTATCGGGCTGCCGACTGAAAATGGTTTTCCGGAAACTCTGGGCTACTGTGTATGGGCGCTTACTATGATCCCGCCAGCCTTATTTGTTCTAAAACGAATAAACTGGGACTTGCAATATGATAAAAAATCCATCCTTTATGGTTCAATCATTGGATTTTTAGGGGCGGGCGGGCAAATGGTTTTGTTCCATGCGGTGACCACTGGGCCTGCTTATTTGATTTTTCCGGTGATATCGCTATCCCCGGTGATCACAATCGTGCTTGGTTTTTTGTTTTTAAAAGAACGATCAACCAAACTCGGCGCAGTGGGTATAATGCTGGCTCTTATTGCGCTGCCGCTATTTGATTATGCGGGTGGGCAGGGAGCAACGGATTACGGGATATTGTGGTTTATATTGGCGCTTATCGTCGCTGGAGCCTGGGGTGTTCAGGCGTTTTATATGAAACTATCAAACGAAACGATGCACGCTGAAAGTATTTTCTTTTATATGATGGTGACGGCGTTAATGCTTATCCCCGCTGCGCTTTATTTGACGGATTTTTCACAGCCAATAAATTGGGGACTAAACGGGCCTTATCTTGCGGCCTCTATTCAAATTCTTAATGCTATTGGTGCGCTCACGCTGGTCTATGCCTTTCGTTACGGTAAAGCAATGGTCGTTTCGCCGCTTACCAATGCCGGGGCACCACTTATGACAGCGATTATTGCCATGACACTGCTTGGGGTGATGCCGGGGTCTTACCGGCTTGCTGGTATCGTGCTTGCCCTTATTGCGGCTGTCCTGCTCGCGGTAGAGCCTAATGAGACGGTAGGAGAGGCTGAATGAAATATATTCTGGATCTTATAAGTCAGCATAAAGCAGGTGATCCCGTTGGTATTTATTCGGTATGCTCCGCCCATCCGCTGGTGATTGAGGCATCGTTAAGGCATGCGGCGTCATGTGGTGGTAAGATATTAATTGAGGCCACGTCAAATCAAGTTAATCAGGACGGCGGTTATACGGGAATGGTGCCGCATGATTTTTGCAAGCGTGTTTATGAAATTGCTGATCAGGTAGATTTCTCGCGCGAAAACATATTATTTGGCGGTGATCATCTTGGCCCCAACTGCTGGCAGGATCTGGAGGCTGATGAAGCAATGGAAAAATCAAAAATTCTCATTGAACAATATGTACTGGCGGGATTTAGAAAAATTCACCTTGATTGCTCTATGTCTTTAATAGGGGATGCTGTGCCGTTAAGTGATGAGACCGTAGCCACGCGCGCCGCAGTGCTTTGTCAGGTATCAGAAAAGGCATGGCAAAAAGCGGGTGGAGAAGCGCCGGTTTATATTGTTGGAACGGAAGTGCCGGTACCGGGCGGTGCACAGGAAGATTTGGATCAGCTCGCCGTTACATCGTCGGATGCTGCCCGAATGACCATCACGGCGCATGAAAAAGCTTTTGCTGATGTTGGACTTTCTAGCGTCTGGCCTCGTGTTATTGGGCTGGTGGTGCAGCCGGGTGTGGAATTTGATCATCATAAAGTGATCGATTATATCCCGCAGAAAGCCGCTGAATTAAGCGGGTATATCGAAAAATATCCAAATATGGTCTATGAAGCCCACTCAACGGATTATCAAACGGCGGATAATTTAAAAGAACTGGTTAAAGATCATTTCGCCATTTTGAAAGTAGGCCCGGGATTAACTTATGCTATGCGCGAAGCTCTATGGGCGCTGGATGCTATTGAAAAGGAGTGGTTAGGCGATCAAGCTTCTGATCTTAAGGGAGCCGTTCTTAAAACCATGCTAGATAATCCCGTCCACTGGCAGAAATATTATGGTGAAGACGCTGGGAAGTTAAAATTTTTAATGCAATATAGCCTTAGTGACCGTATCCGCTATTACTGGCCTGAGCCGGATGTGGAGCAGGCACTTGAAAAATTAATAAAAAATCTCAATAATAATCCGCCTCCTCTTGCTTTATTAAGTCAATATTTACCGGATCAGTATTATGCTGTTCGTAGCGGTGAAATTAAGTCAGATATCAAAAGTCTTCTACTTCATAAAATTTCAACTATATTAAAACACTATAGCGATGCATGCTGACAAATTGAGGATTAACACTAATGCCATACCTAGAGATTTCAGATAATCTTTTAAAAAGAAATAACGGCTACCACACAGCCAAGGAAATCTGCCAGCAGCCAGAGATGTGGCATAAAACAAAAGAAATGCTGGATAAAAATGCCAAGTCAATAAATAAATTTATCTCACCATTGTTGAAAATGGATAATTTGAGGATTATTATGACTGGTGCGGGTAGTTCTTCTTATATCGGCGAATGCCTCGAGCCGCTTTTAATAAATGACACGGGTAAAAATATAACCGCTATTGCCACTACCGATCTTGTCACCGGTCCGCATCGTTATTTTCAAAAAGATATTCCGACAGTTTTGGTATCCTTCAGTCGTTCAGGCGCAAGCCCGGAAAGTCTGGCCGCTATAAAGCTCAGCAATCAAATGATAGACGAATGCTACCAATTGATTATCACCTGTAACAATGAGGGTCAGCTTTATAAAAATTGCCAGGATGATAAAAACAGTTTAGCCGTTTTATTACCGGAAGAAACACATGATGTAGGTTTTGCCATGACATCAAGCGTCACTTCGATGATGTTTGCGGCCCTCAATATATTATCGAATAAAACTTATAGTCCAGACTTGATGAGCAGCACGGCAGCAGCGCTGATTGAAGAAAAAAATAATATGCTTAAAAATCTTGCGCAAAAATCTTTATGGCGTGTAGTGTTCCTCGGCAGTAATGAATTTAAAGGACTGGCACGTGAGGCTTCCCTTAAGCTGCTAGAACTTACTGACGGTAAGATCATCAGCACTTATGAAAGCCCGCTTGGCTTTCGCCATGGCCCGAAATCCGTTATTAACGGCAATACGCTGGTTTTTATGTTTGTTTCCAACGATCCTTATGTTCGAAAATATGATCTGGATTTACTGGCCGAAATTCGAAAAGATAGAATTGCCGGAAGGGTAATCGCCATTTCAGCCAAAGAGGATGATGATTTTGGCTCATCAAACAATCATATTAAACTTGCGGGAATGAATGATGCCTCAGATGCTGAGCTATTATTTCCTTATTTGACACTGGCTCAAATTTATGCTTTTCACCGTGCGCAAGCTCTTGGAAATGCGCCGGATAGCCCAAGCACATCCGGGACCGTAAACCGGGTTGTTGAAGGTGTAATCCTGTATGATTATGAATGATTAAGGGTAATTAAAGCATGTTTATCGGCGTTGATAGCGGTGGCAGTAAAACCGCATATATTTTAATTAATGAAAATGGTAAAGTTATCGCCAGTCATAACGGGGACACCTGTCATTATTTATCGGTTGGTACCGATAAAACGCGCGATGTTCTGGCGGAAGGTATTAAAAAACTTCTCGCGCAAGCTGATGTAGAGTTATCTGACGTGAAATATAGTTTTTTCGGCATTCCGTCCTACGGTGAAGATCACAATCTTACTGAGACACTCGATAAAATTCCCGCAAGCTTTATGGGGGGAATCCCCTATAGTTGCGATAATGATATGGTGCCGGGCTGGGCAGGGTCATTAGCTTGCGAGGACGGCATTAATATTGTCGCCGGAACAGGATCAATTTGCTACGGCGAAAATAAAGGCAGCAAAGCGCGCTGCGGCGGCTGGGGCGAGCTTTTCGGCGATGAAGGTTCAAGCTATTGGATTGCCAGAGAAGGGCTTAATATATTTACCAAAATGAGTGATGGCCGACTTTCACGTGGTCCGCTTTATGATAAAATAAAAGAACACCTCTCTCTTGACGTTGATTTGGACCTGCCGGCCGTTGTGCTAGGGCAGTGGAAGGGCGACCGCAGACTTATCGCCGGGCTATCATTAGTGGTTGGGGATGCTTGCCGCGCGGGTGATAGCTACGCTAGTGATATATTTAACCGTGCTGGGCGTGAGCTTGCAGAGATCGTAGAAGCAACAAGGTGCGAGCTTGGTTTTCTGGCAGATGATCCGGTAATGCTTTCCTATTCAGGGGGGCTTTTTAATGCCGGTGATTTGATACTTTCACCAATGAAAGCGTCGTTAAAATCACAATATACACTTATTAAGCCGCGCTTCTCGCCGGTTATAGGTGCAGCGCTTTATGCCGCTAAACTATACGGCTCTCCCTTTGATGTGGAGCTCTTAAGTGACTAAGGCCTTGCGCAGGGTCAAATAATTCCATAGCATCATAAATTCAATTTATAATAGAGGGTAACGCCAATGAAGATTTTCGCATTTTTAGTCCTTAGCATTTTTGCTACTCAATCACTTTTAGCACAAAATATTATGCCATCAGCGGATAATGATGTGATGAAAATCACTTTTCTTGGCACTGGTGCGCCACGGCCATCGACCGAGCGCTATGGCCCGAGCATTTATGTGGAAGCCGGAGATCATAAAATCCTTGTTGATGCGGGGCCGGGAATGCGTGAGCGGCTTTTTGAAGCGGGCGGGTTTGAGGCCATATCAGGGGTAGATCATGTTCTGGTCACCCACCTTCATTTTGATCATACGGTTAGCATTTCAAGCGCGTGGCTAAGCGGATGGTTGTTTGGCCGCCGTGTACCGCTTCATATTCAGGGGCCAGTTGGTATCAAGGATATGATGGAGAACATCAAACGCGCCTACCAGTGGGATGTGGATTACCGGGTTATGGTCGGTGTGCCGATCGAAGGAACCGAGCTTATTGTTGATGAAGTATCAGACGGGGTTATTTTTGATGAGGGCGGGCTTAAAATTACCGCCTTTCCAGTAGAACATATGCCGATAGATATGGCGAGCGGTGAGGTTCTCGGCCTGCGCGGTGAAACCATTGGATTTCGCATGGATTATAAGGGGCATTCGGTGCTGTTTTCCGGCGATACAAGATCAACTGAACAATCAGAAATTAACAATGTCGGAAAAGATATTGATCTACTGATTCATGAAGTTCAGGTTCCATCCCCCGGCGCAACGCCCGAAGCAAATCTGGCCAATGTAAGCCTTTCCGTTCATTCAACTCCGCAGCAGGCAGGGCTCGTGTTCGAGGCTACAAAACCAAAAATGGCCGTATATTCCCACATCATCCCCCCCGGCATCACCGCAGATGATCTAGAAGTAGCCACCCGCCCTTATTACAAAGGCCCGATGACGGTCGCCCATGATTTCATGGAAATAACGTTGAGCGGTGAAGATATTATTATCGGCGAGCGCCTCAAGCAAAGCGACGGCAAGTTTGAGGATTCAAAGGTGCTGGGTAAGTAGTTACCCTAATCTCTCCATCACTTCGCCAGCGGGTCAGGCCTGAGTTGGAAATGAACGACGAGTGGCTTTGAGCCCTTGCCGCCTTCCATCATCCACGGCGTTCGATCGCCGCTGGTGGTCCATAGGCCGCGCCCTTTCCAGCCTGCTTGCGCATCGTCGATGCGGCCGTCTAGACCCTTGGCATAAAAGCCCATGGGGTAAGGTACGCGCATGGTGATCATCTTGTCATCTTTAAGAGCAATAAGTCCGTCATTTAAATTGCCGGTCGACATGGGGACGTCCTTGCCGAGGCCAAAGGTGTTATGCTGGTCGACCCAGCTGTAGTAGCTCGCTTCAGCGCTGTTGGGGCCGATCCCCTTAAAGCCGGGGCCGGGATATTGATAAAAGTTCCAGCCTTCAGGGCAATGATCGCCTGTTGCCTCCGGGCCATTTAAAGGGCCTTTGCATTTGCGACGATCAAAACTGCCCAAATGGCCGCTGCCGAGCGAGACCCAGACCACGCCTTCACTATCAATATCGCCGCCGCGCGGGCCAAAATAGGGGGCGGGGATGTTATAAACCTCGGTCAGGGTGGTTTCGGGCGGGTTTGCACCGGGGGCGATGCGAACCACTTTGTTGCTCATGGCTGTGCCCCAGACCGAACCATCGAGTGGGCTTGGCATGACGGCATAGAGTCCGGCAAAGACCCGCTTGTCTTTGGTCGGGTCAACCGCGTCATTCGGGGCGAGATATCCTTCATCGCGCTTGCCATTGCCGTTGGTGTCGAGCACCATTGCGCTCCAACCCATTGAACTTTCGGCGTCACGTGTCTCTAAGAACTTCTTCGCGTCAATCCAGCCGAAGACGGAACCGCCGCCGCTAGTATAGAGCATGTGACTATTTTCACGTAGGCCAAATTGAAGATGATGGGTGCCGAAACAGGTATCAACCAAGACATAATCTTCTGTCTTAGGATCATAGAAGGAAAGCTGGCGACCGCTCCTGTTCAGGGGGGTCAGTATGGCAGACGGATGGTCGGAACCCGCTTTGCAATAATCCGGGTTGGCTTCGTTACGAACGCGGGCGGCGTACCAGACACGGCCCTGATCATCAAACATGGGGTTATGGTTGTTGGAGCGGCTGTTCCAGATCGTCTCGTCACCCCAATAGGCCGATGGCATGGCCGGCTCGGCCAGCGCATGGCTTGCCCTGGCGTATGTGGTGCCGGGCATGGTTTCACCTTTTATGGTCCAGGCCTTATTGGTGAGCGGGTCGAGCACGGGAAAATCATCGGTGCTATATTCCGGGGAGCCGTAAACCGGTCCGTAAGCATTTACAGTCGGGTTTCGTTTGTCGGTCGAGATCAGATCGTGAAGATACTGTTTGTCATTAAGCCAGTCACGCACCGTGACGACGATGTTGCGCTCTTCGCCCATCGGCCTCACTGGTTTGGTATGAGGTAATTCGCCCGCGGCTATTCTATCTGTCCATGCGCCGAAATATTCATAGGGTACGTTCCCTATAGTGCCGGCAAGTTGCGCCGTCATAGCCCCACCGGCCTGACCGGATTGGGTGCGGCGTATCCAGCCTTCAGTGCCGGTACCGAACTGCTCGGGGATGGTGCGGGTCGCGAGTTGGCCGAGCTGATGACAAACGACACAGCCGCGGTTCGACATAATGCCGATATAGTCAGCTTGGGTAAGGTCTTCGGGCATGTCGCCATTACTACCAAACTCATCCTCGCCTGGAATTCCTAGCATAGAATACCAGTGGATTGCCGGATAGTACTGGGCCGCGGTGGCATCGTCTGGTGCCAGAACCGCGGTCAGGTTGAGGGTTTTGCCGGGACCGGTTCGCATTTTCGGGCTATCCACCAGACCGTAACCGCGCACCCAGACCTAGTAATTGGCGGGGGGTAAATCCGGCAGTACGTAGCGGCCTTGATCGTCGGTAACAACTGCTTTGATGAAGCGTGTCTCAAAATCTTTGGTTTCGGCGATAACCCAGACGCCCGCCTCGGGCCCGCTTTGGCTCATTACAACACCGCCTATATCGTCATCGTCTATGGCGACAGTTTGGGCGCTGGCTGGCCCACTGGCGGCGGTCAGGGCAAAAGCGAGCGTAACCAATAAAGTGGTTATCATTCTATTCTTTAAGCCACATAAGTTCATCATAATAACGACCCTCCCGGTTGCAGTGCTGTTTTTATTTATCCTATAATTTTATATATATTAGTATTCTCTTACCACAATTCGTAGCTGATAGCATTTTTATTAATTGAATATTTTTTGTCATATATTCGACCACGCTCCCACTTTCTCCCTTGCCAAATCTTCTCTCTACACTAAACTCCCCTTAACAACAAAAAACAATAAAACCGGATCCAATATGCCATCTACCCTCGCTACTTCCATCCTCAAAGAGACCTTCGGCTTCGACGATTTCCGCGGGCGGCAGCTTGAGATAATTGAGGAGGTTTGCTCTGGGGGGAATGTTTTGGCGGTTATGCCGACCGGGGCGGGGAAGTCGCTTTGTTTTCAGGTTCCAGGGCTGCTTAAAGACGGTTTGGCGATTGTTGTGTCGCCGCTGATATCGCTTATGCAGAATCAGGTTGATGCGCTTAAGCTTGTGGGGGTTGAGGCGGAAACGATTAATTCTGGTAATACGCCGGAAGTTAATAATCGGATTTGGCAGAAAATTAGAGCGGGAGAGCTTAAATTCCTTTATGTGTCGCCGGAAAAACTGATGACGGAGCAGATGCTGGATATGGTCGATGAGCTGAATGTCAGCCTGTTTGCTATTGATGAAGCGCACTGTGTGTCCCAGTGGGGGGCGGCGTTTCGCCCGGAATATGAAGACTTAAGTTTTCTACACGGGCGCTACCCGAATATTCCGATCATTGCCCTGACGGCGACGGCGGATCAGATGACGCGGGAGCAGATTTGCCAGAAAATTTTTTCGGATGATGTGACGACCTATCTGACCGGTTTTGATAGGCCGAATATTCAGCTTAATGTGGAAATAAAGAAAGGCTGGAAGGGGCAGCTTTTAAAATTCATGAAGGGTCGCCCCAAAGAAAACGGCATTGTTTATTGCCTGTCGCGTAAAAAGACTGAAGAAGCGACAACTATATTGAATGAGGCTGGGTTTAATGCGGCAACCTATCATGCGGGGATGGCGAGCGCGGATCGCGAAGATAATTTAAACCGTTTTATGGCCGAGCCGGATCTCATTATGGTGGCGACGATTGCTTTTGGTATGGGAATTGATAAGCCGGATATCCGCTTTGTGTTTCATACGGACTTGCCGGGGTCGCCGGAAGCATATTACCAAGAAATTGGCCGGGCAGGGCGCGACGGAGAGCCTGCGGTGGCCCATATGCTTTACGGTATGGATGATATCCGCATGCGGCGCATGTTCATTGAAAATGAAGACGCCGATGAAATGCACAGAAGACGCGGTCATCAGCGGCTAAATTCTCTGCTTAGTTATTGTGAATCGCCGGCTTGTCGACGCAGTACTTTACTTGCTTATTTCGGTGACGAAATGAAAGCAGAGGCGTGCGGTAATTGTGATTTATGTCTTTCGCCGAGAGAGGTGGTTGAGGCCGTAGAAACCGGGCAGAAATTTATTTCAGCCGTCTACCGAACTGGTCAGACATTTGGTGTTGGCCATATTGTTAATATACTGACCGGGAAGTTATCGGAAAAAATTGAACAGCTTAAACATGATCTGTTGCCGACTTTTGCGGTGGGCAAGGATTTTACGGCAAATGAGTGGAAAGTGATTGCCCGCCAGCTTATGGCGCGGGGCTTTATTGTGGCGGATATGGAATATGGCTCGCTTAAAATTACCGAAAGCGGATTTTCACTGCTGAAGGGCGAGGAAAGTTTTAGTTACCGTCCTGATGTGACCTTTAAAGCGACCAAGAAAAGCGGCTCAAAGAAAACCCAGAAGATTGTCAGAGAACTTGCAGAGAACGATCAGGATTTATTTCTTAAGCTTAAAGATTTTCGAAAAGAAATTGCCGCCGCACGTTCGGTGCCGGCCTATATTATATTTTCAGATAAAAGCCTGATCGATATGGCGGCGAACAGACCGGCAACTCTTGATCAGTTTGGTGATGTTTTTGGTGTTGGTGAGGGTAAGAAAAAAGAATTTGGTAAAAAATTCCTTGAATTTATTGCGGCCAGTTAACCCGGTCTAATCCCACAAATCTAGCGAGGCGATCTAGTTCCGCGGCAAGTTTTTTATGGCGCGGTGCTGACCATTTCACATTCGGTTCCTGCCAGAAGTTGGTTACGTTTAAGTTGCCTTTCTTACGGTCTGCTTTTAGTTCTATACGGCCGACAAATTTATCGCCTTCAAGTAGCGGATATACATAATAGCCCCATAGGCGTTTTGCGGCCGGGACAAAAATTTCGATTTTATAATCAAAACCGAACAGTTTATTTAGGCGCGCCCGATCACGAATGGCTGGATCGAACGGGTTAATTATTCTTAAGCGCGAAGTGGGTGAGGTGAGATCATCCAGTCTTTTTAGAATATCTTTGGCGGCGATTGCCTGTAGCCATTTTCCGTCGTGGGTTTGCCATTCAATGGGTTCAATGTCAGTGTTTTTATGCCAACTTTCTACTTCTTTTAAGTCCGCAGCATCCCAGAAGCTTTGGATTTCTTTCGCACTGGCGACGCTTAGCCTGTCAAGGGCAGCATGACAAAGCCAGTTTATTTGATCATTGTCGCTAAGCTTTTGTTCTTTAATATGTTTTGGAATGACGCGGTGTGAGAGATCATAAAATTTATTAAATTTTTCCCTGTGTGATGTGGCAAGTTCACCGGAAAACCACAAATAATCAAGGCCGATTTTATGAGGTGGGCGTGACCACATTTTCTTCTTTCCACGCGTTTTGGTTGAAAAGGCATGAGTGGAAAGTGGTCCTTCCTTTTCAATGCGGGATTTTATGGCGGGCACATCGGTGTAACTCAGCAGTTCTTGATATCTTTTAGATTTATCAACCCATTTTTTAAGCCGGACAAATTGTCTATTCCACATGGGGTAATAATCAAGCGGGATAACACTGGCATCATGGGTGAAATGCTCGAAAATATGTTTCTTTGCACTAAGCAGCTCATCAAGCATCGGCTCGCGGTAATTCTGGTTGCGGCTCCAGAGGATATGATGATGGGCGCGGCTGACATTCTGAATGGTATCAAGCTGAACAAAGCCGAGCTTTTTTATGATCGCCATCACATCGAGCGGTCCGGTAGGGGCCGTTCCAAGACCGGTGGTATTTAGCCAGAGTTTTCGCATGTCTGTGTTTTTTATTTTCAACATGCTTTTCGTTTCCGGTTAAAAATATACCAACCAGTCCAAAGAATGCTGGAGAGAAAGGCCCAGACGATTATCGCGGGTTCAGGGCTATTTATAGTGCTGAGGGAACCGGCATAAGCAGCAAAAAGGCAGTATGGAATAATGCTGATGGACCAGGCGGCGAGGAATTTTGGGTAAGCCATACCAGACATGCCGGCAATGACCGTTGTGACCTCAGGCAATATAGGAACGGCGCGCGACAGCAGGATCATGACAAAGCCGTGCTGATTGAAACTGCTATGGAGTTCGTTTCTTTGTTCGGGGTCTTTCAGGAGGAAATTTAATATTTTGTCGCCGAAAATGCGACCGAGAAAATACCCCGTGTTTCCGGCGATCTCTAAACCTATTATGGCGACGAGTGCCCCATATTGATAACCCATGAAGTGCCCGGCGAGTATGACCGTGGCCAGTGTTGGAATAGATATGAATAAGTCGATAAACATAAGCAGGATGACAAAGCCGCCCAGATAAAGCGGTGAAATGTTTCTAATTTGGTTAAACCAGATTTCAATTTTTTCTATACTGATGATGCCCGTCATTTGGATGAGGACAAATGTAGAGGCAGAGCAAAGGCCGATGATCAGTATGACTTTAAGAAGCGATCTCATTCAAGTTTCATCAGCATGATATTTTTAAAATCTATCGGGTGGCTTTCTGCCTGCAGGGCTATATAGCCGTCTTTAAGGGGCAGTGCTTCGGTGATGAAATGGGCGCTGTCTTCTTCAGCGGGGATAATTCTGGTTTTTTCATAATCAAAAACAAGCTCACCGTTGATGAAATGTCTTATTATCTCATCACCACGAACTTCTATTTCTAGGTTTACCCATTGGTCACCATTGTATGTTTTGGATGTTGAGTTGTAGCAATGTTCACTCATGAGAACGCCTTGAATATGAAAATCTGTACCGGGAGTACAGATGTTACCCGTATGGCGCTCCCCTTGACGCGGTCCAGGGCCTTCACCTAGGCCGCCTAGCAATTGTGCCTCGACCGAAGCGGGGAAATCCTGATCGAAATACATACTTTCAGGTGATTGGCTATGGAACATTACACCACTATTTCTTATGTTCCATTCTTCAGATTGCGCAACCTGATCGCCAGTGAAGCGGTAATCAAATTTGAGGCGGTAATGGGAAAGTTTTTCTTTGTAAAAAATATGGGCGTAGGCTTCATCGAAGGTAACATAATTATCATAAACCACCCGCATCATGCCCTCTTCAACGCGGAATGTATCGCGGAAATTCACATCAATTTCCTGACCCGAAAATTTAATGGTCCAGCCATCGAGGTCTTTACCGTTAAAAATGGAAATCCATTTTCCTTGCTGGGAATGTGCAGCGATAATTCCGGTGAGATTTATAAATAAGAACGCTAGTAAATATTTAAAAGATGTTTTGATCATGGGAGCCTCAAATTTTGTATTATTTAAAGCATAGCAAAATGGATAAGTAAATCCACCAATTATCATGTGTCTTTAATTATTCAATGTTAATCCCGCTCATATCTTCAAATTTCCCCATAAAGCCCCAGCCGCCGAAATTTTCTTTAACGGCAAAGTAAACTTTATTTTGGCCTGGTTTTAAGGGCAGATAGACGCTGTCAAACAGGCCGATGGTGCCGAGATAGCGATAGTCGCGGGATTGGTAGATATTTGTTCCGCCTGAGATTGGCTGGCCGTTGATATATACGGTTACGTCGTCGCTGTACCCGAAGTTGATTTTTTTTACTTGTTCGGTCTCAGAATTTACATTTAAACGCACCAATACGGTATTATGATCTTCGCTACGGGTGCGGTCGCGGGATATGTTAATGGCTCCCATGGTTTCAACATCATGCTCCGACCAGTTGCCTGAATAATTTTCGGGATTTATATCGTTGTCAGCAATAACTTCTGAAAGATTGAATTTTTCAATCAGACCGTGGGGCCGTTCTTCGGGTATAAGGGCTTTGCCGGATAGTGCCGGACTTTCTAATTTCTCAAAGGAAAAATTGCTGTAATAAGCAGGGGCAAAGGTGGTGGTAACGCCAATTGTTCCAGCGCTTAAATTGGCTTTTAAATCACTAATGAATAAAACCGGCTCTTCGCTATCCACGTATATTTCTGCCTGATCACCGGAAACAATAATCTTTAGGTGCATCCACTGGTTATATTTTACTTCAAGTGCGACAGCATGCTGATTGCCAAAATAAAGCTGCCATCCAGTATCATGCCTGAAAACGGGGGTGTATTGGGTGCTATCTGTTTTATTGCTTAGATGGGGTCTTATGTAGAAATGTTCATATGATCCGTTATCTTGCATACGCCATGCCGCGCCGGAAAACCCTCTGCTATCATCAGGGAATAGTAAATCAACTTCGATAATTCCGTCTTTAAATTCAGTGTCTTTTAGAAACGCACCGCCGGTGGAAGTATATAAGGCAATTTGGCCTTTGTGTTTTACGACGGCTGTATCTTCACCTTCGAGCATCCAGCGTGGATCATTGAAGGGGATCGTTTCCGCCGTTGCAAAAGCTAAATGAGTAATTTGGCATAGAAGAAAATATATTATAAAATAAACGAGTTTTTGAACCATTTTTAATCCTGACTAATTGAATTTTGTCAAAATTATCAGTTTTAAATTAAATTGGATTGGAAAAAACGGACTCGGCTACTCTCACGCTCATTAACTGACTGGGGGTCAGATTTGAAATAGCTTTAAAATCGTTGATCAAATGGGCTTGGTCAAAATAGCCAAAATTAACTGCACAGTCAGACCAGTTAATATTGCTGGCCTGATCAGCATATTCGAGCGTTTTTAGAAAGC
Source organism: Kordiimonadaceae bacterium (assembly GCA_018660225.1). GTDB lineage: Bacteria > Pseudomonadota > Alphaproteobacteria > Sphingomonadales > Emcibacteraceae > Pseudemcibacter. Next base: position 16,361 of record JABJKT010000055.1, read on the forward strand.
GGATGTTGCGGCTTAGTGATTTTGGACTCATGCTGATCATATTTTGCACCGTTCTGCGTAACTGCCTTTCTGATACATTAAGATGTTTTGCTAGGTGTTTTTGACGCATGGTGCCGCCACTGCGGCGGATCATCTCAACTGCTTGTGCACCATAAAGGGGTGGTTTATATCTATTCATGTGTTCATAGGCATAATTCTTGATTATACTGTACATATCAAAGAGCATTTCAGGTGTTGATTTACGCGTTTCGAAAATGGATAATAATCTGGCTGATAATTCAGGTGAGATTTCTTCTAAATTTACATCATAATTGAGTATATCATCCGCTGATACACCAAGCAGACATGGAAGCCATTCCGGTTTTATTCGTACGGCTATCATTTCATGACCTGGAGTTAGTGTGAACCTGAACGGCTGATTTATCGGTCCAAATAATTCAACCCTTTCAAACGACGTTGATCCGGTATCATTAAATCTGCGTGAAATGGCTATATTTGGCGTTGATTCTGGCACTAGATGGTGAATTCCACCAATCGGCGCATTGAATGGCGTAACATGAGCCCATAGAGCTTCAACCAGAAAATTGGGCTGCTTAGGGCGGTATTCATGATAACCGCTCATGTTATAGATTTTAACGATCGAATTGCTCATATAGGAAGAGTTGCACAGCAACCCGAATTTTTCAATAAATTTTATTGATGGAACTGCGGAAGTGTTTATTGTCATTATATATAACAACAAACAGCAGGAGCGACTAATGTCAGAAGAAAAGTTTTTTCACGTAGGGGACCGAAGCAATGAACCAATTGCACCAAGCCAGTTTGAAGTAGGACCGTTTACGAAAGCGCGCCATCCTGAACCTTACCGCTTTGATGTGAATTTGGTTGCTGAAGCGGGCAACATGCAGTCAAAAACAGGGACTGTATCGGTTAATATTCCCGGCTTTAGTCCCGTGACGCTTTACTGTGATGAGCAGCCACCCGTTGGCGAGGACACAGCGCCGCCACCACTGGCATTTTTTGCGGCCGGAATTGGCTTTTGTTTGATGACGCATCTGACGGATATTCTAACGGCCCGTAAAATACAGGTTGATAGTCTTAAATTAGAGCAGCGCATTCAATTTAGAACCAATTTAGGTCATATGCGTGAACATGGTTATATGACGGAGGGAGGATGCGATATGGTTGAAACCCATGTAATCATCGATAGTCCTGAATCAAAGGAAAAGATAATGGATTTACTGAGTGAGGCAGAAGGTGGCTGCATGGCCCATTATGCCCTTAGAAATCCAATTCCATGGTCAACAAGGCTTGTTTATAATGGTGAAGAAGCGGTTAGTCGCTCCGGGAATTAAACAAATGAAAATATTAAAACCCCTTTTGACATTTTTCGCAGCAATCGTCCTGTTTAGTGGTTGTGAGCAAAATCAAGTCGTATCTGAAACTGCAGATAGAATTATTCATAATGGACATGTTTATAGCTTTTTGTGGGGTGAGCCGGACGGCGAAGGCGTTCCTGCAAGTGATGCTCCGTATCAGAATGGCGTTTGGTCAAGTGATGGCGAGGCTATTGCCATAAAGGACGGCAATATATTATTTGTTGGAGCCAATGATGACGTTATGGCCTTTAGTGGCGCCGGGACAGAGCTTATTGATGCTGGTGGTGGATATGTTTATCCCGGATTTGTCGATGCTCATAGTCACATAACGGGGCTTGTTGCTGATGAAAAATTTATCAGAATTAACGGTGCTGCTAACGAAGACGAAGCAATAGAAATAATCATTGCAGCGACTAAAGATCGGGAACTTGCCATTGGAGAATGGATAATAGGCGGTGGTTGGGACGAAGGGGAATGGATGAATATCCTGCCCAATGAAAAACGGCTGACCGAGCTTTTCCCTGATAATCCTGTGCTTATGGGCGGTGAAACAGGTTTTGGTTATTGGGGCAATAAAAAAGCTTTAGAAGCCGCAGGGTTTGACCGGGATACAGAAGCCCCGGTTAAAGGCACATTTACCCGTTACGAAGACGGTGAGCTTTCCGGTATCGCACTTGACGAAGCAGGGCGTGTCTGGCGGCGTATATTGCCCGCTGAAACCATTGATGAACGTAAGGACACGCTTGTAAAAGCAATGAATATTATGGCATCCGACGGTTTTACCATGACCCATGATGCGGGGACGGCATCCTTAAGTATGGCGGCATTTGAAGCTCTGGATACAGAAGAAAATATGCCGATACGTATTTATGCGATGGTTGACCGCGCCGACGCAAAACTTGTTGATGAATGGACGGCAAAGGGACCAATGAGCTATCCAAGCAATATGCTGTTTGTCCGTTCTATGAAATCAGGACTTGACGGGACACTGGGTGTTAGAAGCGCAAGATTTCTTGAACCTTACAGTGATATGCCGGAACATTCCGGCCTTGATGAGAACTGGACCATGCAGATAGGACAGATGGACCAAATGATCCAAGCCGGTTTTCAGATAAATACCCATGCTATTGGTGATAAAGCGAACCGGGAAATTCTGGAATTCCTAGAGAAGAATTATGCCATCAATCCCGACCTTAGAAACCTTCGTCACCGCTCTGAACACGCCTCTGTAATTCATCCGGATGATTATAAAAGATGGGTTGAACTTAACGTTATCGCCTCAGCGCAGCCGCCTTATGTGTCAGAAGATCCGCCTTGGGCGCTAAGCCGCATTGGTGAGGAGAGGGCAAAGGACATGTATGCCTGGCGTAAAATGAGGCGTCTAGGAATTCCGCTTGCTTTTGGTTCTGATCTGGATAGCTATGATCATAATATCTTTTACGGTATTTACGGCGCAATCACAAGGGCGGATAAAAAAGGCATACCCGTTGGTGGTTTTATGCCCCATGAGGCACTAACATCCGAGGAAGCGATCCGTGGTTACACCAATTGGGCCGCCTATAGCGCCCATGTGGAAAATGAGGTCGGACAGCTTAAAGCCGGCATGTGGGCCGATATTGCGGTGGTTGATAAAGATTTGCTAAATGTAGGCAGCAGCAATCCAGCAGATTTACTAAATGGCAAAATAATAATGACCATCGTTGGTGGCAAGGTTATTTATAAAAACTAGCCTTTAATTTGTACTAAGTTATAAAGAAGATCGCCCTGAGAAACCACGCGGCGCACCAGTAGTTCATGGACGACGCCGTTTATGGGGGAGTGGAGTTCTTCTAATACACTGCCATCAAGTCCTGTTACCCGGCCAATGAGTTGTCCTTTTTTCAAGATGTCCCCCTGATCGGCTATGCCTTGAAAAGTGCCGAAGCTTTTGGCGCGCACCTGATCAAAGCCTACTGTGAATTCTTTTTGGTTTTGGTGGATTATTGGGCTGCCCGCCATCATGTTGAAATGCTTCATAATGTTGGTTACGGCAGAAATATGGGAATTGATAAAATCTTCTTCGGCTTGGGTTTTATAACCTAGACCACACTGGGTGATAATGCTGGGAATGCCTGCTTGGGATGCTTCATAAACAAGGCTTCTCGGGTCAACGTCCCGTGCTTGAAAATATTCAAAACCGCAGGCGCGGGACATATCTTCTGATATACGATTGGTCTCTCTATCCGCGTTATTGGGGTGGATTGAATGGATCACGTGGGATTCAGATAAATCACCACCACGCAGATCAATATGATAGTCGGATTTCATAACCAGTTCGTTAAAAACATAGTGAGCCAGAACTTCGGTTGGTGAGCCATCCTTGTTGCCGGGAAAAACCCCATTCAGGCTTTTGCCGTCGCGTGGGCTGACACCGGAGGAAAGATTAAACATAGGCGTTCTGAATTGAAACGCGTCTAGGGTGATAACGGGAATAATGATCAGCCTGCCTGATATATCCTTAGGATCAAAATCGCGGTACATGCGTGATGCGGCCTCAACACCAGAAAATTCGGTGGCAAATAAGCCGCCCGTGACGATTAGAGTGGGACCATCTTTCGCACCGTTGATAACGCCGACGGGCATATCAATGCGGGCAGCGTCGTTATTTAAAATATTGTGAAAGTTGAACTGCTTGGTGCCGCTTATGACATCAAAGGGGAGCGTATCGTTATTTTCCTGCGCCCCTGCTGACATGCTGCTTGCGGCAAGTGCGCCAATTGCTGTGGTGGTGCCGATGGCAAATTCGCGTCTTGTTAATGATTTATCCATTTTTATTCTCCCTATGATTAAATGAGCTTAGTCAGGGCTTCCAATAAAAGCAAGAATATCAATTGATCTGAAAAATCTAATTCTCTAAGGTGATTGAGTAATATTTAGGAGATTAAAATGCCGCGCGATGATGAGATGTTAGATAATTGGTGGGATGAGGCGTATTCAGGGCCAATGAGCTTTATGCGTTTTAAATTTTCTAAAGATTTGGCAAATGCGGATATTGCCGTTCTTGGCGTGCCATATGACCTTGGTACAACGAACCGTCCGGGGGCGCGGTTTGGCCCGCGTGCCATGCGCGAGCAATCAACACTTACCGGTGAATTTGAATATGGGCTGTGGCCTTGGGATTATCATATCGCCGAGCATCATACAGTGATTGATTATGGTGATATCTGTAATTTTGTCGGTTATCCGCAGCGGATGATTGATGTGCTTGAAGAAACTGTCGATAAAATAATAGCAAGCGATACGGTTTGTTTTTCTATGGGCGGGGATCATTTTATTTCGCTGCCGCTGCTTCGGTCCCATGTTAGGAAGCATGGTCCTGTTGCGCTTATTCATTTTGATGCCCATTCAGACACATGGGTAGATGATGATTATAATCACGGCACCATGTTTTATCATGCCATCAAAGAAGGGCTGCTTGATCTAGAGCATTCCATTCATGTGGGGCTTAGAACACCAAATCCGGAAACCCACGGTATTGAAATTATTTTTGCTGATGAACTAGATGAAATGAAAGCATCAGAAGCGGCAACGCGGATTAGAGACCGTGTTGGGGATAAAAAAGCTTACCTTACATTTGATATTGATTTTCTTGATCCGGCTTATGCACCGGGAACAGGGACGCCGGTTTCGGGCGGTCCTACTGTAATGATGGGGCGTAAAATATTGAAGGGCCTTAAAGGGCTTAATATAATAGGGGCTGATCTTGTAGAAATTGCCCCGGCTTATGATCCGATTGGAAATGTAACGGCGGTGGCGGGGGCGACGCTAGGCGGTGATATTCTTTATCTACTTTCAGAGGCGCTCAGGAAATGACAAAAATACTAATTTCAGCATTATTTTTCCTGATAATGACAAATGCTTATGCGCAGGATAGTCATGATCAGTTGCTGTTTGGCGGAAATATTATTGATGTAAAAACCGGTAATATTACTCAAAACGGTATTATTGCGATTGATGATGAGCAAATTTCTTTTGTTGGACCTGCGGCTTCAAAGAAAGATCATGTGGGGCTTAGGGAAATTGATCTAAACGGTAAATATGTTATTCCGGGACTTTGGGATATGCATATTCATATTGAGGGTAAAGACCTTATTGAAGATAATAAGGCGCTGCTTCCGCTTTATATTGCTTACGGCATTACCACGGTTCGCGATATGGCAAGTGATCTCGGCGAACAGGTGCTTAAATGGCGTGATGAAGTGGCGGACGGCACATTATTTGGTCCGCAAATATTTACCGCTGGCCGGAAACTGGAAGGGATCGGGTCCGTATGGCCCGATGATCTTGAAATAGCCAATGAGCAGGAACTTTTTCAGATGCTTGATATGCTGGATGATTACAAAGTGGATTTGGTTAAGGTGACCGATAATGCCTTGGCAGGGGAGCTCTTTTTAAAAAGTGTTAAGGCATCATCCGACCGCGGCTATCTAGTTTCTGCACATATTCCTTATGATCTGACGATAAACTCACTTGCGGATGCGGGGCTCTCAAGCATCGAGCATGCCAGCTTTACCATCAGGCTTGGTAGCGATGAAAGGCCAAATGTTGATCAGGTAATATCCGGTGCGATCAGTAAATCACAGGCGCAGGCAAATTATTTCAGTAATTTTGATCAGCAGCATGCTAATGCCGCCTACGAAGAGCTTGCAAAAAAGAATGTTGCCATATCACCGACATTAATTGGCAGCAATAAGCTAACTTATTTTAATCCAGAGCTGGAATCAAAGCATCCGTTTAGGCAATATTTAACAAAACTTTTCACATCGAAATATCAATGGCGAATTGACCGAATGGCTGGTGACACTCCAGCCGATAAGCAGCGGAAAAAGGACACATATCAGTTGGTGGCTAGTCAATTACCGCATATTCAAAAGGCCGGAATGCTGATCCTTGCTGGTAGCGATTCTGCGCCGGTGAATACCTTTGTCTATCCGGCATTCGCGCTTCATGAGGAAATGACCTATTTTCAGGATGCGGGACTGACACCGCTGGAAATATTACAAAGTGCTACGATAAATGGTGCAAAATTCATGGGGCAGATGGACCGCCTTGCGACATTGGAGGCCGGGAAAAATGCTGATATTGTTGTGCTTAATAGCAATCCACTTGAAAATATAAAAGCGACACAGGATATTTTTGCCGTGATGAATAATGGTGAATATTTTAATCGCCGCGCGCTTGATGAAATTATGGCGCAAGCAAAGAAAAGAACAATGGAACTGGATCAGCAACGTCAATAATAAGGGGTATAATGAAAACAAAAGTGGTCATTATCGGGGCAGGTCCTTCGGGGCTTTTACTCGGCCAACTTCTTCAAAGACAAGGGATTGATAATGTCATCCTTGAGCGGGTTACGCCTGATTATGTACTTGGGCGCATTCGTGCCGGAGTGTTGGAGCAGGGTTTTGCTGATTTGCTGCGCGCCGCGGGTGCGGGCGAGCGTATGGACCAGGAAGGCGAGGTTCATGACGGTGTTGAGATTGCGGTGGACGGAAAACGCACGCATATTGATTTTAAAAAATTAACCGGCGGCAAAAGTGTTATTGTTTACGGCCAAACCGAACTGACCCGCGATTTAATGGAAGCGCGCGAAAATTCCAATCAAATATCATATTACGAAGCCCAAAATGTAACGCCCCATGAAATAGAAGGTGAACTTCCATTCGTTAGTTTTGAACATGATGGCAAGAAGCATAAAATCCAGTGCGATTATATTGCCGGCTGTGATGGTTATCACGGCATTTCAAGAAAAAGCATCCCGAGAGAACATATCACTGAATATGAAGAGATTTATCCTGGTGGATGGCTCGGTCTGTTATCGGAAACGCCGCCCGTAAATCCCGAACTTGTTTATGTGAGACACGAGCGCGGATTTGCGCTTTGCAGTATGCGCTCACAGACCCGCAGCCGATATTATATTCAAGTTGGTGCGGATGAGATGGTAGAAGACTGGTCGGACGAGCGGTTTTGGCAGGAATTAAAAAGACGTCTGCCAGATGATCTTGCTGAAAAGCTCATTACTGGACCGTCAATTGAAAAAAGCATTGCCCCCATGCGCAGCTTTGTGGTCGAGCCTATGCAATATGGGTGTCTGTTCCTGCTCGGGGACGCCGCGCATATCGTACCGCCGACTGGGGCCAAGGGCCTTAATACGGCGGCAAGTGATGTTCATGCGCTTTATTCTATTTTGAGCAAGGTTTATAATGAGGGCAGAACGGATCTGATTGATACATATTCAGAAAGATGCCTCAGACGGGTATGGAATGGGCAGCGTTTTTCGTGGTGGATGACTAACTTGCTACATAAATTTCCCGGAACTTCCGCGTTTGAAGAAAAAATACACAGCTCCGAGCTTGAATATTATTTAAACACCGAAGAGGGACGGCGGATCATCGCCGAACAATATGTGGGACTGCCTTATGATGAGGCTTAGTGAGTTTTGATTTGAACTCGTGCCCTACTTTCTCTAAGGTTATGAGACACAAGAAAAGGGACTTTCCATGAGCAAAATCATTTTAAAACTATCACTGGGGATTGCGGCATTATTGGTGCTTATTTCAACAGTTCACGCGCAGGAATTTGAATATATTCCGGGCACCAACTATGACAGCAACATTCCAACTGTGGAACAGGTGCTGGGCTATAAAACCGGTGAAGAAATTACCTTACATGGAGATATGGTTCGTTATATTAATGCGCTGCAAAGCGCTGCGCCGGACCGGGTGAAGATTTTCAGTTACGCAAAGACATGGGAAGGAAGGCCACTGATTTATGTGGCTATTTCCAATGCGGATAATATCGCCAACCTTCAAAGCTTGAGCGATAATATGAAGCGGCTTGCTGATCCGCGCGTGACATCGCAGAGCGAAGCTGATCAAATGATCACTGGAATGGTAGGTTCGACCTGGCTTAGTTACGGGGTTCATGGCAATGAAATCTCATCCATGGAGGCAGCGATGCTGACGGCATATAATTTACTTGCCGCAACCAACCAAGAGCAAGTTGATAACATAATGTCTAATAGTGTTGTGTTTATAGACCCACAACAAAACCCGGACGGGCGTGATAGATTTATCAATAAATTTCGTGAAGCAAGAGGGCTTGAGCCAGATAGCAGTCCAATATCCGCAGAGCATAGAGAGCCGTGGCCTTCCGGTCGGGTAAATCATTATCTGTTTGATCTTAATCGTGATTGGTTTGCTATGACCCAGCCGGAAAGTCAGGGTAAAGTAGCGGCGCTTCAGGAATATTTCCCACTTATTTATATTGATCTTCATGAAATGGGTGGAAATGGTACTTATTATTTCCCACCTTCTGCGCCACCAGATAATCCAAATATTGCTGATAATCAATGGAGAACACTTAATGCTATAGGTCGCAGTAACGCAAAATATTTTGACAAATACGGTTTTAAATATTTTACCAGTGAAGTTTATGATGCCTTTTATCCAGGCTATGGTGCGAGCTGGCCTGCTTATTACGGCGCGGCGTCAGCGACTTACGAACAGGCCTCAACCAGAGGACTGCTGCTTCATAGAAATGACGGTGAAACTCTTCATTACAGAGACGCGATCAGCCATCATTTGGTTGCATCACTTTCAACGGCGGAAGTTGGCGCGAGCAATAAGGACACACTTCTACGCGAATTTTATGAGTATCGCCGCTCAGGAATTGAAGAAGGTGAAGCCCAGGATAATCGTTATTATGTTATCCCGACGCAAAATGATCAGGCGGCGGCAGATAAAATAGCCGGACTTCTGACCAAACAGGGCGTTGATGTATTTAAAACGTCTGAAGACTTCCGTTCCTGCGGCACTGATTATGCGGCGGGCAGTTATATCATTGATAGCGCGCAGCCAACCAAACGGTTTCTGAGCACAATCATGGATGAAGAAGTGCCGATGGATCAGCCGTTTCTTGATGAACAGGAAAGACGCCGTGATAATAACCTTGGCGATCAGATTTATGACGTGACAGCATGGTCACTACCTCATATGTTTAATGTGACGGTGGATCGCTGTAATAATGTTGGAAATGTTGAGGGTGCATTGTCTGGTGAAGGTTATTACGATGCCGGAATGGTTTCAAACCCAGATGCTACCGTGGCCTATCTTGTGCCGTGGGGGCAATCAACGGCGAGCCGCTTTTTAAGCAATGCTCTGCGTCAGGGTTTGGTCGTTAAAAGCGCTGATATGAGCTTTGTTAACATGGGTAACAGATATCCTGCGGGCACGTTAATACTGGATGTTAAGGCCAATGAAGCGGGCCTTTCTGAAAAGGTTCAAATGATTGCCCGCGAGACAGGTGCAAATGTAGTTGGTGTTAATGATAGCTGGGTCACGGATGGACCAAGTTTTGGTAGCGCTAATACAAAACGTATTCACGCGCCGAAAGTGGCAATTCTTTGGGATAACCCGACCGCCAATTATAGCGCAGGAAACACCCGCTTTGTTATTGAGCGGCAATTTGATTATCCGGTTACACCCATTCGCGCCGCTGATATTGCAGGAGCGGACTTAAGCCCATTTAACGTGCTGATCATTCCTGAAAGCCGTAGTGGTTATAAATCGACCTTTGGTAATGCGGGTAGGGATAACCTCAAAGAATGGATCGGTGAAGGTGGAACGTTGATTGCACTAGGCACCGGCATGCGTTATGTGACCGACCCTGATGTGGATATCATGTCATCACGCCGCGAATATGTTTACCGCGAAAATAAAAAGGATGATGAAGAAGATAGCGCGCGGGTAGACGGTAGTCTGATGGACGGCACTGATGATTATAATGATGCTATCGAAGCGCAGGACGCCGACCCGGATGCGGTTCCCGGTGTGATGCTTAAAGCGAATGTCGATCTTGAACATTGGCTAACGGCGGGATCAGCGCCGACGCTTAATGTGCTTTACCGTGGCCGCGATATATATACGCCTGTAACCATTGATAAGGGCCGCAACGTGGTTAATTATATGGAAAAGGATGACATTCTGGCCAGTGGCTATCTGTGGGAAGAAAATCGCGCGCAGCTCGCTCAAAAGCCGTTTATTATTTCTGAGCCCAAAGGGCGCGGTCAGGTAATTGGCTTTACCAGTGACCCAACGGTCCGCGCTTATCTCGACGGGCTTAATTTAATGCTGATAAATGCCATTTTCAGAGGGGCATCCCATTCAACACCAACAAGGTAAAGAGACACAAATCATTACCTGGCTAAGTGCTGATAAAAAAAGCATGGATGCCCTGGAAATTGCATCGTCGCTAGGTTTAAATGATTGGTGTTTGGCGGCCGGTTTTGTCCGGAATATAGTTTGGGATAAGCTTCATGGATTTGATGTTGCGACGCCACTTAATGATATTGATTTCATATATTTTGACCTTGAAAATGTCGAAGTTGAGAGTGAACTGCGCTATGAGGAGCGCTTAAAATCTATTTCCAACTTGCCGTGGTCAGTGAAAAATCAGGCGAGGATGCATGTTAGAAATGATGATAAGCCTTACAGCTCGACCACAGATGCTATGAGTTATTGGGTGGAGGTTGAAACGGCAATAGGGGCTTCTATCTCATCTGATGGAGATATTTCGTTAGTTGCTCCGTTTGGTGTTGAAGCGCTCTTTTCAAATACAGTTACGATAAACCAAAAACGTATAAAGAGAGATGCTTTTGAGCAAAGACTTTGTGATAAGAAATGGCTTGAAATATGGCCTAGGCTTAAAATCAGTTCAGGTTAAGTCTTCGTTGCCAGAAACACGATTTCCTGTAGTGCGAAACCTATTGGCGGTGGCCCTAATTTTTCTAGGAGCGCTGCTTCAGCGGCATTAATTATCACGGATGCTTCAACGGTAGCTCTTTCGTTAATTTCAATGATATTTGGATTGCCGGTTATAAAACCTGTAGCAACATCATTGACTTCGGAGCCTTCAATTATTTCACTGACTGTATGATCTTCAATATTGTTAAAACCAGCACTTTCAATAAGATCACGAATTATTGGGATATCATGAAAGCCAAACGGCATTTTTAAAAATTGCGGTGGATCGCTTTTAAAATAATGTTCTATCACATCATATACTATACTAGCGCATGGGTTTTTTTCGAAACTGTCCCAGACATTAAAGGCAAGCCCGCCGCCCGGTTTAAGAACGCGGTACATTTCCTGAAGGCCTTTTAATTTATCAGGGAAAAACATGATGCCAAATTGACAGACGACCGCATCAAAACTGTTCTCTTCGAAGGATAGTGATAGTGCGTCCGCAACCTCGAAAGTAACGTTTTTTAAATCGCCATGTTTTGATTTGGCGAAGTCGAGCATGGCCGGGTTAAGGTCTGTTGCGGTAATTTTAATATCGTCAGATAGTGATTTTCGCAGTTGGTTTGTTGAAATTCCAGTTCCGCAAGCAATTTCAAGAATTTTACCGCCGGATGGAATTTTTTCGGCGATGCGTCCTGCTAAATCTTTTGCTGAAAATTCAAATAATAAAGGGCCGAGAAATGTATCATAAGCTTCGGGAATGGAGCCCGTAAATTGTGTGTGAGTTTTATTCATTTTTATCCCCAGAGAAATTAAAATCTTTAAATTAAATGTCTGCTTGCATTAGGATTGAAGGAAAGGTTAGGTCACCACCCATGTTCAAGTCAAATAATTTTATCGATTTAAAGCCAAGCGCTTTATAGAAAAATTCGGCATTTAAGGTTGAATAGCATTCAAATTCGCTGACATTTTCATTTTTAGCTTCCGTTACACAGTGATTATACAGCGCACGGGCCACACCGTATCCAACATATTCAGGATGGGTGGCAAAATGTCTGATATGGGCCTGACCATCTGTTCTGTCGGTTGTGCCTGGCCGTTGGTGGGTCCAGCCACCACAGCCTACGATTTCTTCATTTTTATTGAGGGCGATATAATATGTTCCCGATGATAAAAGATCAGGATTAACCTGGGTGATTTTTGGGAGTATCTGTGCCAGTGATACGTCGTCATATATTGACGTTAATAATGAGGAGAAAGACGCATCCAAAACACTATTAATAGCCGCTACATCAACTGGAGTAGCAATTTTTATAGTATAGGCAAAACGTATTTTTCCCCCGGTCATAATTCCCCCTTATAACTCTCTGAGCCAGATATTGCGGTAGCTCACTTCATGGTCATGATCCTGAAGATAAATCGGCAGATCGCCGTGCGCGTCGTAAGCGGGTGAGCCGATATAAACTGTTGGCCCGACAAGCGAGACATTATTTTGAATGAGCACACCGTTATGGATAACCGTGATACGGGCTTGCGAAATTACCGTGCCGTTTTTACTAAAGCGTGGGGCGGTATAAATTATATCATATGTTTGCCACTGCGTGGCCGGTTTGGTGGCATTAGCGAGTGGGATATGTTGTTTATAAAGCGACCCTGCCTGTCCATTGTTATAGGTTTTGTTTTCATAACTATCGAGCACCTGAACTTCATAAAACTGCTGCAGAAAAACACCGCTATTGCCACGGTCCTGATCAGTAAATTTTGCATCTAGTTCGGGAATGCGCCACTCCACATGAAGCTGGACATCACCAAATGACTTTTTAGTTCTTATGTCTTTAGTCCCCGGATTAACGGTCATCACGCCGTCTTCAATTGTCCACGGGTTCTCATCGCCATTTACACTTTGCCATGCGCTAGCGTTAAGGCTGATGGCATCGGACGGCGGGCGTCCATGTTCGCCGGGCGTTACCCTTGCTGGTTCCTTGTCCCAAACTTCTGTTGCGCGTGGCTCAGGTACCATCTGTGCCCAAGAATAACTAAGACTAGCGGCTATTAAAACTGCTGATAACAAGGTGATTTTTTTCAACATTTTGCTCCGGATAATTTAATTTGTTGATATGAACAGTAAAGTTTCAGATTGGGGCTGTCAATTAGCTTGATTTGGGGTATAATTTTTTTAAAATAAAATAACAGGAAATAATTAAATGGCTTCTTTCGATGGTTTTGAATATGACGTGATCATTGTCGGCTCTGGCGCAGGTGGCGGAATGTCGGCGCATATACTTACAGAAGCGGGGGTAAGGGTTCTTTTGCTTGAAGCAGGGCGTGATTATGATCCGCTCACCGAAACACCAATGTTTAATGAAAACCATGAAGCGCCGCTGCGCGGTGTGAGCACATCCGATAAGGATTTTGGCTTTTATGATGCGACGGTAGATGGCGGATGGGACGTGCCGGGTGAGCCCTATACGTCGGCAGAAGGTACTGATTTTATGTGGTATCGTTCACGTATGTTAGGTGGCAGGACAAACCATTTTGGCCGAATTACCCCACGATTTAACGACCGTGATTTTAAACCGTTCACTCATGATGGGCTTGGTGTGGATTGGCCACTTGAATATGATGAAATGGCCCCGTGGTATGATAAGGCCGAAAAGCTGGTTGGTATTTCAGGTAATAATCCCGGTGTTTATGATGTGCCGGATTCTGGTGAAGGCGTGCTTCAACCGCCTGCAAAACCTCGTGTTTATGAACTTTTGGTAAAAGAAGCGTCTGAAAAGCTTGGTATTCCTATGGTTCCGATACGCCGCGCTGTGCTAACCCGTGCCATTGATGAGCGTGAGGCTTGCTTTAATGCGACGGCTTGCGGACGGGGGTGCTCCATTGGTGCTGCATTTCAGACAACGACGTCGGTTATTCCATGGGCTAAAAAAACAGGTAATCTTAAAATCGTAACTGATGCAATGGTTAAGGAAGTTCATCTGGGTGATGATGGCAAAACAACCGGTGTTACATTTGTTAACAGGAAAACCAAGGGTGACGTGCGAGTAGATGCGGATTTTGTCATTCTAGCGGCAAGTGCCTGTGAAACGGCCCGCCTTATGCTTAATTCCAAAAGTGATAAATTTCCGGGTGGCATTGCTAATTCGAGCGGTCAGGTGGGCCGTAATCTGGTCGATAGTACGGGTGCTGATGTCAGCGGTCATATTCCTGCGCTTAAAGGACGTCCAAGATATAATGAAGATGGTCTTGATGGTAGCCACCTTTATATTCCCTGGTGGGATTATGATGGTCAGGATGATGGTTCGGTTAATTTCAAACGGGGCTATCATTTTGAAGTGGGCGGCGGGTTTGGTGCTCCAAGCATGGGTGTTGGCCGCAGTGTTGATGGATACGGAAAATCTGCTAAACAGGACGTTCGTGATAATTACGGCAGTAATATCGGCTTTGCCCTGCGAGGTGAAATGGTAATCAGTGATGATTGTTACTGCGAGATTGACGAGCAAGTGAAAGATAAATGGGGAATTCCCGTACTCAAGTTTCACTGGAAATGGTCCGAAGAAGAAATTAATCAGGCAGAACATGGCCTTGAATGGGCCGCGAAAATAATTGAAGCCATGGGCGGAGTTGTTACATCACCGAAACGAACAGGCGAGGAAGCAATTTTGGCTGGTGGTCAGATCATCCATGAAGTGGGCACAACCCGCATGGGGGATGATCCGAAAACGTCGGTTACCAATAAATGGGGACAAACGTGGGATGTTGATAATCTTTATATTATGGACGGTGGTGTTTTTGCATCAAATCCTCATAAAAACTGCACCATTACCATTCTGACGTTGGCGATGAAAAACGCAACAAAACTGGCGGAACAAATTTTGGGAGAGCGGTCATGAGCAAGAATTATATCTCAAAAATAAATCGTCGTGACAGTCTTAAATGGCTCGGTTCACTGACATCAGTGGTGGTGGTTGGCGGTGTTGTTGTTGCCTGTGATGCGCCGGAGCCGGAAATGCCGGTTGTTCAAGAAGAAAGCCAATGGCCTGATTTGAAATTTGAGGTCATTACCGGGCCTAAATACGGTCAAGACCCGGACATGATAAACCCGACAACGCCGTGGCCACGTACATTGACGGCTGATCAGCTTAATTTGGTCGCGCATTTAAGTGATATTATTTGCCCGGCTGATGACGGCGGGCCATCTGCGACAGAAGTGGGTGTGCCGGACGTGATCGATGAATGGGTTAGTGCGCCTTATGAAAGTCAACAAAGTGACCGTGTACTTATCTTAAATGGCCTCCAGTGGCTTGATGATGAAGCGGGGCGGCGCTTTAATAAGTTATTCATGACCGTAAGAGCATCAGAGCAGATCCAGATCATAGATGATATAGCTTACGCATCAAAAGCAAGTGAGCCAGCGTTTGAACATGCCGTTCTGTTTTTTGCCAAACTTCGCACACTTGTGTTTGGCGGATATTTTACCAGTCCTGAAGGGATAGGCGATATCGGCTATATGGGTAATGTACCAGTCCTAGGCGACTATCCCGGCCCAACAGAAGAAGCGATGGCACACTTGAACGACGTAATTGCCAATATGCCAGCTTAATCTTCCCACTCGGCTTGATAGATTTGTTTAAACTCATCCACTGCATTACCGCGGACGGAAAGATAGGGCGTGCTGTGTTCAGGCTTTGGTCTTATGCGTGTCGTTATGTCTAGTCCGTGCGCGCCGTCCGGGCCAGCAGTAAAGCCATGAATGTAATTTCTATCCAGTGAAACCAGATTAATATCGCCGCGCCTTAATTGTTGATCGACCGTTTTTCGCACCTGAAAGAACTTTCCGGGATCATAGTCATGATCTTCGCCGACAATTTCATAATTTTCAACGCGGTTATAACCACTTAAACCTAACGTCACCACATTGCCGTAATCATGACGGTGAAGGCGGATTTGCGTATGTGGTTCCATGCGCCAGTGTAAAATGGTGAAGCTTTCACCGCCCGGAGTAAATCCTAAATCAGTGCCGGGTTTGAAACTTTGGGTGCTGTCATTCCAAGATGCCGGGTCAGGAAGGCCTTCAAGCCTTGAAGCAACAGACGCTAGCGCATGAAGATAATTGTCCTGTCCGCCTGTTGATGTGTCGCCGATCAATGATTTGGTTAGGGGGTTTGCTTCTGTCAGGAACTGTTCGAATGAGATTTGGCCTTGTGGTGTGCTCTGGGCGTATGCCCTAAAACTATTTATAAAAGGCGCAAGCCCAATTAAGCTGAGCCCACCTGTTAATACAGTTCGTCTTTTTATGAATACACCTTCAGAAACTTCAATTTCTTTATTTTGTGGCAACCGATCTTCTAAGTTATCATTCATGATGATAATCTCCTGATGTTGTCCTCTTACCCTGAATAATATTTAATATATTAAGTTTCTATAAGTCAATCACTTATATCGTCGTCAATATATGTGCTGACGGTTTGGCGCGGGGTTTCATTAACCGATAACTGAAATATATCCGGCCTTGCATAATGGCCGACCACATCAAGGTCATATCTGGCGCGGGCAATATCGTCCATATCAACGGTGGCGCTGATCATGCCTTCCTCGTCTAACAAAGGCCCGGCAAGAATATCACCAAGCGGGCCGATGATAACGCTGCCGCCACCAATTAATGACTGGTCACTCGGCCAGTTTTCCACATTAACACCTAATGCATCAGGCGATGGCTGATATTGACAAGCGCTGACAACAAAGCAGCGCCCTTCAAGGGCGATATGCTGCATGGTTGATTGCCAAACCGGGCGTGCGTCAACGGTCGGTGCGCACCATATTTCGGTATCTTTGGCATACATGGCCGTTCTAAGCAGCGGCATATAATTTTCCCAACATATTACGGCGCCGGTTTTTCCGGCATTTGTATCCACAACAGGTAATGTCGATCCATCGCCCTGTCCCCAGATCAGCCTTTCTGAACCCGTTGGCATCAGTTTTCTGTGTTTATGAGTGAGGCCTTCTTTGGGGTCGATAAAAATGGCTGTACAATATAGGGTTGAGCCGGAACGTTCGATAATACCGGTGACAATAGAAGTATTTGTTCGTGATGAAAGACCGCAAAGGGCGGATATTTCAGGGCCGGAAAGTTCAATGGCGGCTTTAAAATAACGCATATAAGTGTCCCGGCCATGCTCTGCCCTGAAACCGAGCTGGGTGCCGAAACTTTCGCCCTTGGGATAGCCGCCGAGGATGGCTTCGGGCATGACGAGAAGATCCGTTTTTGCAGCGACTATTTTATCTTCATAGGAAAGAATATGTTCGAGAGTTTTCGTTGTTCCTTTAAGTGAAGAACCGATTTGAAGTATGCTTAAAGTTTTCATTTTATTCCTTCAGGTTAAACATATTTCTAACGTCAGAAGCCGTGGCAACATTGCGCTGTGCCTGACTTGCTATTTTAGCAGAGTAACGGATCATTTCAGCATTATTTTCAAGTAGAGTGTTTTCATCTTTTCTGATATTATTTTCAAAACCCACGCGGATATGTCCGTCATTCAGGGCGGCGTGACTTATACATTCTTTTTCATTTTCATAAAAGCCGCAGGCAGCCCACGGGAATTTTGCGGCGAGTGATTTTTCTTTTAACTGATCAGTGTTTGTGTAGTCCCCTTGATAACTACCAAACACGAAAAGTGTAAAGGGTGTGTCATCATGAAAAACGCCTTGTTTTCTCATTTTTTCAAACCGGTCAAAATCACTTTCATTATAAAGAATATATTGCGGGAATATTTTTTCAGCTTTGATCCATTGGTTGAATTTTGAAAATTCAGCAATATCACCATCCGCCGGGCATAATTCCCGTAAGGCAAGGGAGATGGCCTCAGGTTTAAGTTCCCTCGTCATAGCCATTTGCTCATGCCGTGAATAAAAACCCACGGCTTCGCTCGTCGTCTGAATGATCAGTTGATCACCGACGGCGTTTTTGATGGCCGATATGGACGCACGGTAGCGTTCCACATCAAGCGAATGGCCGCCATCATCATCACGCACATGAAGATGAAGAATGCTGGCTCCGGCGTCTAAAATTTGATAAGCGCAAATTGCCATATCGTCCGGCGTTATTGGTAGTTCCGGATGGTCAGTTTTTTGACGCCTCGCTCCATTAGGGGCTGACATAATGATAAAAGGTCTGGACATAAAATAATTGTAACTCATCATTTAAAACAGTGACAAGTTTAGCAATGTTTTTTTCTTTAAGCGACTTTTTTATCTTCTGAATTTTCTGAGTTAATAATGAGATCAAGTGCAGAGTTTAAATCAGCCATAATATCATCCGGTGTTTCAAGGCCTATTGAAATACGCATCAGGCTGTCTGAAATATCATGCTCTGCGCGTTCTTCGGGAGTATAGGTCGAATGGGTCATGCTTGCTGGGTGCTGAATGAGCGTATCCACATCGCCAAGGCTAACAGCGCGTTTAATCAGCTTTAGTTCATTCATGAAACGCATGCCAACACTAATACCGCCAACAAGTTCAAAGGCGATCATGCCGCCGGGTTTGCTCATTTGTCTTTTGGCAAGGCCGTGTTGTTCAAAGCTTTCAAGTCCCGGATAGAATACTTTCTCCACGGCAGGGTGCTGTTCTAGTTGTTCGGCGATCATTTGTGCACTACTGCAATGTCTGTCCATACGGATTTCAAGTGTTTTAAGGCCGCGCATGATTTGAAAAGCGGTCAGCGGTGCCATAACGGCCCCGGTCATATCCTTTACACCTTCAAGGCGGATGCGAGTAATTATATCGGCGGAACCGGCGACGATGCCAGCAACCAGATCACCATGACCGCCAAGATACTTCGTTGCCGAATGGACAACGATATCTGCACCCAGATCAATAGGGCGGGTCAGGTAAGGCGTAGCATAGGTGTTATCAACGACGGTGATCAGGCCATTTTCTTTGGCAATTTGGGCGATGGCACCAATTTCAACAAGCCTCATGTTCGGGTTGGCCGGTGTTTCAAAATAAACCACTTTGGTTTTATCAGTAATGGCAGATCTTAAGTTTTCTGGATCGCGCATATCCACATGCTTGACGGTAACGCCAAATTTGGTCAGACCATGTTGGAAGAATGTAAATGTGCAGCCATAGAGCGTTTTATCAACAATGATCTCATCACCCTGTGCAAGAATTGTCCATAGGGTCGAGGTGATAGCACCCATTCCCGATGCGGTGGCCATGGCCGCTTCGGCGCCTTCAAGGCTGGCCATGCGAAGCTCAAGCAGACTTAGTGTGGGGTTTGATATGCGGCTGTAAAAATGGCCGTCTTCTTCACCGGCAAAGAGCGCTGCCCCTTGTTCGGCATTTTCAAAAGTAAAGGTTGATGTCATGTAAACTGGCGGTACGAGGGCGCCCTGTTCAGTTGCTGGGTCATACCCATCATGGATGGCGCGGGTAGCGAAGCCTAGCTCGTTTTTATCATTATTTTTCATGATCTTATTCCTAATGTTTAATATAAAGCCATTATAGCATTAAGTGAACGCAATGTTCTTGCGTATTTATCTATAATATGGTTCTATATTGGCAGATTATGCTAAGGATTTATAAATGGACGCAATTGATAGGAATATTATTAAAGTTTTGCAGCAGGATGGCAGGCTAAGCAATCAGGAGCTTTCTGATAAGGTTGGCCTTTCACCATCGCCCTGTTTGCGCCGGGTTCGTAAACTTGAACAGGACGGGGTAATAACAGGATATGCCGCCATTGTTGATCAGGATAATTACGGACTTCCTTTATCCGTCTTTATTAATATCCGCTTAGAGCGTCATTCAGACGAATGCATTAAATCATTTGAAAAAGGAATAGGCCAGATTGATGAAATAATGGAATGTTATCTGATGACTGGAAAGTCAGATTACCTGCTTCATGTGGTCAGTAAAGATCTTAAAAGTTATGAAATTTTTGTACGCGAAAAAATATCAACCATCCCCGGTATTGCGTCGATAGATTCGAGCTTTGTATTCGGACAGGTAAAGCGAAATTCAGCATTTCCCACCCTATAATTCACATTATAATGGTATTTTAACCACTATATATATAGAATTGAATACATAGTACGACTTTGGAGGATTTTGGGTTATGTCGGATGGGCAAAAAATAGTATTAATTGAGTTTAATGAGCTCTCCCCTACGCTATTGGATAAGTGGATGGGCGAGGGAAAGCTGCCAAATTTTAAAAAACTGCATGACCGTTCCGTGGTCCATGTTTCCGCGCCAGATGTAGAGGAAAGCGAATTTCTTGAACCATGGATACAGTGGTATTCCATGCATGTGGGCCGTGGGTTTGAAGAACATAAAGTTTTTCATCTGACGGACGGTGCTAAGACGAACGATCTTGATATCTGGACCCATCTTAAAAATAAAGGTAAAAAAGTTGCCAGTTTTGCCAGTATGAATACCAAAGGATTTGACGGTGAGGGAAATTTGTTTCTGCCGGACCCGTGGTGTACTGAGGCAGAAGTGTTCCCTCGTGATCTGGATATTTATCAACGCTTTATCACATCTTCAGTGCAGGAATATACCAATGAGAATAAAGGTTTTACAATTGGTGAATATGCCAAATTCCTGACCTTTATGCTTAAGAACGGCCTAAGCATTTCGACAATTTTTAAAATTATCAAACAGCTGGCAACCGAAAAACTAATTGATAAGAATGTTTATTGGAAAAGGGCTGCTTTGCTTGACCGTATTCAAATGGATCTTTTTAAAAATTATTATAAGAAAGGCGATTTTGATTTCACGACCTTCTTTGCAAACAGCACAGCCCATCTGCAACATGCTTATTGGCGCTTTATGGAGCCAGAAGCGTTTGAGATAGAAGCCTCTGCGAGCGATCTGGCAATCTATAAGGATGCGGTTTATTTTGGTTATAAAAGTCAGGATGCTTTGATCGGCGAGATGCTGGATATGGTTGATGACAATACTGTTTTGATATTGGCATCTGCCTTAAGTCAGCAACCGTTTATTAAGCGTGAAAAAACCGGGGGTAGGCATTTCTACCGCCCGCATAATGTGGAGCAGATGCTCGCAGATATGGATATTAAGCCGCAGGATATTCAGCCAACCATGACCCACCAGTATATGCTGCGCTTTAAAGATGATCTAGAGACCAACAAGGCAAAACAAAAATTACTGTCTTGGTCATATGATGATAATAAACCTGTGTTTGGCATTAATGTACGCGGCACTGATAATAGTATTTATTTTGATAATAGCATCTCGGAACTCGTTGATGGTGATATGATTATCAACGATCATTATAATAATAAAAAAGTGAAATATTCGAAATATTTTTACCGTATTAATGAAACTAAAAGCGGCTGTCATCATCCGGACGGTGTTTTATGGTTCGGGACCGGAAATCACAAAATTATGACCGAAAAGGCATCGATATTAGATGTGTTTCCAACGGTCTCTGAATTGCTCGGCGTCGCTCCGCCGGATGATATTTCCGGCAGAGGACGAAGCCTTGCGCCTGAGTTGAGTTCTTAAGTGAGCTGAGTTCTTAAAGCATTCCCAGTAGATTAAGTGCTAGCACAGCTTGTGCGGCAAAGCCAACGGCAAAGGCCGGGGTTTTAATAATCGGTATTCCTGCTGTATAAACCACAAAGTGGGTAAGACGAGCGACGAAATAGGCCATGCACATGGTTGCTGTCAGGGCACTTCCCGCGCCAAGAACGTGAGTGGCGATAGCCAGCGGTGCAAAAACCACCAGATTTTCCACGGCGTTACTGTGCGCGCGTATAGAGCGCTGGGCCCAGTCGGACTGTGGTTTGTCAGAAGCAGACGGATTAGCAAGCGCCCCCATAAGCCCGCGAACCATCATCCGGTCCAAAACATAAGGCAACCAGAATAAAGCCGTCATAAGTGATGTTAAAATAAGCCAGTAAAGCTCAACAGTCATAATTTTTCTCCCTCTTTTTGTTTGTAGTGAGAAGACGTTATCACAAATTGGTCTGTTGAACAAATTTGACACTTTCCATTGAAATGAATAACCATATCACCATATGATTAATAGCAATCAAAGGAGCATTTAATGCCTGACAATAAAATAAATAATGCGATTAATATAAAAGAAAAATTTGAACTCTTCAAAGATCAGTGGACCCCAAAAGTCATTGCCATGCTCGATGATAATCATGTCTACCTGACCAAAATAGAAGGCGATTTCGTCTGGCACAGCCACGAAGATCAGGATGAGCTTTTCATCGTAGTCGAGGGCCGATTCCGCATGGATTTCCGCGACCGTGAAGTATGGGTAGAAAAAGGCGAAATGCTCGTCGTCCCCAAAGGAGTTGAACACCGCCCCTGCGCCGAACAAGAATGCAAACTATTGGTAATAGAGAATGCAGGGACAGATCATACCGGCGGAGTAGAAGATGAACGCAGGCAAGAGGGGCATGCGCAGATTTAGGGGGCTAGCCCCTTAATAATCTTCCTCATCACAACTCCCGGCTTATCGGCCTTTATGCCGATCTCTCTGTAGTCATGGCCGTCTTTTTCGAACATGTTTTGCAGTAGGGCGATTGCTTCGCAGTCTTGGTCGAAACCGGATTGGACCATTTGTTTTTGGGCTTCGCTGTAGGTGGTGTCTTCTAGCTGGTAGTTTCTGGCGATGTACCAGAAATAATGGCAACTGCCCTGGGTTTCCGGTGTTAGGTAATGACTGATATAGTGGCCGACTTCGGCTTTCTCGTTTCCGTCGTCGTCCAGCGGAATGATCAGGCCGTAGCCTTTGTTGGTGGCGGGGGACATATATTCACCGCCGGATTTATAGATGATATTCTGGCCAGTGAAATCGAGTTTCGGATGGAAAAAGGGTTTTAGCAAGGCCCAGTCTTTCATTTTTCTGTAAAATGTGACGCGGTTTCCGGTCTGCTCAACCTCTATCGGTGCGGCGGTATATTCTTTTGGCATATTGAACGTGTCAGCATGCAAAAACGGCAAATGGCTTAGATCGCATAGATTTTCGTGAAGCAGGATATAGCTTCCTGCCATATGGTTATATTTCCCAACCACATGGACCCATTTATCCATGTCATGAATGGGAAGCTCGGGGATGTCGGCTTCGTCGGCTTTTCCCTCTTCGCCCATCCAGACCCAGACACAGGGGCCTATCTCACAGGTAGGGTATTTTTTAATACCGCTTTTAGGACATTTGTCCTGACACGGCACATCGGTAATTTCACCGTCGTGGTTATATTTAATGCCGTGATATTTGCAGCGAATACCGCCTTGTTCAAGATTACTCGACGCAAGCGGGAAGGAGCGGTGGGCGCAGCGGTTTTGTAGTGCGATCGGGTTGCCCTCTTCATCGCGGTAGAGCACCAGCGAGCGGTTTAAAATAGTACGCTCGCGAAGTTCACGGGTAAATTCCGTAGCGAGGCCGGCCACATACCAATAATCATATAATAGAGGTGTGTTGATATCGGCGAGGTCATCATTGCAATAGGGTTTCATGGACGGCTCATTTTTTACTATATTATTCATTGAAAGTAGACTATCACAGGAATTTATAGCATCAATGAATTAAATCAAGAGCCTTGATGAATGTCAGAGCAAGTGGAAAAAATATCGAGCGGTGAAGAAAGTCATATTAATATGACAGCCTTTATTATGCTGATCCTTGGGGGCGTTGCCATTGGCACAGCACCTATTTTTATGCGCTTTTCAGAAGTGACGCCCACATCGGCGGCATTTTGGCGGTTGCTCTTAAGTTTGCCACTGCTTTTTATATGGCTGGCTATTGATTTAAAAAAGAATGGTGGTGCGGCGACACCAAAAATGAATTGGGTTGGAATAAAACCCTTCTTGCTTGTTGGGTTTTTCTTCGCGGTTGATCTTACCATGTGGCATTGGTCGGTTGAGCTGACGTCGGTTGCAAACTCAACATTGCTTGCTAATATGGCGGCGGTCTTTACGGCGCTGCTTGGTTTTCTATTTTTCGGCGAACGATTCAGCAAAACGTTTATTGCGGGTATGATGCTCGCGCTTATGGGGGCCATGTCGCTTATGGGGCATAGTTTTGAACTGGCGCCAGAAAATTTATCTGGTGATGTGCTTGGTCTTTGTACCGCGGTGGCCTATGCGGGGTATATGATTTTTAGTGCTCGGGCGCGCAAGAAATATTCAACGGTTTCAATTGTGCTTGGCACAGCGTTGTTCGGCTGTATATTCCTGTTACCTATGGCTTTAAATGAAACAGGTAATTTTATGCCGCCCACTTTGATTGCATGGTGGCCGCTTCTTGCGCTCGCGTGGTTTACCCATGTTGTCGGGCAAAGCTTGATCATTTATTCGCTGGCGCACCTTCCTGCGGCATTTGGGTCGGTGACGTTACTGGTTCAGCCGGTTGTAGCAGCGGTGCTTGCGTGGATATTATTTGGGGAATTTTTAAGCATCTATCACTTCGTTGGCGCAGGTTTAATCATCACAGGTATTCTGGTTTGTAAAAAAGGGGTGAGGAAATGATTGAAAACAATCATGAAATGCGTAAGTGGCGCCATGATATTCACCGTCACCCCGAGCTTGGTTTTGATGAAGGGCGCACGGCGGGAAAGATTGCGGAGCTGTTGAAGAGTTTCGGGCTTGAGGTGCATGAGAATATAGGCACTACCGGCGTGGTTGGTGTTTTGAAGCGGGGTACGTCTGAAAAGACTAT
The DNA here is from genome assembly GCA_018660225.1 of Kordiimonadaceae bacterium. GTDB lineage: Bacteria > Pseudomonadota > Alphaproteobacteria > Sphingomonadales > Emcibacteraceae > Pseudemcibacter. The sequence continues at coordinate 41,222 of JABJKT010000055.1, forward strand.
CGGTTTACGCGCTGATATGGACGCCCTGCCAATACAGGAAATGGGTGAATGGGGCCATAAATCAGTTAACGAAGGCGTGTTTCATGGCTGTGGTCACGACGGGCATACGGCAATGCTGCTAGGTGCGGCAAAACATTTGGCTGAACGGGGTGAGTTTGACGGTACTGTTTATTTCATATTCCAGCCATCCGAAGAAAATGGTCTTGGTGCGTTGGCGATGATGGATGACGGGCTGTTTGATCGCTTCAAAATGGATGCGATTTATGGCCTTCATAATATGCCAGGCATAGCCTTTGGTGAAATAGCCTTAAGACCCGGACAAATGATGACGTCCGAGGATTGTTTCGTTATCGAAATAAAAGGTAAGGGCGGGCATGCCTCAATGCCCCATATGACCCTTGATCCGATGGTCGTGGGGGTAGAGGTTGTTACGGTACTGCAATCAATTATTTCACGTTCATTAGGCCCGGAAGAATGGGGAGTACTATCGGTTACAGAGTTTTTAACCGATGGAGCGCGCAACATAATTCCGTCTAATGTAACCATAAAAGGTGATGTCAGAACGCTTGATCCTGAGGTTCAGAAAAAGATTGAAAAACGCATGGGTGAAATTGTGCATTCTTTGTGTGAAGCGCATGGAATAAAAGGATCATTACAGTATAGTTATGAATTTATTGCCCTGAAAAATTCTGATGATCAAGCGAAGTCAGCAGCGCAGGCGGCAATCGACACGGTCGGGGCTGATAAAGTTGATGATAGTTGTTCAATTTGCCCGTGCTCTGAAGATTTTGCACAGTTCTTAAACTATGTGCCGGGATGTTTTGTTTTGCTTGGGGCGGGCGATGGAGATGATCACCCGCCGCTTCATAATCCTTATTATGATTATGAAGATGAGCTGCTAACAATCGGCGCTAATTACTGGGCAAATTTAGTGAGCCAGCAACTTGTGTGAATTACTCGCGTTCTTTAGTGACAAAAACTTGCCATGCTTTGGCAAATTTTTCTGAAACGAGCCATGAAGTTCCTTCTTTTAGCTCGCCTTCTTTAAGGGGGCCGAGTTCGTGGCTATACACATTACCTAGGCTACCCATATCTTCGCTTACTGGCTTTAACGCTTTATAACCAATAGCATTATCAGACATACGCGCTTTCATCACCTCTTCATAATATGTGACGGCAAGGTCACGGCTGCCAACAACTTCGTGACCAACACCCTTTTCTTCGGCCAGCGTCCAGAGGGCACCGGCACGGCGGTTGGTAAGAAACATTCCTTTTATCATTGTGCTACGGGAAGGAAGGTCAGCAAGGCCAATAAAAAACAGGCCCGGCGTTTGACGAGTGGCTTCCTGCGGCGCAGATGAATAGTAATATCCGCCCATATTGACCACATAGGCGATTATACGTTCGGGGATCCATGCGGCTAATTCGTAATTTATCTCACCGCCAGCTGACATTCCCCACAGTAAGAAAGGAGCGTAGGACAGTTCTTCATGGCCGCTTTCCTGCGCGAAATGATCAATAGCGTCCAGAATGGCTTTGCCGCTTCCTTTGCCGACCTGAATATAATCTTCGATCATCATGTTCGGGTGCATGTGATCAGTGAGAAACGTTCCTAATAGTGCAAAATTGTGCTTAACGGCGAAATCCTGCCAGTATTTATCATCGACCTGACTCCGTCCATCGCCGTTTGAACCAGGATTTAGCATTAAAATGCCGCGAAAATTATCAACATTAGGGGGGGTCCACATTTTAAAGGCAGCCATATTATAAACGTTGCCCGGTTTCATAGTTACTTCATAAGTCGCCGCAAATGCTGGCGTTATAAAAAGTGTGCTTAATGCGATTATGATAATAAGTTTTAATCTATTCATTTTTCTGTCCCTATTTAATTTATTCAATATAATAACCGCATAATTTTAAATTGCCAGTGAGTAGATATGAATATCAGATTTGAGGAGCAAAAAGACATAAACGCCGTTCGCGACGTCCATTTAGATGCCTTTGAAGGACCGGGTGAGGCTAAACTTGTCGATATGCTACGCGAAAAAGCATCGCCTATTGTGTCATTAGTGGCTAAAAATGAAGGTGAAGTTGTTGGTCATATTATGTTTTCTCCGGTGATGCTTGGGGATTATGATATTAAAATCATGGGGTTAGCGCCTGTCACGGTTTTAGAGAGTGAGCAAAATAAGGGCTACGGGGCGGCTCTTGTTAATGCTGGACTTGAAGAATGTAAGGCGCTTGGTTATCAGGGCGTGGTGCTGTTAGGCCATGCTGAGTATTATCCGCGCTTTGGATTTCGGACCTCAACCGAATATAGCATCACCTGTGAGTATGATGTGCCATCAGAATATTTTATGGCACTTGAGCTTGTTGAGGGGGCATTTGATGATGTTTCGGGAACAATTAAATATCATCCCGTGTTTGCTGAGCTTTAATGAGTAATAATATTATTCACTGGCAGGATGACGCAATACCGCGCTCTAGTCTATATGATGATATCTATTTTTCCACAGAAAATGGCATAGAAGAAAGCAAAGCGGTCTTTCTTGACGGTATTGATGCGCCGGATGTCTGGCAGGGCTGTGATCAGTTCACTATTTGTGAGCTCGGCTTTGGCACAGGGCTTAATTTTCTAAATACAGTGAAGATGTGGATGGAAAACAGCACTATAAATCAACGCCTCATTTACTTTGCAACTGAACTTCATCCTCTCTCAAAGGTTGAAATTGATAGGGCGGTCCATTGGGACGAATTGGAGGGCCATAAAATTGATTTTTTAGAGCATTACCCGAAGCCTTCATTCACGTTATATGATGGTCGGGTATCATTTCAGTTGTTGTGTGGCGATTGCGCTGAAAGTTTGAAGGCTAGTAGTACAAAAATAGATGCCTGGTACATGGATGGCTTCGCACCAGCGAAAAATCCAGACATGTGGTCAGATGAAATTTTCACTCAGATGGCGCGGCTGTCAAATGAAGGGTCGAGGGTGGCGACTTTTACCTCGGCTGGATTCGTTAGGCGCGGATTATCGGCAGCAAATTTTCACATGACTAAAAGAAAAGGCTACTGTAAGAAGCGTGAAATGCTCAGTGGGGTGATAAGTTGAGATTGATGTATTGTTGCATAAATGTTACGGTTTAGTTAACGATATATTAACATGTTGTATAAATGTGACATATAATTAATCAATTGTTAACTAGTTGCAAAAATATCACAATTTTAAATATTTATTATATTTCAATAGTTTATATTGATAGATTAAACTATTACATAAAATATTTAACAGTAAACGGCATTGTAGGGCGTTTCAGCCAATTATCTCTGATATTGTCCATGAGGGTGTTTATATGATCGCTACCTAGGTTTTTGTGAATAGTCGTTAAGTTATTACCCTCAGTAAATTGGGGCTGGTATTTTTGCAACATTAAATCCGTCTATTTAGCTTATATATCCTTACTAGTAAGCACTGCAGCTCGTCATTGCTTGAAATAATATTTTCAATTTCCAAGTAAGTGATTTGAGAAGCGTTGTTTGGTAACGGAAGGTAAATGTTTTGAGAACGATTATCTGTGAAGAATGAATTTTTCTTAGATAATTAGGTTCTTTGGTGTCTATTGGAAAATCAAAGTATCTTTTAAACTATGAAGGAGTTTTTTAGATAAAACAATCAGCTTAATATTGACTATTTTATGTTTAAATCATCCGATGGTAATTTATTTAAAACTCTTTTAGGTTGTAAAATAAAAGCGGCCGACTTTTATAAATCGGCCGCTTCTGTATATTTGGTTTCGTGCGCTGTCAGGCAGCGATTGAGCTACGGCGAAACAACATATCTTAGGTTATTTTCTTTCGCCCAACTCTCAATTGGCTCAATAAGGCTGGAATTTATCGCGCTCAGTTCCGCTTTACGGTCAGTCCACTGCACTTTTAGGTCTGCCAGGCGCTGTAGCGCCCCATTTGCCACCGGCGCGCCGGCACTATCCATCACATCAACCACATGTTTCACTTGAACTTCAAGCATGCTCGGCCATGCATCCTCATCTTCTAGGACTTGGAAATAAACTTGCGTGATTTGTTTTTCCCATTCGCCGATCTGATCAATAGCAGGGATAGCACTGGCCATAAGCTGTTCATTATCACCATGATCAACCATTAATGATTTGATCTGGCTGCGTGCTGTTCTGGTATTGTCGAGGGTAGCAAGTATTTCATTGAGAAGCGATGTGCCTTCAACAACTTTACCTTCAAGAATGTTATATTCAGCAGCTGTTGCGCTATCACGGGGATCAGGAAGAAGCGAGAAAGGTACCGTTTCTTCGCTTTCACCTATGGAAATGCGGGCTTGATAATCACCCGGCATAACTTTGGCACCATTCCAGCCGGAGAATAAAAATACATCATCAATACACATGATGCCTTCGCGGCGCATATCCCAAGTCCAGAGGTTCATACCTTTTTTCTTGGCAGGATATGTTAATTTACGTTTTTGGCGTGGTGACATGTTGCCGATCACGCAGCGGTCATGGTCACCTTCTTCGCTTGAATAATGGCGTACGATATTGCCGATGTTATCAAGAATATCAATGGAAAGCGGGGCGTCATTTTCTTCTGCGATATGATAGGAAAGCAAGACACCATTTGGCGGGTTTGCTCCTTCGTTTTTACCAGGTCCACGTCGGCCGGTGATCATCATGGTCGGGCTTGGGCTTATGGCGTGAAGTGGCTTATCTGCCTGATCATTTGAAATCTGGCTAAAGACCGCAATATCATCCAAGACATAAAAACCACGGCCCTGCGTTGCCACAACCAGGTCACCCTGACGGATCGTTAGGTCAGTGATCGGAACCGGCGGCAGGTTAAGCTTAAGGCTTTGCCAGTTTTCACCATCATCAAAGGAAATATACAAGCTGGATTCCGTCCCTGCGTAGAGAAGGCCTTGTTTTTCTTCATCTTCACGAACAACGCGGACGAAGTTATCTTGCGGCAGGTCACCATCAAGCCGTGACCAGCTATCACCGTAGTTAGTTGTTTTATAGATATATGGCTTTATGTCGTTCATTTTATAAGCGGAAACAACAACATAGGCTGTAGCAGGATCATGAGGGCTTACCTCAATAGCGTTGATCATACCTTCCGGGGCACCGCGCGGTGTGGCATTTGTCCAGGAGCCACCGTTATCACGTGTTACATATACAAGTCCATCATCACTTCCGGACCAGATCACCCCTTTTTCATGGGGGCTTTCAACAATGGTATAGACGTTGCCGTAAAATTCGGCGCCTACATTTTCAGCCGTTAGCGGTCCACCGTTTAGACGCTGCTTTTCTTTTTCATTGCGGGTAAGGTCCGGGCTAATTTCTTCCCAAGTTACCCCGCGGTCAGCACTACGAAGAATATACTGAGAGCCATAATATATAATGCTCGGATCATGCGGTGATGAGGACACCGGCGCGTTCCAGTTGGCCCTGTATTTAAGATCTTCTGCGTTCATTCCGAAGACATATTGCGGGTATGGCTTAATGGGGCGCGTGCGTCTGTTTTCGGTGTCAATCTCTGTTAGTGTGCCGTTGATGGTTGTTGCATAAACCAGTTTAGGGTTATTTTCATCAAAGGCAATATGAGCACTTTCGCCGCCACCAACAGAATAATAATCATCAACACCAATGCCGCGTGTGAAGGATTCTGATGTAATCGCAACCGTCGAATTATCCTGCTGTCCGCCGTAAATGCGGTATGGCATCATGTTATCGGTGTTGACACGGTAGAACTGTGCCGTTGGCTGGTTCATGATACTTGACCATGTTTTACCGCCGTCGAAGGTAATTTCCGCCCCGCCGTCATCGGCTAGGGCCATGTTAAGGCTATTATCGGGATTGATCCATAGATCATGGGTGTCGCCGTGCCCTACTTTAAGAATTTCGTATGATTTGCCGCCGTCTATTGATTTCATGAAAGGAACATTCATAACATAAATAGTATTGTCATCGTTAGGATCGGCTTTAAGGTGATTATAATACCATGCCCTTGTATGGGTTAGACGGTTTGAATTGATGTTAGTCCATGTTTTACCAGCATCTTCAGTGCGGTAAACGCCGCCATCGTCAGAATACATATCGCCTTCAACGACCGCGTAAATTCGGTTCGGGTTGGACGCTGAAACATCAAGCCCCACTTTACCGATCATTGTCGGCAGGCCACCTTCCAGTTTATTCCAAGTATCACCGCCATCAGCGGTTTTGTATATGCCGCCTTTGTCACCTCCGGATAGAATATACCATGGTGTGCGGCCATTTTCCCAAAGCGATGCATAAAGAATGCGCGGGTTTGTCGGGTCCATGGCAAGGTCACCACCACCAGCGCGGTCAGATACTTTTAAAACATGTTGCCATGTTTGCCCGCCGTCTTGAGTGCGGTAAATGCCGCGCTCTTCGGTTGGGCCCCAAATGTTACCCTGCACGGCTGCGTAGGCAATATCGGGATTGGTTGGATGAATTCTGATTTTGGGGATTTGACCCGCTGTTTTAAGACCAACATGTTGCCAGTTCTTCCCGGCATCGGTTGATTTATAAATGCCGTCACCGCTAGCCGTGGTCACGCCGCGGATTGGCCCTTCACCTGTACCTGCATAAAGGACGTTGGAGTCGGATTCTGATACGGCTATTGCGCCAATAGTACCGACGCCGAAATCCTTATCGGAAACATTTTCCCATGTTGTGCCAGCATTTGTGGTTTTCCATACACCGCCGCCTGCTGCGCCCATGTAATAAGTAAGCGGATCGTCTTTAACGCCGGTTACGGTGACCGCACGGCCCCCGCGCCACGGCCCGATTAGACGGTATTTCTTACCTTCAAATAGTGACGGATTAACGGTATCGGTAGCGCTTGCCACTGTGATAAATGATGTGTTTGGAAATGCTGCACCAAGCATTAAAATGGCGGCAATTTTAATTAAACGCAGTAAAGACATATTTCGTCCCCTTTGGTTAGGTTATTTTGTAATGGTTTGTTATTTTAAGCGAATAGGTTGCCCCAAAAAGATGGCTTTGTATAGGGCTTTTTATGTCGTGCCGCTGTTTTTTTCCGCTATTTAAATGTATCAACACCGATTATTTTCATAACTGATTTTATCACTATGAGTTGCATTATTATCATTGCAAAAATAATATAAGGCGACTGGTAAAATGCCATTACTAAAAAAGTCATGAATGTCATGCTGCCCGGAATTATTGCATAAGAAAACTGTGTGGTAACATGGTCAATATGCGGGCAGTCTGCCCCCATTGACGCTAGTAGCGTCGTATCTGAAATTGGGGACGTATGATCACCGAAAAGACCACCACACAGAACCGCCGCTATTGTAAGTTCAAGCGGGGCATTCAGCGCATAAGCAAGCGGCACAACGATCACAAGTAAAATGGCAAAAGTACCGTAAGACGAGCCGGTAGCGAATGACATTATTGCACCAAGCGAGAAGACAATAAGCGGAATTAAACTTGGAGAAATGCTGTCGCCAATGACCGAAGCAATATAATATCCCGTTTTTAAATCTTTACATATAGAACTAAGTGACCATGCCAGTACCATGAGCAGGCATAAAAAAACCAAATTCTGCATTCCTTTAACATATTCGCTGAAGCTTTCATCATAGGAAATTTTCTTTTGTTTTTTCATCATATAACCGCAGGCGATTGAAGCAAAAATGTAAGCGGTCAGTATACCACCGCGCATGTGGATGCTTTTTACACCTTCTGTTGAAACAAAATAACCCATGTAAATTGCCATGGTTGACAGGAGAATACCAAGCGGTAACAAGAAGGTTGCTAAGGTTGAATTATCATCACTGGATTTTATCGAAACCTGTTCTTGGCTTAAGTCCTTTTGATTTTTGTTGATTTCCTCATTATATTTGATTTGCGCTCTTGCCATGGGGCCATAATCTCTTCCCGTCGACAGAAACATCGGAATGGATAAAAGCGCGAGAAAAGCATAAAACTGGTAAGGCCAGACGCTAAGCAGTACCTGAAAGGGGTCGGCCTCAATACCCACATCGCCATATGTGTTTTCAATCAGGGTCATGATATAAATTCCCCAACTGATAAAAGGAACCAGAATACTGACCGGTGATGCGGTGGTATCAAGAATATAGGCCAGCTTTTCACGGCAGACATTAAGCTGGCGAAAAACCGGCTTAAACAGAGGCCCAACAATAAGGGCGTTACCTGAATCCGTAAAAAAGATACCGATGCCTGCCATCCATGCTGCAAATTGAGCACGGGTGGCATTTGATACGAATTTGGTTGTGGCAAGTGAAAAGGCACTGGCACCACCTGATTTGTCGAGCAAATGAATGAAGCCGCCAATGGCAAACATAATGACAATAATCTGGGCGTTTGAACCACTAGTGATCTGGATGAAGATATGCTCTTCAACAAGTTCGGCAATCGCAAAAAACGGATTGAAATTGCTGAGAATTAATGTCCCGCTAAAGGCGCCCATTATAATTGAAAGCATGATGTTTCTTGTCATAATAGCGAGAAAGATGCTTAGGGCAGGCGGGATTACCGATAGAATGCCATATTCACTCATTTATTTTTTCCAATAGTTCTTCTGCAGAACCTAAAGCTAATATCCAACCGGATGAGCCATGACCTGCATTAATATATAAGTTCTCAAAGCCGGCCTTGCCAATCATCGGCAGATCATCGGGGGTTTGCGGCCTAAGCCCGGTCCAGGCTACAGGATCCTCATCATAATTGGCGGCTTCAGGCATTAGAGCTTTTGCTTTCTTTGCAAGAAGGGATACATGCTTCGGATTAATCGCCAGATTATCAGAAAAAATGGCATATCCTGCAACACGTATTTGATCGCCAAGTCTAGCGACGACAAATTTTCCAGCCGTGTCGGTCGCGCTTAAATTTGGCGGGCAGTTACCAATGGGGTAGGTGAGGCTGATGCCTTTAACGCCGATGATGGGTTTTTTGCCAGCAAAACTGTCTGGTAATAATTTTAGGCCGTTAACGCCGGTGCACATTATAAAAATATCCCCGTCAATCATGCCTTTTGACGTTTTTAGCGCAGCTATTTGGTTTTTCTCACGAATGATCGCTTCAACTTTTACATCATAATGAATTTTTGCCTTGAACTTATTTGTCAGTACCCCGGCTAATTTTTGGCAAAATAAATTACAGTCACCAATTTCCGCGTCAGCCAAGTAAGTACCGCCAGCAATCTTTCTTGTGCTTTCCTTAAGGGCGGGTTCAAGTTCTAAACATTCATTTCTTCCGATGACTTGATGGTTGCCGCCATGATTTCGTTGAAACTCTGCTGTTTTTTCTGCGGCGATTAAATCGGCTTCAGTTTCATGAATGATAATTTTTCCCTCACCGCGCCAGTTAAAATCAATATCATGTTGCTCTTTTAAGGTATGGAGTGCTTCTCTAGTGCGGTTGGCCATTTTTATGAGCTTTAGAGAATTATTTTGCCACTGCTGCGGCGAACATTGACCAATGAATGATGCGGCCCACGGCCAGTTTTTTGGGTGGCAAAGCGCGGCGGCGATAACACCGTGCCTTGAAGGATGCAGCAGTGTTTTTGGCAGATTTTTAAGAAAGCTCGGCGAGCCCATAGCACCAAAGTTATAAATAAGCTGTCCTGCGTTAGCATGACTTGTGCCTAAAGCCGGCTCGCTTTCTTGCTCGACGAGCGTAACATCATACCCTTCGCAGGCCAGTCGATAAGCACTACTAAGACCAACAATGCCAGCGCCGATAATAACAGCGTTTTTATTCCGTGAGTTCATTCATTGGCTAACTTATTATATCCAAAACATATTACAGGTTCGATGGTAGACAAACATATCAGCTTTGTAAAACGTTCAATTTTAATGACAGGCATAAAAAAAGCCCCGCAGTTTCCTGAGGAGCTTTTTCATATTAAGTGGGTTACCGTTATTTCTTGGTCACCATGCTATAAACAAGGTGGCAGATAATGAACAGGGCGGTGGCGCCTGCGAATACGGGGATTAAGTCCCATGATATGCCTTGTAGCGTTTCTTGCCCGTACATGTCTCTGGTATAACGGAATATTTCCATGACTTATCCTCTGATCGCTCTTTTAACAAGATTTTCCATCAGTGGAATTTTGAAATGGTTATAGTTTAGTGGTGCTGCACCGCGCGCTGCGGCACCGGCAGCTAAAGTGGCCGTATCTTCGTTACGTTCACTACCGCGAACAATGTCTTCGACAACATTAAGACGCTTAGGTACACATTCAACGGCACCGCAGGTAATGCGAATGTCTTCGATTGTGCTGCCGTTTAACTTAATAGCAGACGCAATATTAACCAGTGGGAAATCCCATGTATTACGGTCAGCGACTTTTTCAAAATAGAAGGTCGCATTAGCCCATGCTGCAGGAATACGGATCGCCGTTAGAATATCACCGGGTTTAAGGACGGTCATATTTTCAATGTCGATATCCGGTCCAACAAAATAATCGGCAGCAGCAACAACCTGCTCACCAGATGCATTTTGAATAACCATACTGGCATCAAGTGTTACAAGCGCAACCGCCGTATCAGAAGGCGTCACTGCAACACAGCGTGAAGCAGCAAACAGGCAATGTTCCCTGTTCATACCTTCCGGTGTGTCGGCGTAACATGTGTTACCACCAGCGCGGTAACAATCGAGACCACTTCGGTAATACCAACAACGGGCGTCCTGGCTAATATTGCCGCCAAGCGTTCCCTTGTTTCTGATTTGCGGGCTGGCCACGCGACCAGCTGCCGTGGAAAGAAGGCCATATTTTTCTTTAATAATGGCATTATTTTCAACGTCAGTCAGTGTTGTCATAGCACCGATCTCAACGCCGTCGGCAGTTTCACGGATCCCGCTTAGCGAAGCAATGCCGCTAAGATCCACAACTGTCGTCGGTCGTTTAATTCTATCCTTGAACCAGTCAAGGCTGTCTTGTCCGCCTGCCATTGCCCAACCGTTTTCTCCGGCGTCAGCAAGCATGCTTACTGCACTAGCAACATCGGTGGGTTGTAACAGATTAAAGTTTGGCATCATATCTTTCATGTCTGAGCCCTCCTATATGTTTACTTGTAGTGGTTTATATGATTGTTCTTGGCCGTTCATGGCATTGATAATCATATCCGGATCAACCGGCGTACGGTTGAAGTAAGTGCCTGTTGCATCTGAGATCGCACAAAGCAGTGCGGCAGCAGCGCAACCCATCGCAGGTTCACCAATACCTTTAACACCAAATGGATTTTGTGGGTCCGGTTTATTAACCGCACTCATTACCATGTTGCTTGGTACGTCAAGGATGCTTGGTGGTTTGGTCTGGTAAATTCCAACCGTGGCGCAAAGGCCATTTTGGGGATCGTAAATCATACGGTCAAGAATCGCTTCACCAATGCCCATAACGGCACCACCGCGAAGCTGCTGTTCCAGTCCTTTCGGATGCATAACAGTACCGCAGTCAGCAACAGAATGATATTCAAGAATGTCAATTTTGCCTGTTTCGGTATCGATCTCAATCATGCAGTAACCAGTGGCTATTCCAGGAACGCCACCTTCTTTTGGTAGTTCATCCTTCGCTGCTGAAACAAGGCCAACGCCTTTTACTATTTTCATAGCAGCTTTGGTTACATCGTTAAGGTTATCCGGATATTCAGTACCGTCCCATTCACCGCCAAGCTCAATAGCTTTAGAGCCAGCTTCTGCGAATGTCATAACCTTGGTCGCATCGGATGTGTTGAACACAGTTTCATCAGCGACATCATAATCTTCTGGTGCGCCGCCAAGTTCCTGAGCAGCCAGTCTTTGAAGCATTCCCTTCGCCTTTGTTGCCGCAACAAAATTTGTTCTTGTATTGGTAAAGGCGGAGTTACTGCCAAACTGGGCTAGGGTCCAAGGAAGTCCATGACGGCTGTCACCGTTTAGAACCACTGTATTTTCCCATGAGCATCCAAGAACTTCAGCCGCAGCACGGCTTGTTCCTGTATATGAGTAGGTACCGAGGTTACCAACGCCAGAGTGAACATAAAGTTTGCCGTCCGGGCGAATTGTGACCAAACCATCAAAGCCGTTTGAGCCAGCAGAGTGATAAGCTGTGCCAACGCCGACACCAATCACTTTGCTGCCATTACGCTGCCCGCTTAACTTCTTCTTTTCTTCCCAGTTGAAAAGCTCAGCACCCATTGTAAAGGCATCTTTAAGGTACATACTAGTCACTGTACTGTTACGCGCTGTAAACTTAACGTCCGCGTCAGGAGCGTTTAAGTCACGAATAGCGAGACGGTCAATTCCCAGTTCCTTGGCTGCTTTATCGAGCAGAGGCTCAATAGCACAGGCCATTTGGTTTTGTCCTGGGCCACGCTGCGAAACGTGCCACGGTTTGTTGGTTACAACAGCCGCACCACGGAAACGCATGTTTGTCGGTGTATATATAAGGGCAACCGCACCAGCCGCTGATGAATAATCACCAGAACCGCGGTTTGGACCACCACTTTGAACAATATAAAGATCGCAAGCTGTCATTTTGCCACGAGCATCAAAGCCCATTTTAATCTGACCCTGGAATCCAGGACGCGTACCACCAAGGTGATATTCTTCAGCACGTGTAACGCGGAGCATTACCGGGCGACCAATTTTCTTGGACATAAAGGCTGTCATTCCCTGAACGGCGTATGGAGATGCCTTAGCACCAAAACCACCACCACAGAATTCTGCGATATATACAATGTCATCTACCGGCACATCCATCATTCTGGCCAGACCTGGCATCATCCAGGATTGACTTTGTGATGAACCGTGAATGAAGCATTTTCCATTTTCCCAGTAAGAAAAGACACTGCGAGGCTCAAGTGCTTGGTGAGAGGAGCTAGCTGTTACGAATGGCTCATCAATGATAAGCGCTGCATCTGCAAAAGCTGCATCAACATCACCTACTGTCCATTCAACAGGTGCAGCACCCATTGGCATTTTTTCTTCGCCGGCTTCGGCAAAATCACGAGCGGTCCATTTTAGATCATGGATTGGCAAATTGCCTTCGCCGCCGCCTGTAACGTTTCCGCTTTCAAGGGCATTTGTTCCACCTGGGTAGAGGCTTTCAAGTGGATCAAGTACGAATGGCTGTGCCAAGTAAGTCACTTTGATTTTTTCAAGAGCTTCAGCAGCAATTGATTCATTCTCGGCAGCGATAGCAGCGATTGGCATTCCAAGCTGACGAGGTTTATTCGTGAGCATTGGGTAGCCTGGCTCTTCTACTTGCGGAACTTCATCAGCTGTCAGTATGCCGAGAACACCTGGCATTGCCAGCGCTTCAGTAGCATCGAAGCTTGTGACGTCTGCGCTAGGCATAGGGCAAAGCAGCATTTTCATATAGCACATGCCTTCAGCACGGAAATCTTCGGAATATTTTCCCATTCCGGTGACTTTGGCACGTACATCATGTGGGGTAAAATCTTTACCAATTAATTTTTCAGCCATTTTTATGCACTCTCCGCTGCTTTAACAATTGCGTTAATGTAATTGTTATATGCGCCACAGCGACAAAGATTGCCTGCAAGTGCATTACGCACTTCATCGCGAGTAGGATTAGGATTGCGCTGTAATAGTGAAACACCAGAGACAACTTGACCCGGAGTACAATATCCACATTGTGGAGCAAGCTCTTCGATCATGGCCTGCTGTACAGGATGAAGTTCACCGTTAGCACCACCGACACCTTCTACTGTAACGACGCTTGCGCCGCGAACGGTATGGGTCAGGATTGAACAACTATTTTGTGTAACACCATCAATCATGACCGTGCATGCACCACATGAACCACGGTCACAACCAATTTTTGTGCCCGTAAGGCCAAGCTTGTTACGAAGTGTCTGAGCGAGTGTTTCGTTGGGCAACACATCCACGGGACGTGAATTGCCGTTAACGTTGATCGTTATTAGTCTTTCCACTGAGCTGGCAGCAGAACCACCTGAACTATCGGAACCGTCCGAACAACCGGTTACTAAACCTGCTGCACCGGCAACAGTACCGGCGGCGATGACGCCTTTAATGAAATTACGCCTTGATAGCGCATCTCTTTCCGTGCTCAGAGGATCGTAACGATCTGAACTGAATTTTTTTTGCATAAAATAGTGCTCCTCCACTTTAAAATTTCTATGCTTTATCTCGCAACATATTATAGAGACATAAAAAAATGTCACCAGTAGCTCACCAATACCAATTAAACATTTTTGGCACTGCTCGAATTACTATTGCGATGTTTTTATATCTCTTGAATATTTTTGTATTTTTTCTTGAGATATATTTTGCCTCCCGCTATGAGGTAATGTAACTATATAACTTGAATTCTGGTAAGTCTAGATGCAAAATAGTAGGACATCAAAAAAAAGGACGCTAAATATAGCGAAAAGACACTAATGGAAGATAATAAAGACCAAATAGTTCGTCATAGTCTATTCAGCCGCATATTTCACTGGCTGATGGCTGGATGTATTCTTACACTGCTGGCAACGGGCTTGCTGCCTGTTTTTGACATAAAGTTTGAGTGGGTCGAACCTCATTGGATTGCCGGGCTGCTTCTGACGGTCGCCGTAGTGATACATATTATAAGATCACTTTCCCCCAAAAAATTAAAATCCTTATGGGTTACTCCTACGGATGTTAGTGAATATATAAAGGGTAGAGGAAAAGTGAGAGGTGGAAAATATTCGCTTGAGCAAAAATTAATGCATAACGGCATTACTGTTTTCAGTCTCGTATCCCTGATAACAGGTTGGATGATGCTGCTTAAAATAGACACGCCATTCTGGGAACGAAATCCGTTTATCTTTGAAGCAGAAACATGGGGCATTATATATGTACTTCACGGGCTATCAACATTGCTATTTGTCAGTTCCGTTATGATGCATATATATTTTTCATTAAGACCAGAAAAAGCAATGTATCTCAGATCAATGTTTAAGGGCTGGCTAACTCGAGAAGAATTTAACGAAAATCATGACCCAGACCGCTGGGATATATAAGCGGAACATATAAGAAAGAAAAATTATGAGCGAAGAAAATAAAGAAAAATTGCGTATTTCAATTGATGGTGTTGAAAAAGGCTATGAGTTTATGCTGGCTTATGCCGCGCAAGGCAGAGATTTTGAATATACTGGCGGTGGCGGCGGACCATCTATCCGTGGTTATCTGGAAGACATGACAAAAGGTCTTGAAACAATAGCCGATGATTTTGAAAATGAAATAAATGATGAAATCCAGTCCGGGGCTCATCTTTTTATCGATTTTGTCGATGTGCTCAGAAATGATGCCGTAAAAGCAAAAACCGCCGTGGAAATGGTTTTAGCACTGCCCTCTATCGGATCACAGGTCGTTGATAATTTAAACGCTTCAATTCACCTGCGGGCGGTACTTACTGATCTATTTCTTGTTGATGAGGCTTTAAGTTCTCTTTCAAGAGTAGAATAATATTTTGCGACTATTTTTAGGATGCCTATCATGAAAGCGATTTTAGCTTTTGTTATGATCAACTTTTTCACTTTTTCCTCTGCTTGGGCGCAAGCGGACACGCAAGATGATCTGTTTCAAAAATATCAGGCCATGGTGATTGTTGAAGAAGCCAATCAGCATTGCCCGCTGCTTTCTCGTATTGAAGCGGAAGCTTTAAACGGGCAAATTGTTTTTGCCGATGCCAGCTTTTCAGGCAAACTGGATATGGTAGAAAAATTTAAAAAAGAAGCGAGAATTTATGCGCGCAGAGTGGCTTGCAATGCGCCTGATATCTTAGGACTTATTGGGATAGCCCGCCAGGAAGCTGGCGATTCAATGATTAATCACTTGCTTCTTTCCAGGCAAATTCATTTACTAGATCTGCAAGACAGGATCGATGGCAAAATCGCTCGTGGATTGCTGCTTGATTATTTAATTGATGACGAATGGAAGCTCATTGATGAACTTTATGACGATGTGCATGAAAATTACCTGAAGCAGGCTGACGAAGAAGCATGGGATAGTTATATAGACTCTATCGATAAAGTCGCTGGTGATAAAAAAGCCGAGAAATATTTAGGCAATGAAAAAATAATAGAAACGGGTGCTGCTGGAAATTTTGAAACAGTCCAGGCAACGGCAACCAACCGAGAGATAACCAGTTATTATTATAATTTAGAGAAAACCACGCGCGCGTTTATTGATGGAGCAACGGCTGAAGATAAAGGATATCCTTATAGCAGGCCAGCCAACGATTTTACAAAATGGACAGCGTTTCGCCCTCGCGCGGCTGATCTTAACTGGGTTGTGTCTTACCCCGGCTGCGGCGGCAATCAAACGGAAGTGAAATGCACATTATTTACCAACCAGAAAAATGAAATCGGCGTGGTGCTTCAGGGGGATGTGGGTAGCGTAACCCTGAATTTCAGAAGCCCTGATAATCAGGAAATTTTTAAAGCCAATAAAGCCGTTGAAGGGCCGATTGGCAGTAATGAACTAAACGAAAATAATATGAACGAAAATGCCGAACTTATGGATAGCTCAAATACTAAAAATACGGTTAGTGCTAGATTAAGTACTGAGTATGAACTGTTAAGGGCGCAGACAGGCGCAGATATAAGTGAAAATTCAGCCGTATATATGTTCCCTGAGCAAACATTGGCGACACTTGAAAAACTTCATAAAAATGACGTGGTTAAATTAACGGTCGAAATAAAATCCGAGGGCGGTAATAATGAATGGGTAAGCATAATGCCCTTTCATAATTATCACCGTGCGAAAAATTGGGCTTATACTACGCAATAGATAACAGATATTAAAAAGGTGCAGATATGAAACAGTTAAAAATAATGGTGATGGTGCCGGTTTTCTTAATGCTATTGATCGGTGGCGCATTGGCGCAAGCTGAGTATACCACCAAACATACAGTGATGGCCGATGGTCACCCGATGGCCGTTTGGGAAAAATCTATCGATAACCCGAAAGGCATTATTCTGCTGCATCATGGCCGCACCTGGAGTTCACTTCCTGATTTTGATTTGCAGGTTGAAGGCGAGGAACTGTCCCTTATGGACGGTTTTAATGAGCGTGGGTATTCGGTTTGGGCGATGGACGCACGTGGCTACGGCGGATCACCCCGCGATGATACAGGTTGGAACACACCAAACAGATCAGCAGAAGATATCTCAATTGTTCTTAATTGGTTGAGTGAGAGGACCGGCGAAAAAATTCATCTTTGGGGCTGGTCAATGGGTTCAATGCTTGGCCACTTGGCAGCGCAGCAATATCCACAAAATATCAAGAGCTTAACATTATTCGGTTTCCCAATCCCAAAAGGTGCGAAATATCCTGAAGATATTCCGGGTACTGAAGCGCCCCAAGAGAAAACAACGGCAGAGGCTGCGGCTAGCGATTTCTTAGTGCCAGACTCCATTAGTCAAAAAGCCATAGATGAATATATCAGACACTCGCTGGAAGCGGACCCAGCGCGTATGGATTGGCATTACCAGCATCAATATAATGAAATTGATGGAAGCAAATTACCGATGCCGGTATTACTGATGGAAGGCGAGTATGATCCGCTTACCCATGATGATGCCTATGCAGATTTATTTATGAAGCTCCCTAATGCCAATAAACAATGGATTGTTTTAAAAGACGGTGACCATGCGGCGCTACTTGAAAAATCCAGAGGAAAACTAATCGACGCGTCGATCAATTTTATCGAATGGCTTGAAAAGTAAGTCTTACTGATAGACGAGATAAAGCAGGCCAATTCCTAGCAGCACCCTATAAATGACAAAGGGTGTCATGGAAGAGCGCTCAAGCCATTTCATCAAGACAGAAATAGCAATTAAGGCGGAGATAAGTGAAAGTCCCGCTCCCCATAAAAGCTGAACTATTGAGATTTGTAGTTCAGTTTCGCTCGTCGCAATATTAATCACCTGCAATGTTGCGGCGGCTAGAATTGTCGGTATGGACATCAGCATTGAAAAACGTGCGGCACAAGTTCTTGAAAACCCCAGTCCCCGAGCAGCTGTCATTGTAATGCCAGAACGGCTTGTGCCTGGAATAAGAGATAACACCTGTGCAAGGCCGATGATAAGGGCATGACCGTAGCGTATATCGGCCATCTTTATTTTGACAGGTGATTTTTTATCGTACCAATAAAGCAAAATGCCAAATATAATCGAAGCCCAACCGATAATTTCTAAGGTTCTCATTGTGTCCGGAATTCCAAATTTCGAGGCCAGTCCGCCAATGATAATGATCGGGATGGTCGAAAGTACTACGGCTAGCATTAAGTGCCGTTCAGAGTGATTATAGTCTTCTCTAAGCAGCAGCATTTGGCCAAAAGCATGGAACATACGCCCAACATCTTTTCTGAAATAAAGAATTACCGCCATCAATGTCCCCACATGAACACCTACATCCATCATTATGCCCTGATCGGGCCAGTCGGTGAGGGCGGGGACTAGTATCAGATGACCAGATGAACTAATGGGTAAAAATTCGGTGATGCCCTGAACAACGGCGAGGACGATGATTTGTAATAAGGTCAAAATATATTCCCCTTATTCATCATCCATCACATCATTATGAAGCAGCAGGGCGATCCGTGCCATACGTTTCATGGAATTAGCCGATAGTGTTGAGCCGGAAATACCGTTTATTGGCTTATCCAGTTGTGTACTTTCAGTAATCGATGCACCGTAATATTGGGCGCGGTGTTGACGGTTTTGAATTTCGTGGCCGCGACTTTCACGGTAAGTGAGCACGCTGACATCTTCGATTTTACCGTCTTCCACAACAACTCCGGCCGTGATGGGCATAGTGCGCGCGACGCTTTCAAGAACCCAAAGAGTTCTGTTTCCTTTACGCCAATAACGGTAACGAACGGGTGTGCTTTCGACACCATTAATTACTTCATTAATGTTATCGCGAAGATCACCAATGACCCAAATAGTGGCCTTTGGTGGTGTGTCGCCGTCAAAAAAACCTTTTACATATTCACTTGTTCGCTTAAAGACGCGGTCGGCCGGTTTAAAAGTGCTCTGGGCCGATGCCGACAGTATGCTGATAAGTAGAAAACCAGTGATTATGCTAATAAGTTTCATCTTTTTCTTTCTTAGAACTGTAAGCCCATTCCCAGATTAAATCTGTTATCTTCTTTGGAAACATTGGCATAATTATCAATTTGATAATCTGCTTTTAGCACAACATTCTGATGAGGCCAATAGTTTACGCCGAAAGATGTTTGTTTGTTTTCAGTATTAATGACACTTCCTGCCTCATTATCCCACATACTGTAGCGGGCAAATACGCCAATAGCGTGACCATTATCAAGGTTGTGCTTGAAAGAAGGCTCAAGATACCAGCCGCGCTGTATGTCTTTACCGAGCAGTTCTGCTTCATTACTATCCAAATTCCACTGTGCATAAAGGGCGCGAAAACCTAATTCATTTTTCGTAGAAACCTGATGCTTAATGTCTGCATGGGCGGTAAATAATGTCGCGGATGTTGGCTCGCTTGAGGCTTGCGTGAGGTCGCTTTGATATTGTACGGACGCGCCAAGTTTAACGCCAGCAATTGGCATCCAGGTCAAACGTCCCGTATAAGCGGCATTTTTCCATGTTGCTTTGGCCACTTTTTGACGGCCGCTTCTTATATCAAATGCTTTTGAGCTATCCGATATCGGTGTTTCAAGACCAGAATGGATCATGGCGTCATAACGGATTGTTTCACCGAGATTGCCGGAAAATTTTACGCCGGCTTCCCACCACGTGGCAGGGATAATGTTTTTCTCAACATTGTTTCGCTCAACACCGTAAAATGTTGGTGGTTCATGGGTTTCATTCATAATGCCGACAGGCACGAGCTGTAAGCCTACGGTTGCTGTTGTTATTTCGGTCATGTCAAATTCGAGGAATGCCTGTTCTAGCTCAACTTCGCCGGGCTTTCCGTTACCGGACAGGGAATGCTCTACTTCCAGTTCACTAAAGAAACGAATGCTGTCATTAAATTCATGGCTCGTGAAAAGAACGAAGCGGTGAAAATCAATCTGGTCCGTCTCACCGGCATTATAATGAAGCTCACCATATCCACCGATAGAGGTAGGGGATGAGGATCTACCGGCGCTCGTATCAAGAACTTCTTCCATTGCCATAACGGTTGCTTCAACCTTTTGGCCTGTCTCTTCCACTTTTTCAGTGGTCTGTGTCACGGCCTGAGTTGTCTCGCCCAGAAGCTTTTCCATCCGGGAAATCTGCTCTTGTTGTTTTTGGATCATTTCCCACATTTCAGCTTGTGACGGCATTTCCTGTGCGAAGGATGAAGAGGCCGCCAGTAACATTGATAATGTTAAAAGTGAGCTTGCAGTTTTTAATTTAGAGCTTTTCATTTTACTTCCAGTGGTTTCTTTTATAACGTGCGATAATATGTATGTTTATTGTTGCTATTAATAATTATTATTAATATAGTTGCTTTTAATAATGATTATTAATATTAAAAGCAACTAAAAAATATAATTTTACGTAAATAATTGATATTTAATTTATGGATGAAGATAAAATGACAAATACCCGTCGCCGCGTTTTAAAAATTATAGCTCTCTCGACTGGCGTTGCTATGGCCCCGAACGCCTTGCTAGCCGCCAAAAATAAAACTGAAATGTTTGAATGGCATGGCCGGGCACTGGGCGCGGAAACATCTATTCAGCTTTACGGGGAAGATAAAGAAAAAGCAGATGCCGTTCTTCAAAAAGCAGCCACTATTATTAGCAAATATGAAAAACTGTTTAGTATTTATGATGAAAATTCAGCAACCTCGACATTAAATAAGGCAGGCGCACTTGAAAATTCTCCCGAAGAATTTATTGATCTTTTAAAACTTTCAAAGAAATTCAGCACCGAAACGGATGGCGCTTTTGATATCACCATTCAACCACTATGGAATTTATACCGAAGCCATTTTGACGGCGATGATCGTGAGCGTCTCGAAGGTAAAATATCAGCGGCACTGGATATCATTGGCTCAGATAAAATAACCATCACTGAGAATGATGTTTCATTTGCTAGGGATAATATGGCCGTCAGCTTTAACGGTATCGCCCAGGGCTACATCACCGATAAAGTAACAGAATTTTTAACCGAGCAGGGCTATAAAAATGTCCTCGTCGATATGGGCGAATATCGCGCCGCGGCTCCTCAAGCCAACGGTGAACCATGGCGCATCGGACTACTCGACCCCTTTGATACAGTTTCAATCGCCGATGTCATTGAAATAGACAGCGGCGCAGTAGCAACATCCGGCGGCTACGGCAACCAGTTCGACGCCAGCGGAAAACATCACCACCTGTTTAATCCGGCGACAGGACTAAGTAGCGATCGCTATGCTTCTGTCACCGTGAGGGCAGCAGACGCGACAACCGCCGATGCGCTATCAACTGCCTTTTCCAATATGGCGGTAGGCGATATTAAGAGCACTTTATCTAAACATCTTGATGCTCAAGCCAGATTAACTTTTCAAAACGGTAAAGTGACAACTCTGGTTTCTTAAACAGTAATCGAATTCTCTCCTTCGTCATTCGCTTACTTGATCGGCGAATCCATTCAGAAATGGAAAAATCTCCCACGTTTATAGATGGACTCGCCGACCAAGTAGGCGAGTGACGATTGTTAACTTGATGCGAGTTGGTTTTATTTATTTAAACAACTTCACGATCCCCACATTTGTGTTTTCCTGCCCCTTACTATAACATTTCAGAAAACTGGCGCAGGTATTAAGGCCTTGCTGCGTATAATGCTGACATAAGGGGTTACAAAATGAGTTCTGAGGGAAAGATTTCGGGGCAGATAAATAAGTTTAAGAGTGTTTTTGAAAAAGAAGGCGCTGCTTTTGTTTGGTCGTTTCTTTATTTCTTTGCGCTGCTGACGGCTTATTTCATCCTCAGGCCTATTCGTGATGCCATGGGGATTGCTAGTGGGGTCGGGTTCCTTCCTTGGTTATTTTCGGCGACATTTGTTGTGATGCTGGTGGTTATGCCGATTTACGGCGCGCTTGTTTCGCGCTATCCGCGGCGAAAGTTTATCCCTTATGTTTATCTGTTTTTTGCCTTAAATCTGGTGATGTTCTGGTATTTCTTTGCCAATAATATTCGTATGGATATCGTGGCGCAGATTTTCTTTGTCTGGCTTAGCGTTTTTAACGTCTTTGTGGTTTCTATATTCTGGAGCTTCATGGTCGATATTTATAAATCAGGTGATAGTAAAGTGTTATTCGGGCTTATTGCTTCGGGGGGTACCATTGGTGGTATCGTTGGGCCGAGTATCGTTACCTTTGGCGCTGATGTACTTGGCACGGGAAGCCTGCTGCTTATATCTGCGGCGATTTTGCTGTTTGCTATTTTTTGCGTTAATAAGCTGGTATCGCTTCGCCGTGATGATCTTGAAGAAACGGAAAGTGCTAATGATAACCAGACACAGGCCATCGGCGGCGGCATCATGTCCGGGGTGACGGAAGTGTTTAAATCACGCTACCTTATGGGAATAAGCACGCTGGTGTTCCTGCTTTCCTTAACTGCCACATTTGCTTATTTCCAGCAGGGCAGCATGATTTATGATGCTTATCCTAATACGGATGAGCGTGTGATGATATTTGGGCAAATCGATCTTTATGTGTCGATTTTTGCCTTTATCTTTCAGGTGTTTATTTCCGGGCCGGTTCTATCAAACTACGGTGTTAAAGGCGGGATTATCATATTACCAATTATTACGCTTGTTGGTTTTGCGTTGCTCAGTATTTCCCCAACCATTGGCGTGTTCGTCATATTCCAGACACTAAGGCGTGCTAGTGAATATGGCATGTTCGTGCCGTCACGTGAAAACCTGTTCAGCGTGGTAAGTCGCGAACAGAAATATAAATCGAAAAACTTCATCGACACGGTGGTGTTCCGGGGCGGTGATGTGGCCAACGGCTGGTTTTATAATTTACTAAATTCGGCCATGGGGCTTTCGATCAGTGCCATTGCGATGATAGGGGTTCCTATCGCGGCAGTTTGGGGTGTGCTTGCTTGGCGACTTGGAAAAACACACGAGGAAAAAGCGTCATAACTTAAACGGAGACTTGTAATGAATAATAATATCACCCGTAAAGAGTTTTTAAAATTAACCGCTGCTGCGGCTGCGGGGGCGGCGTTATCGTCACTGCCGGGAACGGCAAATGCGCAAGCAGGCGATCTTCTGCACCGGCCAATTCATTCAACCGGTGAAATGATCCCGGCCATTGGTCTTGGCACGGCTAGTGATGGTTTTGGACGCATGAATAATGATGCGCAGTATAGCCAGAGAAAGAACGCCATTGAAGCGCTGATCGCTAATGGTGGCTCAGTCATTGATACCTCACCAACTTACCGCGGGGCGGAAGCGGTGGTTGGCCGCGCACTTGAGGATCTCGGCATGCGGGATCGTTGTTTCCTTGCCACAAAGACCAGCATATATGGGTAAGCGGACGGTATTGAGCAGAATGCGCGGTCCTATCAGGCGCTTCGAACCGATAGCTTTGATCTGCTGCAGGTTCATAATTTAAAAGATACCGATGATCATCTGGAAACCTTGGCCGCCTTAAAAGCGGACGGTAAAATCCGTTATGTGGGGATCACTCATGTGCGCTCGCGCCTTAATAGTGAAGCGGTTGGCTTCATTGAAAAATATAAGCCTGACTTCATTCAGTGTCAGTATAATATGCTTGATCGGTCGATAGAAAATAGTGTGCTTCCTGCGGCGCGCGAACATGGTGTAGCAGTGATGATTAATGTGCCGTTTGGCCGTGGGCGGCTCTTTCGGGCCACGTCGGGCGAGCAGATACCAGGTTGGGCAAGTGATTTTGGCGTTGATAGCTGGGGTAAATTTTTCTTGAAATTTATTCTCGCTCACCCTGATGTAACCGTCGCTATTCCCGGAACGGTTAATGATTATCATGTGGTTGATAATTTGGGGGCGCTAAAGGGGCGCTTGCCTACGCAGCAAGAACGCAATAGGATGATCGAGTATTTCAACGACTTATAATAAAAAAAGTGGACAGCAAAATATGACTGATAAATTTACACGTAAGGAATTTTTAAAATTAACTGGCGCCGCTGCGGGGGCTGGGATCCTCGCTAGCAGCGGACTTGGTAGTGTTGCAAATGCGCAATCGAGTGATCTGTTACACCGGACAATTCATTCTACGGGTGAGCAGGTCCCGGCGGTGGGGCTTGGAACGGCGCTTGAATTTGGGACTTTTGCCAATGATGCGGAATTTATGCTGCGCCGAAATGCTATTGAAACGCTGTTTAAAGAAGGCGGCACAGTCATTGATACTTCGCCCACTTATCGGGACGCTGAAATTGCCGTGGGCCGCGCCCTTGATGAGCTTGGTGCGCGTGATAAATGCTTCCTCGCCACCAAAATAAGCATCAGCGGTCAGCAGGAAGGTGTTGATCAGAACGCCCAGAGCCAAAAGGATTTACGGACAAATAAATTTGATCTGCTGCAGGTTCATAA
>JABJKT010000056.1 GCA_018660225.1 Kordiimonadaceae bacterium
CGAAGGATTACTTGGAGAATTAATCAGTATAGCTTTTGTTTTATCTGTTACTGCTGCTTTGATTTTATCCAAATTGAGAGTATATCCTTCGGATTTTTCAAATATCACCGAAACCATCGTTGCCCCACCCGCCGTAACAACGGCCGGGTATGTGGAATAAAAGGGCTCCGGAACAATCACTTCATCACCAGCTTCGGTTAAGCAAAGAAAAGATGCAAATAATGCTCCCTGTGTGCCGCTAAAAATAACAGTATTTTCCGCACTAATGTGGCCGCCATAAAGCGTCATGGCATGTTCAGCAACGCCAGATCTTAAATCCGGCTCGCCGGCAAGTAGTGAATAATGGGTTTTGCCTGAATTTATGGCGTCGATCGCAGCGTCGCTTACAGCCGCTGGTGTATCAAGATCAGGATCGCCGACTCCTAAATGAATAATGTCATCACCCGCTTGAATTCGCTTTGTTGCCATATCACCTACGGCCCACGCTTCTGATGCTGGTCCGGATATTCTATTAACCAGTGAGGATAGATTTGTTTTATTCATAATATACGCACCAAATATTCAGTTTATAGCAAACTATATCTTGTGGTTTACTTTTCAAGAAAAAAGTGCCGCTAATATAAAAAATGAGCTTTCCTGTTAACACAAGTGCAATCATTCTTGTAGTTTCCAGGAATGATCTAAGTATTACTATGTGGGGAAGAAGTTTTATTCTACGAAAACTACAAGTTAAATTGACAATGTTACGTTATAACCGTACGGTGATTATACAAGGGGGTCACATCTATAGCTCCCCTTAATGGTGGTAGGTTCATCTGAAAAATAAACTACCGCAAATTTAAAATACTTTTTAAGAGGAAAGCCAATGAAAATTACTTTATTAAAGAAATTTCGGTTGTCTGCGGGAGTATCGACGATTGCGTTATTAAACGCTTCGTTATTACTGTCAGGTGCAACCGCTCAACAAGCCACATCGGTTGATCAAGAAGAGGATGTCGTTGTTGTAACAGGTCGACGTATGTCTAGTGCCGCAGAAGCGGTTGGAGAAGGCGAAGCCGGTAATACGGTTTCTGTAACACGTGAAGCACTACTTTCAGCACCTTCCGGTGTATCCGGACTTAAGGCCCTTGAAGGTTTGCCAGGATTTAACGTTCAAACGGACGGTGCCCTTGGTCTATATGAATTTGGTAACTCGGTTATACATCACTTCAGCATAAGAAGAATTTTGAATAGTCATGGTGCCGGGTTTAGCTTCCCATATGCCAGTGGAATATTGATCATTGGCATTTGTATAAAATATATGTTCACGGGCTAATATGCTACCCATTCCCGGCTCATCTGCTTCAAACTCACCCAAAGCCTCACCTGATAAAACATCATTATTTACACGCAGCTGCATTACGGGTGCCTCTTGTGCAGAAACGGTGGAGGAAAATAACGTGCCGTGAGAACCCGAAAACTGACTACCCAGTCCGGTAATGGCGAGTGCCACTAGTAATAAATGGCTTCTGGTTTTTATAATGTTGGTGAGCTTTTTCATCATTCTTCTCCCGTTGTGATATTTGTTTTTTTATTATTAAAACCGAAAAACAAACAAAAGTCCACTACGCGGACAGAAAAGAATGGCTGGCAAGAGAGGGTTGTCTAATTACAAACCCATTCGCCGGTATCTTTTGAACACATATCGGGCGGGCCGTATTGGTCCCAAAGCTTAATCATATCAATTTTGGTGGCAACTTCGAGAAATCTGGAGTGTGCGGTAAAGCCAACCTCAGGGAATGCCATTGCAAGATAGATAAGATTGTCCGCTGAACTAAACGCCATGTCCATATCCACCGGGATCAATTCATCCATATATTTGTCAAGGCGGCCTCTGCCCAAATCAAATTGTGCCATAAAATCATGCCCCAGATCAAAATCAGCGGCGAGTTCCGGGTCAAGCGGCTGGCCATTAAATTCCGCCTCAACCAAGGCTCGGATGCCACTATAGTCAAGGCCATGAATGGCACCTACCGTTTCAAAAATTTCAATGGCACCCTCTTTATCACCATCAAGCAGCCTATCGACAAAATAAAAGCCTGCAGCTTCTATAACACCGCGATCAACTGCTTTAGCCCAGATCTCGCGGGCGCGGTCTCTCTCACCTGCTGCTGAAAGCGCAACAGCGTAACGCGTCATAATCGATGAATCGAGCGGTTCAATGGCATACATATCATTGCCAAGCGCTAAAGCCTGCTGGCGGTAGCCGGCTTCATTGAAGCTGTATATCTGCCATACTTTGGGAAAAACGTTATTTGGTTCTACTTCGAATGCGTAATTAAATGCTTTAATTTCTTCGTACCAATCATAATCGTCACCTCGGGTTGCTTCTACAATACCCTCCAGAAAACCAGAACTAGGTACTACCGTCAAGGCATCCAGCGTATAAGCGTGGGCCCGCTCTAATCCTTCACTTGGTGCACTGTCTTTAAAAAGAATGTGGTTGTAGGCCATGACCGCCCGCCCAATCCATGCTTCACCAAAGGAAGGGTCATGGGCGATAGCCTCGTTATACCTGGCAAGTCCGATGCGTACGGATTTAAGTGTGTCCGCCTGAATAGTCAGTGCTTCCAGATAGATGGCGTAGGCCTCAAGATTATCTGTAGGGCGGTCCCGAACTTCGCTTTCGTCACCACTTAATGTCACCTGAAGGGCATCGGTGATCGATTTGGCTACTTCATCCTGAATGTCGAAAATATCAACCAGTTCACGGTCATATGTTTCTGACCATAGATGATAGCCGTCCTCAACATTAATAAGCTGTGCGGTTATGCGAATGCGGTCACCGGAACGGCGAACAGAACCTTCAAGCACCGTAGCCACAGAAAGTTCAGAGCCGATATTACGCAAATCTCTATTTTCACCCTTAAAGGCAAAACTCGATGTGCGCCCGGCCACTTTCAAATCGCGGTTTTTTGCAAGTAAATTAAGTAGTTCCTCCGATAGACCATCAGCAAAATAATCCTTATCATCAGACATATTGACAAACGGCAGCACGGCAATTGACTTGCCTATTTCTGTAGGTGGGGTAGCGCCAGGATCATTCTGGGCGATTTCGGTTTCTTCAACGGGGGATGATAAATAATTTTCCCAGACGACGAAAGAGAGCGCGACCGCGAGCAATGCTATTATAACATTTTGTAGTTTTTTGCCAGTATCAACGTGAATGCTTTTATCTTCCTCTACGTCTTCTGTGCGTTTTACACCGTCCGGTGTCAGCTCAAATGCCCAGGCGAAAAAGAGTGCAAACGGAAATCCGATCATTCCGAGATAAAATACAATACTGTTTAGAGTTTCAGGTAAATTAAGCGCAGGTACCGCCATATCCGTTACCTGTATCACCACCCAACCAAGGGCGACATAGGCAAAAGCTACCTTAAATATATTTCGTTTATTTAATTCTGCAAAAAGATCCACAGACTTGATCCACCCCTGTATTTTTATTTATGTGTGATCACATTTCACGCAAGGTATCATAGAAGAGGGACTTTTTAAAGGATATACTCTAATAGCAAAATGACTAGTTATTCTTTATGATCAAAAACCTCAATCTCGCCGTCTTTGATAGCAAATGCGACTTCGCCGTTTTTAAGGGCGAGGGCGTTTTTACCGAATAGATCATAGCGCCATCCATGAAGTGCTTTTACGTCGGCTTCGTCATTTTCAGCGAGGCGTTCTAAGTCTTCGACGTTGGCGAGAAGTTTCGGGGCGACATCTTCGGCTTTGCAGACAAGTTTGAGCAGTACTTTAAGAAGCTCTACAATCGGGTCAGTGTTTTGGGATGGGGGTTTGCGTCGTGAAATAACCGGTAGTTCATCATCGGATAGCGCCATAGCCTCTTTTATAGCCTCAATAACGGCATTTCCGCCTTTACTAGTGGCGAAGTTGGCGCCAAGGCCGCGAACACTGGTCAGGGCGTTGGTGTGGGTTGGACGCACGGCGGATAGCTCAAGCATTACTTCATCACGCATAACCCGGTTGCGAGGGATGTTGCGGCGCTGTGCTTCGGCTTCGCGCCACTCGGCTAATTTATGAACGATGGCATTGAAGCGGCGATTGCTGTTTCTTATTTTAACCCGTTTCCAGGCATTTTCTGGCTTGATGGTATAGCTCTCTTTATCAAGCATTTCGGCGATATCTTCGGTGAGCCAGCTAACCCGGTTCGTGTCTTCGAGCTGCTGTTGTAATTTTTTATAGATTACCCTTAAGTGCGTAACATCGCCAAGGGCATAATCTATTTGGCGTTCGGTCAAGGGACGGCGCGACCAATCGGTAAATCTTGTGCTTTTATCAAGTTGCTTATTACAAAGGGCGAGCACCAGTTTTTCATAACCGATACTGTCACCGAAACCGCACACCATGGCAGCGATCTGACTATCGAAAAGCGGTTTTGGAACCACATTTGCCATATTGACTAATATTTCAATATCCTGTTTAGCAGCGTGGAACACTTTGAGCACTTTTTCATTTTCCATCAGATCATAAAATGGGGTCAAGTCAAGGCCGCCAATCAGGGTATCAATCGCATGATATTCGTTATCATCGGCGATCTGAATTAGACACAGTTTTGAATAATAGGTTTTATCACGCAGGAATTCCGTATCGACGGTAACATAATCGGATTTGGAAAGACGTTCACATAACGCTTTTAAGGCTTCGCTTGTTGTAATTACACTCATTTATATCTGGCTCAATTTAAAGATTAACTTGACAAAGCGACAATAAAGCACAAAAAGACACTAAATTGAACTTGAATATTTAAAAAAGGTGTAGAAATAAAATGCACGAATATAGATCTCATACCTGTAGTGAGCTTAAAAGCGACAATGTAGGCGACGTAGCGCGCCTTTCCGGGTGGGTACACCGCAAGCGTGACCACGGTGGTCTTTTGTTTATTGATCTTCGCGATCATTACGGTATTACCCAATGTGTTTTTGATAGTGATTTTAAAGATATC
>JABJKT010000057.1 GCA_018660225.1 Kordiimonadaceae bacterium
ATATCTTGATGAAATGAATGCGCTGATTGACATAAATGATCACCAGTTTAAAACCCATCTTGAAAAATATAAATATGCCAGCCGAAGTCCTGAATTATCAAAAGATGAGCACCGAAAAAATGGTGAGTTTTTTTTAAAGCAACTGAACAAAATATTATCTCAAAAAAAATTTCTCAGTGCAGATGTTCAAACCATCACCGATTTGGCGATTTTTCCTTTCATCCGCCAGTTTGCATTTGTTGATAAAGATGCCTTTGACAGCTTGCCTTACCCTCATTTACAAAACTGGCTCGAGCTTAATCTGCAAAGTAATATCTTTCAAAATGTGATGAATAAATATGATCGTTGGCAGACCAGCGATGAGAAAATATACTTTGCCTGAAATAACTTAAATGAATAGATTTTTGACTTAAGTCATTAATTTGAACAACGCTTGGAGTTACCTTTTAAAAATGATATGATGCTATAAACCAGAGAGGTATGTTATGATCCCGGTTAGTCAGGAAAAAATAGAATTTATAATTTCAGTCGCTCGCGAATACCGTGAAGGCTCACTTGCCATGGTAAGTGAAGAATTATCTGAGGGCCATAATTCTGATAATTACACAGAACATAGTCTGGCTGGCATTGTTGAAGAAAGTAAGCCGGAAGAACATGCCCAGGACAGTGCCTATAACGAACTTAAAGGGGCCATTGATACTTTAAACGAAGAAGAAAGATTTGGACTTGTTGCCCTTATGTGGATTGGTCGGGGTACTTATAGTTCTGATGAATTTGAAAAAGCCATCAGTGATGCTCGCTCTGCGGACAATCAACATACTGCGGAATATCTTATTGATACACCTCTGCTTCCAGATTATCTGCAAGAAGGTTTAATTCAGATGGATGATCGTTAGATTATTATTCTTGTTCGACGATTAATACCACACCATCTGATCCAACCACTTTTACAGTAGTGCCAACCTCGCCTTCAAAGTCGCCGCGGACCAGCCATAAACTATCGCCAACTCTGACTTTTCCTTCACCATTAACCAGTTCGCGTTCCAATGTGTATTTATTGCCAACATAACGTGCCCCGCGGTCATTTAGGTTTTCATCTTCGCTTATGATAGGATTTTTACGGAGGTATGTGCGTCCTGCATAAACGCTTATTATACCGAGCACTGAAAAGATAATGAACTGCACCTCCCAGCCAATATCGGCGCCGATCATCACAAGGCCACCGACAATGACGCTGGCGATCGCAAGCCACATAAAGATCACACCGGGCACCATCATTTCAAGTCCTAAAAGAACGAGTGTAAGTACAAACCAGAACCAGTGGTTAAATTCAAAATTCTCCATCATTATTTTGTCCTTTTTCTAGAATTTTTTTGATTATGGCAGGTGTTTATCATCCGTATCTTTTTTTACATTGAGGTTTTTGAGCATATCAGTCATGCCGCCAAGCGCGCCGATCACGCCGCTTGCTTCAAGGGGCATAAAGACAAGTTTTTCATTTCTTGAATTGGCAAATTGGCCAAGGGCATCAATATATTTTTGTGCAACAAAGTAATTGATCGCTTGCGGGTCACCATTAGATATAGCCGTTGAAACCATTTCGGTTGCTTTTGCTTCTGCTTCGGCTTCCCTCTCGCGGGCTTCCGCATCACGGTAAGCGGCTTCTCTTCTACCCTCGGCTTCAAGAATAACGCCCTGCTTTTCACCTTCAGCACGTAAAATTTCGGCTGCCCGTTCGCCTTCAGCGTCGAGGATATTTGCGCGCTTAAGTCTTTCAGCCTTCATTTGTCTGGCCATCGCGTCAACAATATCACGTGGTGGTTCAATGTCCTTAATTTCTATACGGGTTACTTTAACACCCCATGGCTGGGTGGCATCATCAACAACATCAAGTAGTTTAGCGTTAATCTGATCCCTGAGCGATAAGAGCTGATCCAGATCCATCGAGCCCATCACCGTACGAAGGTTGGTCATGGTCAAATTAAGAATTGCCATATAAAGGTCATTCACTTCATAGGTGGCACGAGCGGCATCGATTATCTGAAAAAACACGACGCCATTGGCGGTTACCATCGCGTTATCCTTGGTAATCACTTCTTGTGAAGGAATATCCAGCACCTGTTCTTTCATATTCATTTTGGCGCCAATTTTATCAAAGAAAGGTACAATGAGATGAAACCCAGGGGGCAATGTTTTTGTGTATCGACCGAAACGTTCTACGGTATAATTATAGCCTTGAGATACAGTTTTAACACCTGCAAAAAACAGATAAACAACCAGTATGACAAACACAATTGCAAAGACATTTAATTCCATAATAAATTCCTTCAAAAAAATTAATAAAATAAACTAATGAGAAATCAATAGCTATTTTACATATAAGCACGAAACGATAAATTTCAATAAGGGCGCGTCATGCACTCTATTGCTTTCTACGTGTGACATATAATATCACAATACACAAAATAAACGGCACAGTTCTTTCTAAAAAGTCGCCCGGCGCGTCTGCTCTCAAGAAAAATACGATGGTTAAGCTAAAGCCAACCAACATTGTTGGCAATATCGCTTTCGGCCTTAATTTAAAGCCGGCAAGGCGCATTATAACCACCGGACCAATGCTGGCGCCCAAAGCATTCCAGGCAAATAGCACACGTGAAAAAATATCGCTGGGTAAAAAAATCGATGTAACAACTGCGAAAATACATAAACCGACAATAACCAGCCTCGAAACAATAAGTCTGCTTTTCCCTTCATCCGCTTCGCCCATAAGATCATGCGCAACCGAAGAAGCCGATACAAGAAGTTGGCTGTCAGCCGTTGAAAGCACGGCACTGAGCACCGCAGCCACCATAATCCCCCCGAGCACAACAGGCAGCAAATCATCCGTTAGAAGAAAGAATATATCTTCTGAATTGGAAATTTCCGACACCATTATTTTACCGCACATACCAAGAATTATCATACCGGTCATGCTGATGGCGATAAAACTTACAGCGATGATTTGTGCCATGCGCATTTTTTTACCGCTTTTTAAGGACATAAACCGCGTTAATAAATGAGGTTGTCCCACAGCCCCAAGTCCGATTGACATACTGCCAATGATAAAACCTGCCAGCATTATACCGGAGTGACTATCGCCAAGCGACAACTGCTCAACCGTTGCGACGGTCGAATAGTTTTGCCAAAAATCTACTATGCCCCCAACTTCAATAAGGGCAAGAGTAGGAAGTATGATAGCGGCGATCAACATCAACGAGCCCTGCAAAGTATCGGTCAGACTAACGGCCCAAAAGCCCCCGAGCATGGTATATGTCATTATAACAAGCCCGCCGAGCAGGATGCTTACTGTGAGTGGCAGATTAAACGTCACAGCAAATGTTCCGCCCGCTGCCTGCAATTGCGCGGCAACATAAAACATGAAACAAAAAATAATGATGATGGCGGTGAAAATGCGGATCTGCTTCTTTGTTGCTTCTGTGCCATCAATTATAAGAAAATCCGTTACCGTCACCAATTTTTCACTATGAGATAATTTTTGCAGACGTGGCGCTACCCACAGCCACGAAAAGCCGTGACCAAGAATTAATCCCGGCACAACCCAAAATGCTGACACGCCGACCGCATACCCTAATCCGCTAAGCCCCAACATCACCCAGGCCGAAGCCGAACTTGCCACATAGCTCATGGCAGCGACAAAGGGGCCGAGCGTACGCCCCCCAATGAAAAAGTCCGTGTTATTATGAGTTCGTCGACTGCCAAAATAACCGAGCGTAATGAGCAAAGTGATGTAAACGATTAATGTAATCAGGACAATAAGTTCTTTGGACATGATACCTCTTATTATTTTCGTTTATTAATCTTTACATAATTAATTCCGGAAATGCCAGTAGCAGATGAATAGAAATGAAACATTTGGATATTCATACGACTTGACCCGACATAGCAGCACAACTATTATGTTAAATTAAGGTTTAAGGTTAAGGGCGTTTTAAAATGGATTTAATTAGTGGCTAAACAAGGTTATTTAAGCGGACAGTTACTTCTCGCCATGCCGAGCATGACCGATCCGCGCTTTGACGGTTCAGTTATTTATATCTGCACCCATTCGGAAGAAGGGGCTATGGGACTGGTTATAAATAAATTATGCGATAACATTGACTTTCCAGACCTCTTAAGCCAGCTCAACATTGATCACGATGATGATAAAGATACGCAAAGCTCTTTAGACAATATCACCTTACATGAAGGGGGGCCGGTCGAATCAGGTCGTGGCTTCATTTTACATAGTGCCGATTATGTGCAGGAAACCACACTGATCATTTCTGAAACCATCGCCCTAACGGCAACAATTGATATATTAACGGCCATTGCCGCCGGTGAAGGGCCGCAGGATTATCTCATAGCGCTTGGATTTTCAGGTTGGGGCCGTGGCCAACTTGAAAATGAGATCATGAGAAACAGCTGGCTTTCTATTGAAGCAGACGAAGAGCTGGTCTTCAGAACGGACTTAGAGCTTAAGTTACCGCGCGCTTTAGCCAAACTTGGCGTGGATATTTCAATGCTTTCTTCTCAATTCGGTACAGCCTAGTCAATTAATGCATAAATCACACACTTTTGCTGGATATGTTAACTATATCTCATCATATCTCGTTGTTTTCATTATAATATATCATTAATCTGTTGCTAAAATGGCACAGTATTGTAAATTTACATCAAATTTTAAGTTTAGGGGCCCTTTTGGGGAGTAATTGTTTGATTTACTTCGAAAATTCCTATAAACAGATTCGTAGTGGAATATGTAATAGGGAGACTTAGTCATTCAATAATAAATAGTTATTTCACTAATTATTAATCTGAATGACACCTTCTGTTTTCATTTTTGCTATATACACCAATTGGTTAGGTGATTTTACTTCGTTAATTGAAGTGGGAGAATTTAACCTTCATCTGGGTCTTATTTTTAGTAATGATAGGGCTCTTGAATTTTAAAAACACAATCAGTTAAGTGATCATTAAATAGACATTTAGCTTTTTGGGAGGAAATATTAGATATGAAAAAATTACTATTATTATCTGCTAGTTTGTCCACGCTTGTTATTGCTGACCTTGCGGTCGCACAACAACAAGGACAAGAAGACGATACAATTACAGTGATTGGTTCACGTGTTAAAGGCCGTACGGCTCTTGACTCAAACGTTCCAGTTGACGTAATCCAAGCCGATGAGCTTGCTGCTACACCAAGTCTTAACATGAAAGACGCTATCGCTGCTGTTTCACCATCTTATGTGGTTAACCGTAACGCGATTGGTGATGGTAACTCACTTATCCGTACTTCATCACTTCGTGGCCTTAACAACGGTGAAATTCTTACTCTTCTAAACGGTAAGCGTATGCATCGTAATGCTGTTATCCATACTGCCGGTTGGCAGTCTGCTGACGTTGGTTCACTATCTGTAAACGCACTGAAAAGTATTTCCATCCTACGTGATGGTGCTGCTGCTCAGTATGGTGCCGATGCGGTTGCTGGTGTTATTAACTTAACACTTGACGATTCAGAAGGTATTTCAGGTCAAGCACAGTTCGGTCAATATTATGCAGGCGACGGTTTCTCTTATGACCTTGCTTCTAAAGTTGGTATCTCACTTGCTGACCGTGGTTTCTTAACTGTAACTGTTGGTTACGGTAAAACTGACGCGACAGACCGTGCAACAAGACATCTAAACGCTGCTGACCAAATCCTACAGTGGAACAACCAACAAAATGGCACATTAACTGGCGGCGCTCTAGCTTATGACGGTCAGTTCCAAGATCCTGCTGAACTTGACTCAGACACTATTGCTCCATTCGGTGTAAATGAAGAAAGTCACTTCACTGCAACATGGAACATGGCAATGGAAGTTGGCGAAAATTCAGAAGTTTATGCTTTTGGTAACGTTAGCCAAAAACATCACAAAGAGCCTTTCAACTTCCGTGCAGGTCTTCCAATTGGTTACTCAACACCTGGTGTTGGTGGTAACTCTGGTGCTTCCCGTATTGTAACATTAGGTATGAACGATTATATTTACCTAAATGGTCGACAAGCCTTTAATGAAAATGCATATCTTCTTGGTCTTAATACTGATGGTACACCACTGGTTATTGATGGTGTAACTCAACGTGCATTCTCTGGTCATTTCACTCATCCAAACGGTTATAACCCTTGGTTTGAAATGGACAGTCAGGATATTGGTGCTTATGCCGGTTTCCGTGGTGATTTGGACAATGGTCTAACTTATGACTTCTCAGGATCTATTGGACGTAACCGTGTTGATAACAGCATCAGTGACACACATAACCCATCTTTGGGTGGTGCTAAGCTTTCTGACGGTTCTATTGACTATGCAAACGTCCAAACTGCTTTCTACATTGGTTCACAAGTGAACGTAGAACGTTCTATTGGTGCTGATTTCACTTATTCAGTTGATACAGATGCAGTTGATAACCTGAACGTTGCCTTCGGTGCTCAGTACCGTACGGAGCAATATTACAATGTTGTTGGTGATAAGAACTCATGGTTTACTGGCCCAGCTGCCGGTCCAAACCTAGCTACTTTTGCTGCTACAGATGAAGGTATAGCTCTTAATCTTGAAGGTGGTCGTGGCGCAAACGTTGGTTCTGATGGTTTCGGTGGTTTCTCACCGGATACATATTTCAACGCTAATCGTTCTAACTATGCTCTCTATCTTGATGTTGAAGCTGATGTTAACGAAGACTTCAACATTGCCGTAGCCGGTCGTTACGAAGACTTTACTGACTTTGGTGATACTTTCTCATGGAAAGTAGCAGCACGTTATCAATTGGTTGAAGACTTAATCGGTGTTCGTGGTGCCGCTTCTACAGGTTTCCATGCACCGACTGTGGCACAGATCAACAATACACAGGTTCGTACTGGTTTCCGTGCTGATGGTTCACAAACACAAACAGGTACTTTCACATCTGATAGTGTGCCTGGTGGCGTTTTTGGTATCGGTACAATTAGCCCAGAGCTAGCCCGTAACTTGTCATTGGGTTTCATCTTTACTCCAGGTGATAACACAAACATTACTGTTGATTTGTTCCAAGTTAAACTTACTAACGCTCTTGCAACAACACCAACATTCGATGTGGTTGATTATCCAAATGAGTTTGCGGCGATTGCTGCTGCTGGTTTCCAGGGTGCTTCAACACTTACCGGTGTTAGTTTCCCAACTAACCAGGGTTCAAGACGTACACGTGGTATCGAAATTGTAGCAACACACAATATCGATCTTGAAAGCAGTTCACTTCGTTTGACAGTTGCTTATGCTCACGTGAAAGTTAAGATGCTTGAGCATGATCTTTCTGAACGTTCATTGTTCAACACTGAGAACACAACATCGCCTCACAGAGCTACACTTACAGCGAACTGGAGCATGGACAACTGGTCTGTAATGGGTCGTGGTCGTTGGGTTGCAACTCGTAAGCTAAATGCTGGTCTTGATGATGCTGGTGTATACATTGGTTCTAACCAACCGCTTGAAGCATATCGTATTGATGAGCAACCAGGTCGTGTCTTCTTTGACCTTGCGATCACATATGATGTGAATGAGCAGTTCTCGGTTACTGTTGGTGCGAACAACATGCTGAACACATTCCCAAAATCCCAACCTGAAGTCGTTGAGACATCACAAAAACGTGGTCGTCAATTCCTTTCAGATGGTCTTGATTGGCAAGGTGGTCAATACTACGCTCGTGTTAAAGCGAACTTCTAGTAGTTGTTATTTGTGAGTGGCTCCGGTCACTCACAACCTAAGATATAAAATCAGCCCCTCATCTCTTCGGAAATGAGGGGCTTTTTTAATGCCTAGATTATATTAATATAAGAATTATTTATTGCCGGAAAGTTTGGCAAAGTCTGCAGCCATTCGACCATCATTCGCTTTAAGGCTTTGATCGGCACCGTGGGAGATCAGCAGTTCGATCATTTCTTCATCGCCAAGGGCTGTTGCTGACATAAGCGGCGTAAAGCCACCAAGCATTTTAATATTTATATCCGGATCAAACTTAAGAAGAACTTTCACCACATCAAGATGACAGCTCGCAACCGCGCTTTGAAGCGGGCGAAGGTCACTTCCGTTCATGGCCGTTTTGTCAATTTCCGCACCGTTTTCAAGAAGTAACTGTGCTACATCAGCATGACCAAAATAGCATGCCAGATGAAGAGCGCTAAAACCGTCACCACTATATTCATGAACCGCTTTATCGTTCGTTGCAAGAATGTGCGATATTTGAGCGGCCCCACCTAAAGCAGAGAGATCAAAAATATCCAGTTCTGGTTCAAAAGCCAGTAGAATTTCTGCCAATTCAGGCTTGCCTATATAAAGTGTAAAGAGTATCGCCGAAAGCCCGTCATTACTTCGAGCGGCGGCTAAACTTGGGTCATTTTCCAAAGTTTCTTTTAGCGCGGCGCTATCGGCTACATCAATCGCTTTAAAAACATCATCACGCGACATTATAAAATCCTGTAATTATTAAGGCCTATATTGGCAAGTTCATCGGCACGTTCGTTACCTTCGTCGCCGTTATGCCCTTTTACCCAGCACCAGTTAATAGTGTGACGTTTCACGGCTTCATCAAGGGCCTGCCAAAGATCAGCATTTTTAACCGGCTTCTTAGCCGCCGTGCGCCAACCATTTTTTTTCCAGTTTTCAATCCATTTGGTAATACCGTCTTTAACATAGGTGCTATCCGTATGAAGTGTCACCAAGCATGGTTCTCTGAGCGCGATCAATGCTTCAATAGCCGCGGTCAGTTCCATGCGGTTATTGGTGGTATCAAACGCGCCTTCCATAATCTCTTTTTGGTGATCATCATAAATTAGCAGCGCGCCCCAACCCCCCGGGCCGGGATTGCCGGAACATGCCCCGTCGGTATAAATGATTATTTTTTTCATTTTTTTATATCCGCACCATATTCAGAAGCGTTACTCACTTTTTGATGAAACTGAAGTTTTGATAAAAACTCAAGAGGGTCTTTTGTTTTAACGAGCGCACCTTCGGCCCTATTAAGCCAGTCATAAAGCCGGGTTAACATAAAACGAAGTGACGCACCGCGACAAAAAATTGGCAGTGAATTTATTTCATTATCCGCAAGCGGTCTTACTTTATTATAACCTGCAATAAGAGCAGATGCTTTTGTCACATTAAAGGAGCCATCCGCTTCAAAACACCATGCATTAAGACAGATCGCCACGTCATAGCAAAGCATATCAGAGCAGGCGAAATAATAATCAATCAATCCAGATAATTTACCGTCAAGGAAGAAAACATTGTCAGGAAATAAATCAGCGTGAATAATTCCGCTTGGTAAATCCGAAGGCCAATTACTGCTTAAATATTCCATTTCCGTGTGAATTAACTCGCCGAGCCCGGTCTGACATTCATCAGCGCGGTCCTCGCACGTTGTGGCCAGCTTTTTCCAGCCACTGAGAGAAAGATCATTTTTACGGGATAGATTAAAATCGGCTACAGCCAAATGCATTTCCGCCAGCGCCGCCCCCAACTGTCGGCAGTTTCCAGCATTAGGATGGCTGACAGAAAGACCGTCAAGAAAACTGATCAACGCCGCGGGCCTACCGCATAGCTCTTTTAATGCATTGCCATTTTTATCAGCGATCGGCGTGGCGCAGGTGATGCCTTTATGAGCAAGGTGATCCATAAGACCAAGAAAAAAAGGAAGATCATCCGCATCAACCCGTTTTTCATAAAGGGTAAGGATAAATCGATCTTTAGTGGTTGATAGAAGATAGTTTGAATTTTCGGTCCCCTCCGCTATCCCTTTAAAGGAAACCACTTCGCCCATATCATAATCAGCCATAAACGCGGCTATTTCATCTGCACTGACATTTGTATAAACGGCCATTGTTAATCTTCCTTCAGCAATATTGCTGGTACTTTAAAGGTGACATTCTCTTCTATGGTAAGAATATTTTCAACCTTTGAGTGGTATCTTTCATTAAAGGCGGCCATCACTTCTTCCACCAGTATCTCAGGCGCCGATGCCCCGGCTGATATACCAACCGCTTTAACATCATCAAACCAACTCCAATTTATTTCTGATGCCCTTTGGATTAGCATAGAGCGGCAGCCTACTTTTTGCGCCACTTCCACCAACCGTCTTGAATTGGAGCTATTTGGCGCACCAATAATAAGAACCACATCGACCTTTTCCGCCAGTGCCTTTACGGCATTTTGCCGGTTTGTCGTGGCGTAGCAGATGTCTTCTTTTTTAGGATCCTGAATTGATGGAAATCTTTGTTTAAGTGCCGCAATTATTTCTGAAGTGTCATCAAGCGACAATGTGGTCTGGGTAATATAGGCCACATTATCCGCATTTTTTAGTTCAAGCTTTTGCACATCCTCCGGCCCTTCCACAAGATGTATTGATCCCTCTGCTAACTGGCCCATTGTTCCGATTACTTCCGGGTGCCCTTTATGGCCGATCATCACAATTTCGGCTTGCTGACGGTCATACCGTTCTGCTTCACGGTGAACTTTGCTCACCAGTGGGCAAGTAGCATCAATATAAAGCATATTTCTGCTTTGCGCTTCGGCCGGAACAGATTTTGGAACGCCGTGCGCAGAAAATACCACAGGTTTATCACCCGGCACTTCATCAAGTTCATCAACAAATATTGCGCCGCGCTTTATAAGTCCTTCGACAACATATTTATTATGAACGATTTCATGGCGCACATAGACGGGCGCACCGTATTTCTCCAACGCCATTTCAACAATATTAATGGCACGGTCAACGCCGGCACAAAAGCCGCGTGGATTGGCAATATATAGGTTCATTTTTTCATCACTCATAAGGCGACCTTATACACTTAACCATCTTTAATTCAAACGACTTAGGATAAAAACTAAGGATTAAATCCGCCCATACAGTTCAGACAAAGTACATATGCATGATGGGGATCGTTCATTTTGCTAAAGAGTGATAATTTTTCTGTAATTTTATTCATTAGTAGCTGTTCAGGGCTATTCTTTTTGCTTTCAATAAGCGCTTTTAATGTGCCGTCCTGATTTAACATTTTTGCAATGAGCTGAACTTCAAATGGTATATCATCTTCCCAATGTTTAACTTTATAATCATCCAGTCCTGCAAGCTCGGCCGCTGAAGCAGTGGCTTGATCAATATTACCAAGCTTGTCTACCAGACCAATTTCCTGCGCTTTTTGGCCGATCCATACTCTGCCTTGGGCAATTTCATCAACCTGCTCGGTGGTCATATTTCTGCCTTTGGCTACAATTTCTAGAAACCTTCGGTATCCATTTTCAATATTGCTTTGAATGATATTTTTTAGTTTCCCCGGAAGCGGCTTATTAATTCCCGCTGAAACAAGCGGTGTTGTTCCCACACCATCGGTGGTAATGCCGATCTCTGCCAAAGTTCCTTCAATATTGGGTATTGCGCCAAAAATACCGATCGAACCTGTAATGGTTGTCGGGCTAGCCCAAATTTCGTCAGCATCAGCCGCAATCCAGTAACCGCCAGATGCCGCCACTGCTGCAAATGATGCTACAACCGGCTTGCCAGCCTTTTTGAGCAAAAGAACTTCCTGGCGAATTAATTCAGACGCAAATGCGCTACCGCCCGGACTATCGATCCTGAGCACGACAGCCTTAACATTATCATCAAGGCGCGCTTCGCGGAGCTGTCTTGATAAAGT
Organism: Kordiimonadaceae bacterium; assembly: GCA_018660225.1. Taxonomy (GTDB): domain Bacteria; phylum Pseudomonadota; class Alphaproteobacteria; order Sphingomonadales; family Emcibacteraceae; genus Pseudemcibacter. Next base: position 11,732 of record JABJKT010000057.1, read on the forward strand.
GTCCCCACCTACGGTACCCTGCGGCATATTACCATCCATAATGGAGCCATTTGCATAAACTATTGCGACGACATCCTTAGATCTGTTAAATTCAGACATATTTACCTTCGAGGCTAAATAATCGTTTAAATAAAGCTGGTTAATGCCTTTTCCTTTTTCACCACGACCAACCTGATCCTGCATATAGTCGACCCATTCACCGCGAGTTTTAAGGCCGTCCACAAGAGAATGTTCAAGCGCGAGCTGCCCCAAATCACCACCCAGTTCGATTAGCATCTGATCGGCATTTTCAATACCTGAGCGGATTATATTTTCATCGATCATTCTTTGAGTTGATATTTCCGTTATAAACGCATCCCAAAGCCCACCATAAAGTTCCAGACTAGCTAGCTTTGCTTCTTCTGACATATCGCTGCGAATAAAGGGTTCCATAGCGGATTTAAATTTACCCACTCTGAAAAGCTGCACTTCTGCTTTTACTTTTTCAAGAAAGCCTAAGTAATAATTTTGAAATCCGCCGTAACCATATAAAAGAGCTGCGCCCTGCGGGTGCATATAAATTTCATCGGCAAAAGAAGCGAGAAGATAAGCCGATTGGTCATAAAGACTGCCATATGAATAGACCTTTTTACCACTTTCTTTAAACTTGGCTATTTTGCTGCCAATATAATGAAGCTTTGATGGGTATGCGCCGCCAAAACGGCTAAAGTCCAAAATAATGGCACTGATATCATCATCTTCAGCGGCCAATTCAATTGCCCTTACCACATCACGTAGGCGCGTGTTGGAGCTAGTGCCGCCACTAAGAAGCTGACCGTAAGGATCACTGCTAAATTCTTCCTGCTCAACGATTGTGCCTTTTAAATTTATCACAAGCGCAGCATTATCCGCTTTTTGGCGGTCATCGGATTGATCAAAAAAGAATGCCCCCAGAATAATTGAGGTAAAAATCACCAGCACTATAAGGAACAGAAAAGTTCCTACAAATGACTGTAGTTTTCTGACAAATTTCCAAAAAGATTTTATAAAACTCATATAGGCCTCGCGTGATTAATATTATCTGAAAATCAATCTATTACATTGTCACATTTTAATCACGCATTTTCGTCTGATAATTTTTAAGCATTTATAATCACTTTGATTGACTCTTCTTTTTATCCTTCTATTATGGCCTTGCTATTTTCTCCTAGCGGGAGAGATCATTTATGGCGCCGAAGGAGCAACCGCCCCGGAAACTCTCAGGCA
>JABJKT010000008.1 GCA_018660225.1 Kordiimonadaceae bacterium
GATTAACATATTTTAAAGCCCTAGTATCTGACGTGCTTCGTCCGTGCTTGCGATTTGACCACCAAGTTCCTCAACAATATGAACCGCTTTTTCCACCAGCTGAGCATTGTCGCGGCACAGTTCGCCCTTTTTAATATAGAGATTATCTTCCATACCAACCCGAACATGCCCGCCTAGCACATAGCTTTGCGCCAGCATCGGGTATTCCATTCTGCCAATACCAAAAGCAGCCCATACGGCATTTTCAGGTAACTGGGATTTTAAATAAACCATAGTTTCGGAATTGGCCGGTGCGCCAAACCTGACGCCCATAACCATTTGAACCATAACAGGGTTTTTGATCACGCCCTCAGCAACAAAATGATTTAGCAGATGAAGATCACTGCTGTTAAAGACTTCAATTTCCGGCTTAACACCAGCGGCGTAAATGCGTTCAGCCATGATTTTTAGATTTTCGGGGCTGTTGATCACAGTCGCTTGGCCGGACCACATGGTGTTAAGATCAAGGGTACATAATTCAGGTTTTAGTTTTTCAATGTGGGAAACACGAAGTTCGGGACGGCAAAGTGTTGAATTTTCGGCGGCGATTTTCGGATCTTCTTTGCCGGGAACAAAACGTCCACCTTCGCCAGTGGTAAGATTGAGGATCACATCAGTATTTTTTTCACGGATCCTTGTAACCATTTCATCATATAGCGCAAATTCCATTGATCCTTTTGCTGTTTCAGGATCACGCACATGAAGATGGACAATTGATGCCCCCGCACTTGCCGCATCAAGGGCGGCCTTTGCAATTTGTTCTGGCGTTATAGGAAGTCCCGGGTGCATTTCTGGATTGGTTAAATTGCCGGTTACGGCGCATGTGAGGATTGTTTTAGTCATGATTTTAGCTGATCCAATTGATTGTTAAGGCATTTTTTTACTGTTTCGATAATAATGACAAGCTCATCATCAGTGATGGTATAGGGCGGAGCGAGCAGGATATGATCGCCGCGAATTCCATCAACGCATCCTTGGGACGGGTAAGAGAGCATTCCATTTTCGAGGATATCCGCTTTTATTTTGCCAGCGAGATTATATTCAGATGGGAAGGGTTCTTTGGTGTCTTTATCAGCAACAATTTCAAGGCCCCAAAAAAGACCACGACCACGAATATCACCAATGTTTATGTGATCGGCAAAATTATCCTCTAGCATCTGTTTTAATTTTGCGCCTTGTGAGCGGACATTTCCGAGCAGTTGATCTTCTTCAATGACTTTAAGTACCGCAAGCGCCCCGGCGCAGGCGATGGCGTGGCTCATATAGGTATGACCATTCCACAGGTTGCCGCTGCCTTGCTTTATGGCATCAATGACTTTTTCTGATGCCATCACTGATGCTATCGGCTGATAACCCGCGCCAAGACCCTTGGCTATTGTGAATATATCTGGGGTAACGCCTTCTGCTTCCATGGCAAAAAGGTGCCCAGTGCGACCAATGCCGCACATCACTTCGTCGGCAATGAATAACACGCCGTACTGATCACATATTTCGCGGATGCGTTTGAAATATCCCGGCGCGGCAGGTTCCGCGCCAAGCGACGCACCAGATACGGGTTCAACGACAAAGGCGGCGACATTTTCCGGGCCTTGCTCTAATATTTCAACTTCCAAATAGCTTGCCATGCGGTAGCCAAATTCTTCTAATGTTTCTTCAGCCCTTTTATAACGGTAAGCATAGCAGGGCGGAATGTGGGCCACATCAATTAGTAGCGGTGCAAAGGGAATTTGGCGCTGCTTATGACCACCGGTGGCCAGTGCACCAAGGGTATTGCCGTGATATGATTTATCGCGGGCAATTATTTTAGCGCGTTTTTCATCACCTCTCTCAAGATGATATTGACGGGCAAGCTTTAAGGCCGCTTCCATAGCTTCTGAACCGGAACCAAGAAACATAGCCCGGCCGTTGCCGAAACCTTCAGGTGCATTTTCAATTAAATAAGTGGCGAGTTTTTCGGCGGCAGTGTTAGAAAAGACGCCAGTATGAGCAAACGCGACTTTATCAAGCTGATCCTTTATGGCATCAATAACGCGGCTCTCCGAATGACCAAGACACGACACAGCAGCACCGCCACTTGCATCGAGATATTTTTTTCCTGTTTCATCAATAAGGTAATGTCCCTCTGCACTTTTGACAGTGGGGACAGGTTTGCTTATATTTCTATGAAGAACATGTGACATTTTACAAATTTAACCTTTAAAGTTTTATATACAAAACATGTGTTTAATTATAAAACAATATTGCAATAAAAGACAATAGAGAATATAAAGATACTTATGACGCGACCATATGAAAACATAAAAATCCTAGATTTAACCCATATTCTTGCGGGGCCTTTTGCGACCTATCAATTTGCACTTTTAGGGGCAGACGTGATCAAAATTGAACCACCAACAATGCCGGATCCGGCCCGTGGCCGTGGACCGGATAAAGCGCAAAATGATGCGCTTAAGGGTTTGAATTATCAGGTTCAGGCATCCAATAAAAAGGCGATAACTCTTGATCTTAAACAAACTGCCGGCCGGAAAATTTTACTTAAACTAGTGCAAAGTGCAGATATATTAGTTGAAAATTACCGTAGCGGCGCACTAGATGAACTCGGCCTTGGTTATGATGATTTAAAAGCCGCAAATCCCAAGTTAATTTATTGCTCGCTAAGTGGGTTTGGCAATTATGGCGACCGAGCAGAGGTTAACGCCTATGATAATGTCATACAGGCAACTAGCGGCATTATTGAACAATCAGGCGGTCATAAACCGGGTGTTTCATTCGTTGATTATGCGGCTGGTTATAATGCGGCCTTTGCTATATCAGCCGCCCTTCACAGGCGAGAAAAAACTGGTCAGGGAACTTATATCAGTTCATCAATGCTAGAAGTGGCGATGACCTTAATGGCGCCGGAAGCCGCAGCGGCGAAGCATCCCGTAAAAATAAAACGCGACAAAGAAGCCGGAATTAGTTCATATGAAACGTCGAGCGGCATATTAATGATCGGTGCTTTTACACCTGATCAAAACCGCCGCATGTGGGAAATGCTTGAATGTGAAGGCTATAATGACGTTGAAGACTTAAAAGATACGGCTGATTGGGAAAGCCTGTGGCATCAATCAAAAGAAATTAAAGCAACACTTGCTGAAATATTCAAATCAGATACGGCGGCCAACTGGCAGGATATATTTCATAATTATGGATTACCTGCTGAACGTCAAAGAACGCTTGATGAGGCTGTCACCGACCCACAACTTGAAAATTATTTTAAGGATGTTGATGGTGTGACTTTACCAAGCGCCGCTTATCAATTTGAAGATGGACCTGAGATCATATCCGCTCCACCGGGTTTCTCAGAACATAGTGAAGAAATTTTATCCTCACTAGGATATTCAGACGAAGAAATCGAACAACTAAGAGAAGAGGGGGTAATTGCATGACACAGCGCATTATCGCAACATTATGGTCAAAATTACCGCAAGAATTTTATTATACGGGTGAGCCAACGCCGTGGGTACAGATGACAAGACCGGGACAGAACCTGCATTCATTTTTGGAAGGGCCCTGTTTTGATAATCACGGTAATATGTGGCTTGTTGACGTGCCTTACGGACGGATTTTTAAAATTTCCCCAGACGGTGAATGGACGTTACATAAAAACTATGTCGGAGAACCGCATTCGATTAAGCAGAAAAGCGATGGCAATTTCATTCTGACAGATCATAAGAATGGCCTATTGGAATATGATGGCGAAGATGAATTTAAAATCTTGGCTTCAGATTATAAAGGTGAAAATTTTAAAGGGCTGTCAGATTTAACAATAGCCCCTAACGGTGATATCTGGTTTACCGATAGCGGGCGTACTAGCCTAAGTGACCCGACAGGAAATGTGTTTCGTTATAAAACCGATGGAAGTCTCCATCATGTCCTGAATAATGTTCCTTATCCCAATGGTATCGCTCTTAGTCCGGATGGCTCACTGGTTTATTTATCAGCAACGCGCGCCAATGCTGTATGGCGCTTTCTGGCTGATTATCCTGATCCCGTATGGCCGATGGTTGGCACTTATATTCAATTGTCAGGCGGGCTTGGTCCGGACGGCCTAGCGGCACAGGATAACGGAAATCTTGCCGTGGCTCAGGCGCAGGCAGGGCGCGCTTATGTTTACAGCATTATCGGTGATCTTATTGCAACTGTATATTTACCCGAAGGTGTGTGGAGCACCGATGTGATTTATCAACAAAACAAACTTTATATTATTGAAGCTCAAACGGGTTCAATTTACACAGCAGAAATTATAGGTACATTATGAAAAAAGAAGATCTACACGGGTTTGTGCCCGCCGCTCCGACCCCCTTTAACGCTGCGGGCGATATTATGGAAGACGAGTTTCAATCACTCGTCAAATGGCTGATTGGTCAAGGAGCAACGGCCATTTGTGTGTCGGGTGATAACGGTGAAAGCTGGGCCTTATCGGCGGCCGAAAAAGGACGTCTGACTAGGCTTGCGGTTGATGCTTCAGCCGGGGCAGTGCCGGTGATTACGGGATGCTCGGCGACAATGCTTAAAAGCAGTGTTGAATTTGCCCTTCAAGCCAAGGAAAATGGCGCGTCGGCCGTTCTTTCCATGCCGCAGACATATGTGCTTAAAACCACCCGCGATGAACTTCTGGGTAGGTTTGAAAAACTAAACGCCGCTATTGATATGCCTATCATTGCTTATAATTCACCGAGGCGCGCCGGGCTTAATTTATCGCTAGATGATATTGGTGCCATTATGGATGTAGCGCCTATTATCGGCATCAAAGAAAGCAACCGCGATTATTTTCATCATAGCCATCTTATTAACCGCTTCGCAGACAAGATGGCGATTATGGTTGGGCCGTGCCATTATATTATGCCAGGCATCGCTCTTGGCGCACAAGGTTATATCGCAACGGGGCCTGAGTTTTTAGGCGACGATACGCGAAATATTGCCGCACTGGCCAAGGAAAAACCATCAGGAAAACAAGCGGAAATTCATCATAAGCTTACGGTGATATATGAGCTATTAATGGGCCATTCCACTTGGCCAGCAGCGTTTAAAGCCGCGCTTAATTTAATTGGACAGCCAGCCGGTGTGCCGCGTGACCCGGTTTATGCCGCGACGCCGGAAGTGTTTGATGACATTAGAAAAACTTTTGATGAACTAGGAATTTCATATTTGCCATGATAGAGCGCAGTGTCGAAATATCATTTGAATTTGACGGTAAAAATTATCCGGCATTTGACGGCGAAACTATCGCTGCCGCACTTCTTCGTTCAAACGTTTTAAATATCAGAAACGCACCATCTGGATCGCCAAGGGGAATTTTTTGTGTGATGGGTGCCTGTCAGGAATGCGTGGTTGAAATTGACGGGATAAAAGTCGAGGCCTGCCGGACATCTGTTGCTGATGGACTTATTATTAAAAGAGCGCACGATGTATGATGTTATTGTCTTAGGGGCAGGGCCAGCAGGGGCAAACGCCGCACTTGAAGCGGCGGATAATGGTTTAAAAACACTATTGCTTGATGAACAAAAAGTCGCAGGGGGACAGGTTTGGCGCGCCAAATCAAAATCTATTTTAAAAGCACCTAGCACGGAGGCTTCTGAAAAAGGTGATGAACTTCGCACAAAAATAAATCAGAGCGCTATTGAAGTAAAATTTAATAGTCGCGTCTGGCATATCGAAAAACAGGATGATGATACGTGGTTGATGGCGTCGGACGCCGAGCAATTGACCGCAAAAGCATTGATCATCGCAACAGGTTCACAGGAACGTATTATCCCGACACAGGGCTGGACACTCCCCGGTGTTATTGGCCTTGGCGGCGCAACGGTACTTTTTAAAGAACATATGATGGTGCCGGGACGGCGAACCGTGGTGGCAGGAAATGGGCCGCTCGTGTTTTTAGTTGCCAGCGAAATTATTAGGCTTAAAGGGACGGTAGCCGCAGTCGTTTCATTAAATAACCGGATCGATTGGTTAAAGGCGCTACCTTCAATGCTTTCAAACCCTTCGCTTGCATGGCAGGGATTTAAATGGATTTTTAAACTTTATAAAATGCGCGTGCCAGTGTTCTGGCAACACGGCATAAATAAAATTGAAGGTAAAGAAAAAGTAGAAGGTGTCACGGTTATTAAAGTAGATCACAATTGGCATAAGAGTGATCAGGCAGAGCAGTATATTCCTGCCGAGAGTGTATGTTATGGTCATGGATTAATGCCAGCCATTGAAGCGACCCGTCTTGCCGGTGCTGATCATCATTATGATGAGCTGCTTGGCGGGTGGGTTCCGACAATTGATAAATATGGCCGGACATCTGTTTCAAATTTATATGCCTGCGGTGATAATGCTGGAATTCTTGGCGTTTCTGTTGCACCGATGAGAGGACGCATGGCGGCACTTGCCGTGCTCGAAGATTTAACGGGCAAAAAACATAACAAAAAAGATCTTAAAATATTTGATAAGGCAAAAAAAATTGGCCTGGCAGCAACAGCGCTTAGTATTCCCCGTTCTGGCTTGCAGAGTTTTATCACAAAAGACACAGAAGTATGCCGCTGCGAATGTATTTCGCGCCGTGAAATTGAACATGAAATAAAAACGGGAGCTCTTTCGCCAAATGCCGTTAAATCAGGAACACGCTGCGGCATGGGACCTTGCGGTGGCCGGTACTGTTCTGAAAGTCTTGCTTTAATCACCCAGCATATAAGTAAGAAAACAAGATCTGAAATTGGCCTATCCACCGCTCGTTCGCCGCTCCGCCCGGTCGCGCTTGATGATATATCAAATGAAATTGATTATGATAAACTCCCCATACCGGGGGTATCACCGCTATGAATGTTATTTTTGATATCGCTGTTATAGGCGGCGGGAATATGGGATGTGGCGCTGCGATCAGGCTTGCTGAAGGTGGTATGAGAACCATTATACTTGAGCAGGGAGATATTGGACAGGGCGCATCGGGCGTTAATGCCGGCACTTTATCTTTGCAAATCAAGCGTGTGAAGTTGATGCCTTATGCCATAAAAGGCCATGAAGAATGGCAAAATATGGGTGCTGAGGTTGGGTTTCATAAAACCGGCGGCTACACTCTTGCTTTTAATGACCGGGAAGCGGAACTGCTTTATGAGCGGATGACCTTAAAAAAAGAAGCGGGTGCCAATATATCTTTTGTAAGTGATAAGGAACTTATTGAAAAAGAACCAGCGCTGGCCAGAAAAGTTGTTGCAGCAAGTTACTGCGGCGATGATGGTTACGCCAATTCACTTCTAAGTGGGCAATATTACCGTAAAAAAATAAAACAAAGCGGGATAAGCTTTCTTGAAAAATTTAAAGTCATTCAAATTCGTGAAAATTCGGATGGTTTTGAAATTTCATCTGGCGGACAAACGGTTGTTGCCAAGAGGTTGTTGCTTGCGTGCGGTGGATGGATGAAGGATATCGCGGCCATGATTGGTGCTGATCTACCGATAAATGCGCGTATTAATACGGTCTCTGTCACCGAACGGGCCCCAAGATTGTTAAATTCGATTATTGGCCATGCAACAGGCTTACTGACTATGAAACAAAAAGAAAATGGCACTGTTTTAATTGGTGGCGGTTGGCAAGGCAAAGGAACGCCTGAACAAGGGCGCGGCAATGTTTCACTTGAAACACTGATACCAAATTTACAGCTTGCTAAATTTGCCTTACCAAAATTATCAAAAATACGCATCGTCAGGTCATGGACAGGTTTTGAAGCAAATGTGCCGGATTTTTACCCCCTTGCGGGTAGGCTTGCCAATAAAGAAAATGTTTTTGTGCTTGGCTGTGTAAGAGGGGGATACACCATTGGCCCCTATATTTCAAAACTGATGGGTGATTATATATTGGGACGTCAGCCGGAAATGCCGCTTTTTGATCCCTCAAGAGATTTTAAATAAGGAATTATGATATGAGCAAAATACTGGAAAATAAAGTCGCGGTCATCACCGGTGGTGGTACGGGTATTGGGGCAGCAATTGCAGATATGTTTGCGGATGAAGGAGCCCATGTTGTGGTGTCGGGAAGAAGCCTTGAAACAATTAGCGAAGTGGCGATGCGAAATAACGGCACGGCAATTGTATGTGATGTTTCAAAATTTGATCAAGTTCAGGCTCTATTTAACAAAGCGCAGTTAATTACAGGCTCTGTTGATATTTTGGTTAATAACGCCGGTGTGCCGGGGCCGGTCGCGACTATAGCAGAAGTAAATGTTGATCAGTGGCGTAACTGCGCTGAAATAAATCTGTTTGGCGCAATGTACTGTATGCGCGAAGCGGCAAGAATTATGTGCGATCAAAAATCAGGCTCGATCATTAATATGTCATCCCTTATGGGTATTGAAGGCTATCCCATGCGTTCGGCATATTGTGCTACGAAATTCGCCATGGTTGGCATGACCGAAGCGGTGGCTAGAGAGGTAGGTCCTGATAACGTGCGGGTAAATAGTTTGCTACCGGGGGCGGTTTCTGGCAAGAATATGGATAGAATACTTGAGCGACGAGCAAAAGTAGAAGGAAGACCGGTAGAAGATATTATAAAAGAAAATTACAGCGATCCTGCGGCCTTAAAAAGATGGGTTGCACCAGAAGAAGTAGCAAAGGCTGCACTATTTTATGCGTCCGATGCTTCAAGCGCCGTTACAGGCGATAAAATGAAAGTGGATTGCGGCAGGTTTTAACAAAATAAGGGTTGATTAAATGTCATTGGATAGGTTTAAATTTTTTTCAGTAATAGCCGTTTTTATAATTATGGTCATAGCGCCATATACGGGGCATGCGCAACAGAGCAGCAATAACCCTGATCACAAAAATGTATTGATGATCGTTATGGATCAGGAGCGCTCATGGGATACGCTTCCCGCTGGGCTTAATCTTCCTAACCGCGATAAAATAGCCGAGCAGGGTTTTTCTTTTAATCAATATCATATTGCCACCCTTTCCTGTGCACCGTCACGTTCGGTGATTTATACAGGGCAGCATGTTCAACAGACGACTATATTTGCAAATCCCGGCGATGGTGATTGGGACCCTGTGCTTGATCCTGATGCTTCACCAACCATCGGGCAGATGTTTAAAAAAATTGGCTATAAAACGGCCTATAAAGGGAAATGGCATCTTTCGGTAGGATTTGATGATGATAATACTGATGCGCTTGCGCCTTATGGGTTTGATGAATGGCATAAAGAAAAAGATACCGGCGGCCTCGTTTATGAAGGTGCAGAGAAAGACAAGCAGATACTTGCCAATGCAAAAGATTATATTACGCGACAAAAAGACAGTGATGATCCGTGGTTTCTTGCGGTAAATTTTGTTAATCCCCATGATATTATGTGGCTTGATGCTAACGGCAAGCAGGCAGAAACCAGATTACGGCCCGGCCTTGTTAGTGATATGAGGCCAGCGCAGGATAAATATCCTTATAATTATGATTTCGGTTTTAACGTTCCGGCAAATTTCAAGGATGATCTAAACACCAAACCAGAAGCGCAGATGGAATTTGTTAAACTGGGGCAATATTTTTACGGCGAACAGGAAGTGACGGACGAAGTAGCCTATAGAAATGTGATGAATTATTATGCGGCTTGTTTGGTCGATTCAGATAAAATAATCGGCGATCTTTTGCAATCACTTGAAGATATGGGCCTAACGGATGATACCATTATTGTCTTTACATCCGATCACGGGGAAATGGCCGGCTCGCACGGGCTGCGTCACAAGGGGCCCTTTATGTATAAGGAAAATCTTAATGTGCCGCTGGTTATCAGGCATCCGGACGGGAAAGTTGGCAGCAGCTCAAACGCTTTGTTCAGCTCCGTCGATTTAGCGCCTACACTGATTAAATTGGTTGGGGAAGATTATAATGATGTATCAAATGGCCTTGTTGGATATGATTATTCAGCATCCGTTATGAACGGTGAACAAAGCGAAGAGAGAGAAGAGCTTCTGATTAATTTCACTAATACGACGCAAGGAAATTCGCGTCTTGAAAAAATCAGAATGTTACAAAAAGAAGCAGAAAAAAGGGGCGCTGACCCGGTCCAGTTCACTTATCCTGCTGATTTTATTCAATTTGATACCAGAACCATGGGCCGTGGAATTATCACCAAACGCTATAAGTTTTCACGCTGGTTTGCCCCAGGGGATCATCATAAACCGGAAACGTGGCAAGCACTAACGGGCCGAAATGATCTTGAACTTTATGATCTTGAGAGCGACCCGCTTGAGCTACATAACCTTGCCTTTAATCCAGAAACTGAGCGAGAACTTATCATGACACTAAATGTGCGGCTCAATAATTTAATTGAAAGAGAAGTCGGTGTTGATCTTGGTGGGCATATGCCGGGGGATGCTAATATCTGGACTAGTGAAAAATAGATTTTAATTAAAATACCGCACGCCATAATTTTTATGAGACGTGCGGTATAGGATAGAATTTATCTAAATATATTAGGGAAAGGAATGACTATTACCGGGCGATTATATTGTGGTTGGTTATAGACCCGGTTCATACGACGCATTCTTTTCATTTTCTTACGGTTTTTCATTTTTCTAAAATTTTGTTTGGCGAAAAATGGTCTGCCGTAAGCGTATTGATTGCCTCTGTTTCGCTGATAAATGACAGTATTATTTCGTCCTCTGGGTTGCTGGTACCTATATTCAGGGTTACCGTAACCAGGGCCAGCGATAACGACTTCCTGATTTTGTCGCTGATTATAATTTCTGTTGCCGCGGTCCTGTGCCTGAGAAGGCACGATGGTTGCTATACTGATAGCGAGTGCGGCTATCCATGTTGCTATTTTAATATTCTTGTTCATTTTCGGTCTCCTTTTAAATTTACATTTGATCTTAATGAACCCCTTCTTATTTTTATATTTACGCCTTCCTGCCTGAATGGTTTCTGAATTTCTTTGTTATGTTAGGTTCATGTTTGACCAAGCTCTTTTAAAACAGTAGGCTCCATTTAGAAAATAATGAGGGTATCAAATGTCACAGAATATATCGGATGATAAAACAATTGGCCTATGGGGGATCGTTTTTACCATCACCGGCTTTGTGGTTGGGGTTTCTATTTTTATTTTACCGGCTGAGCTGATCGATATTACCGGGCCTTCTGTGTTGCTTGCTTATGCTATTTCAGGGGCAATGGCGATTATCACCTGCTTTGCTACAGCACAAATCGGCACCCTAATGCCAGCGGAAGGGGGGACTTTTGTTGCCATTTCGCGTCTCTTGTCACCCTTTTACGGTTTTCTTGCCGTTTGGGTACTGCTGTGTGCGGTGGTGCTTGTTAATGCCTTTGTTGGTTATGGCTTTGCTGATTATATCGTTTACTTCTTTCCCGGCCTTAATAAAACATTGGCGGCGGCTTCGGTGGTGATGTTTTTTGGTTTGGTCAATATTTATGGCTCAACTTTGGTGGTGAAATTTCAAACTGCTTTGGTTATATTTTTTCTGATCATGCTGAGCATTTTTATCATTACGGGGCTTCCGCATTTTGAAGTCCGAAACCTAACGCCTTTTATGCCTAACGGTGTCGGGGCGGTATTTAATGCGGCGGTTTTAGGATACTTTTCATTTGCCGGATTTATATCGTTACTTGAATTTGGCGGGGAAATTAAAAAGCCGACCGTTAATATTCCGTTGGGACTTGGGATAAGTTTTCTCATTGTTCTGGTGTCGTATGGCGGTGTTTCTTTGATTTTAAGTGGTATTAAAACCGAAGGTGGATTTCAGGGCATGACGACACCTGTGCTTGATGTGGCGATGACATTCTTTCCGCCCTGGCTTATTAGTGCTTTGGTTATTTCAATTATTGCAGCCGCGGCAACGACCGTTAACGGGCTGATACTAGGATATTCACGCGATATATTTGTTATGGCCCAAGCAAAGTTGCTGCCTGAATTTTTAGCTAAAAGATCAAAACAATTTAAGACACCGTCTTCTTCTATCATTGCTTATACGCTTCTTAGTGTGGCCGCGATCCTCACCGGTAGTGATATTGAGGATTACGCGCTTGTTGCGGTGATGGGACTTCTTTTGCAACAGCTTTTTATTGCGGTAAGCTTATATAAAGTGCCGAGCAAAATGGCAGCCGAATATGAAGGGGCTGAATTTAAGCTGCCTAGAAAAGTGCTTAAAACTATTTCCGTGTTACTTTTTCTGATCTCTGGCGGCTTCATTATTATGATGGTATCACGAGAACCTTTATTTGGTCTGATTATTATAGCTGTTCTCAGCGTTGGGTCATTGTTTTATATGATAGCAAAAAAGAAAGAAGTCACGGTGTGATGCTAACCGATAAGCAAAAAGAAACATATTACCGTGACGGCGTTGTAAAAATAAGCGGTTCGTTTGACCCGAAATGGGTTGAATTCCTTAGGCGCGCTACAGACGATAATATGAAAAACCCAGGACAAATGGCAGAAGAATATGCTGACAGCGAAAAATCAACCCGCTTCTTCGGCGACCAATATGTCTGGACCCGTAACGATGATTTTAGAAAATTTGTTTTTGAAAGTGAAGCGGCGGAAATAGCGGCAGAACTTATGGGCTCAAACAAAATTAATATGTTTTTTGATCATCTGCTTGTTAAGGAACCGGGTTCAATTGAGCCGACGCCCTGGCATCAGGACGGGCCATACTGGAAAATAAAGGGACGCCAAATATGTTCGATCTGGTTTGCCATGGATGAGGTAACCGAACAAAGCGGCGGCGTGCGTTATGTTAAAGGATCCCATAATACCGGTATCCGCTACCGCCCTGAGAGTTTTAGTGGAGAAGGCCACGTGGAATATCAAGACGGCGCGCTTCAAACCATGCCGGATATTGACGCGACAGTCGCGTTAGATGATATTGTTTGTTACGACCTAGAGCCCGGCGACTGTCTGATCCATCATACTGATATTATTCATGGCGCTAAAGGTAATCAAAGCTCAATGACCCGCCGTAGAGGTTATGCCACACGCTGGACTGGTGATGATGTAGTTTGGGACCCGCGAATTGGCACTACGGATGTGTTAAGGGATCCGGGATTAATGCCGGGCGATCCACTAGACTGTGATTTATTTCCTGTTGTGTGGAGAAGGGGTTAACCC
>JABJKT010000058.1 GCA_018660225.1 Kordiimonadaceae bacterium
CATAAAGATTAGCAATATTTTCAGTACCCACCACTTCATCACCAGCAATAACCCCCACCGCACCACGGCCGAAATATCCGTGGTGGCCGATCAGCATACCATGGTCCCCCACATAAATAACGATTGTCTTTTCGGCTAGGCCAAGACGGTCTAGCTCATCCATCACCTCACCTACGGCCCGGTCTAGTGCATGAATTGCTGCATAATTATCGCGGGTCATTTTCTTTAACCATGCCTTATCAATCCCCGGCACATCCGGCACTATAGGATCAATATGGGCTACCGCGTCGAGATCTTCTTGCGGCACTTGGTTCCATGGCCGTTGCGGCTCGCGAAATGTCATGGTTAGGGCGAATTTATTATTTCTATTTTGATTAAGAAACTCTTTGGCGTGCTTGACAAATATATTGGACGTATGTCCTTTAACTTCCCCTACGGTTCCGTTTACATCCAAAAACGGATCATAGGCCTTCGAATCTTGCTGATAGCCTACAAAATAGTCAAAACCTCTTTTTCTTGGTTGATATTCTTCACTTGCGCCAAGGTGCCATTTTCCAATAAGACCGGTTTTATAACCGTTTTGTTTGAGTAGCTGCGGCCAAAGGGTCGCCGATGTATCCATGCCGCGACCAGCATATTTTTCATTGAGCATTAAAAAATCACTTATTCCAACCTGGCTTGGATATTTACCGCTAAAAAACGCTGCCCGGCTCGGGGAGCAAACGGGCGCTGCCGCATAGGCATTGGTAAAACGCACCCCTTCACTTGCAAGCTTGTCAAAATTTGGTGTTACCGCCTGCTCATCCCCATAAGCGCCCATTGCCCGACGTGAGTGATCATCAGGCACAATCGCGATAATATTCCATTCTTGCTGGGCATATGAAACATCAAAAGTCAGACCGGAAATAATAACAATCAGACTAAATAAAAACTTTTTATTCAATTTTTGGCTCCCAAATATGTATTATTAAATTCTAGCATAGATTTTTTATGCAATCGAAGGGTTATTTTAGTTAAGGCGTATAATTAGATATATAAAAATACAGGGAGGAAAAAATGCGGCGAACTTTACTTATTTTATTGGGCTTTAGCTTATTCTTATTCAACACTCTTCAGGCACAGGAAAGCGATTATAACTGCAAAGCAATATTGCATAATTATTCGAACCCCACCGTAACACTAATTTCCACGAGTGATATTGATGCTGGCCAGAGAAACCCTGCCTATTGCAAAGTACGCGGCACCATCGCCCCGGATATCGGCTTTGAAGTACACTTACCCAAAGATTGGAACGATCGCTTTTATATGGTCGGTAACGAAGGAGCCGGCGGTAAGGTCAATGTACGTTATATGGGCCAGCCGCTTAATTTAAAATATGCAGTTGCCTCAACCGACCTCGGTCATAACGGCTATATGGAAGAAGAAAATTACGGCTACAATAACCGCCAGAAAGTAATCGATTACGGATTTCGCGCAACTCATTTAACGGCGAAGATCGCACAAGAAATCGTTAATAACTATTATAATAAACCTGCCGATTATTCTTATTATGTCGCCGGTTCTGCAGGCGCAAGACAGGGCATGATGGAAGTTCAGCGTTTTCCAAATGATTTTGACGGCTACCTTCTAGCGGCCCCGGTTTATAACATTTCAGCGATCCATATGTGGGCCATTTGGAAAGCAAAAGCCCTGTCTGGCGAAGGAGCCATTCATCCAGACAAAATCGAACATCTGGCAAATGCCATTTACGCAAGATGCGATGATATTGACGGGGTAAGTGACGGCGTTATTGAAAATCCGCTCGCCTGTGACTTTGATCCGGCCGTTCATTTAAAAAACTGCACAGATGGTGCCGATTGCTTCACTGACGGGCAAATATCCGCCCTTAATAAAATATATGATGGCGTGCGAAATTCCGCTGGTGATTTAATATTCCCCGGCCAACCTTTTGGCGCAGAAGCAAAGGGTGACCAACCCTCTTATATGCGCACAAACGGTCCCCAAAGCGCATGGATCAACTCAATTGTTTTTGGGGAAGACCAGGTTGACCGCTATGTTGAATTTGCAGAAAGCTACATGCGCTATATGGCATTCCCACTAGACGATCCGGATTATAGCTGGAAAAATTTTGATTTTGATAAAGACCCTGCCCGCCTTAGCGATGCTGCGGAAATAACCGATGCAGTCGATGCAGATTTAAGTTTCCTAAAAGCAAGCGGCGCAAAAGTCATTCATTATCATCATTGGGCCGATACGGCGGTCCCCGCCAGCAATTCAATAGCCTATTATGACAGGGTAATGAAACAAATGGGTGACACGTCTGATTATTATAAATTTTACCTCGTCCCAGGCGGTTTTCACGGTGCACCCGGCGTTGGTGCGACCACCCTACCGTGGCTCGACACCATTGTGAACTGGGTGGAAAATGGCCTTGAGCCAGATGAACTTGTCGCAAACCGGGTTAAAAATGATGACGTTCAATTCAGTCGAAAAATATGCCCTTATCCTTCAATTGCCGTCTATAAAGGCAGCGGTAACAATACAAGTTCCGATAATTTTGAATGTAGTATTGAGCGATAATCAATTAAATTTCATTGCCAATTTAACATATTAAAGGCACAATATTTAAGGGGTTCAGAAAAATAAGAGGAATTAATTATGGGATTTATTGCATATCTTGTCATTGGGGCACTTGCTGGGTGGCTCGCTGGGAAAATGATGAAAGGTGACGGTTTTGGCCTTGTGGGTAATATTGTTGTCGGTATCGTCGGTGCTATTATTGGTGGATGGGTACTCGGACTTCTCGGCATTGCCTTTGGAGGCTTCATCGGTTCGCTTGTAACCGCGACGGTTGGTGCGGTGATATTACTGTTCATCGTCGGAAAACTAAAAAAATAACCATGCCCCTTTGCGGCGATTATAACATTAAGAAAAAACATGAAACTAACCGTCGTCGATCAGTCGCCCATTCAACTTGGCTCAAAAGATAAAAGGCCAGCACCGCAATTATCTGTGGAGCTGGCCAAAAACTGTGAAAAGTGGGGCTACAGTCGTTATTGGCTCGCGGAACATCATAATGCAAACTATTTTTCCGGCCCTAGCCCTGAAACACTGATCAGTCATATCGCCTCACAAACAAACACCATCAGGGTCGGTAGCGGCGGCGTTATGCTGTCCCATTATAGTCCTTATATGGTCGCTGAACAATTTCGCCTACTTGCAACATTATTTCCGGACCGTATAGACCTTGGTATTGGCCGTGCGCCAGGTGGTGATCAATTGGCAAGCCATGCCCTTTCTTATCCGGGAAACGCGACACATGGCGAAGTTTATTCGCGTCAGGCGTTTGATTTAAAATCTTATCTTGAAGGTGGATTTGATGATGATCATCCCTTTAAAGATTTAATCGTATCACCTTACACTGATTATAATCCTGAACTGTGGATGCTTGGCACCAGCGGCGGCAGTGCAGAGCTTGCCGGATATCTTGGCTATAATTTATCGCTAGGGCTATTCGTTGCCCCGACCGGTCAAAAATACGACATCATCGAAACCTATAAAAACGCCTATGTGCAAGCCGGGCATAAAGGTGAGCCAAAAATAATGGTCGCCGTCGGTGGAGCCTGTGCTGATACGAGCGAAGAAGCTGATTATTACGCTTCATCGCAGCTTTATAAAAAAACACTGGCCCAAACGCGCGGCGATGATCAACCATGGGTCCATCCGGATGAGGCCCAAGATGGCATCAAGAATTTTTCACCGCGCGAACATCGCTTTTATAATCTTTTAAAAGAAAGTTTTGTCATCGGCTCCCCCGCCGACTGCGAAGAAAAGCTCAATAAGTTAAAAACATACTGGCAGACCGACGAATTTGCCTTCCTCACCGTTACCCATGATTTTGAAAGCCGCCAAAAAAGTTACCAACTTATCGCAGAAAGGATGCTCGGTTAATATTATGATTAAAAGTATTGTCACGACATTGCTCACATTTGGAATGTCTCTGTTGGCTTTTGCGCAGGAGCCCATAATCATAAAAATGGGCAATGTCATTGGTGATGGCAGCCCCGGCAGAATGCCGCTCCACACCGGGAAAATTCAAAAACTGATCGCAAAGAACATATCTAAATATACGGACGGTCAGGTGATCTGGGAAATACTTGATGGAAAGCGGGACGATATCCCGGTTTTTCTGATGTCTGCAATGACGGCAAAAGGCGATGTGATACAGGCAACCAATGTGCCCTCACTATTTATGCCACGTGTTCCAGAAATGCTTATCCAGTCCATCCCATTCCTATTTGAAAGCGATGAACATTCGAGACGCTTTATGAACAGCGAGCCCGACCTTTGGATGTCCTCCAAAGTCGAAGAAACCTATAATGTAAAAGTGCTCGGCAGTATTCATCATTCCAATGCTGTCAGCATCAACAGTATCACTCCTATCATTGAACCAGAAGATTTCGGCAATAAAATTCTGAATGATTTTTCTGAGAGCTGGCTGCCACTTTGGCAGAATATAAAACCAAAGAAGATCACCTACATTGGATACGCAGAGGCCGCAGAAGGTGCGTTGGTTGGTAAGGACGCAACGACAGAAGTAAATATTGGTATGCTGCAAAACAACCATATCCAAAGGCTGTATGAGCGTTATAAGCACCTCACACTTGTCCCTAATATGTATAATATCTATTACATGATACTGATTAATAATGATGTCTGGAATGGCTTAAGCGAATTTCAACAGGACGGTATTAACAGAGCAATCAACGACGGGCAAAAAGCATCCATCGCCATGCATCTGGATACCATGATGCATGCGATAGGACTTAATCAAGTGGAGGGTGTTCAATTTCATTTTCAGACATCCGCAGAACGGGAAAGATGGAAAACGGAATTTTATCCAAAAATGTTAAAGTCGGTTATTGAGAAATCCAGCGATCCGCAAAAAACAGCAGAAATGATCGATCAGATCGAAAACCTAGTCAAAGATTTGGAGTGGCAATGATATGAGAAACATATTTATTCTATTAATTTTAATCGGTTTTACAGCACCACTAAGTGCACAGGAACCAATAACAATTACCATGGCTAATGTCTTCGGCGACACGCCAGAAGGCCGGATGCCAACCCATACCCCTAGAATTCAGGAACTTTTTGCGGCGAAGGTTGATGAATACACGGACGGACAGGTCAAATGGAATATACTGCGCGGTAAGCAGCAAGGCGGCATTTCCGTTTTCCGCTCACCGGGCCTAACGGCAGAAGGTGACCAAATACAGGCAACCAACGTTCCAGCCTTTTTTCTGCCCCGCGTGCCTGAAATTGGTATTCAGTCGATCCCTTTCTTATTTGACGGCGCCGAACATTCAAGACGCTTTATGAACTCTGAACCAGCTAATTGGCTCTCAAAGAAAATTGAAGAGACTTACGGCGTCAAAGTGCTCGGTCATTTTTATAATGCTGCCTTTATTAGTGTAAATGGCGTCACACCCATCCGCGAGCCGGAGGATTTCGCCGACAAAATCGTTAACGGATTCGATAAGTCATGGGCCCCGATCTGGACTAATATAGTGCCGAAAGAAAGACGTTTCATCGGCACACAGGATGCCTGGACCGGCGCGCTAGTAAAGCCCGACAGTGATTTTGATATTAATATCGGCATGATCCAGAATAATCACAGACAGCGCCTACATGAGCGTTTCAAACACACCACACTGGTAGAAAATTTCTATAATATTTTTTATACCATGATGATTAACCGCTACATTTGGGACGGCATGACTGATTTCCAACGGGCCGGCATTGAAAAAGCGGTAAAGGAAGCACAAAATGCCTCAATCGCCTATCAACTTGATACCACGCTATGGGCGTTGCAGCTTAATCAGTCCGAAGGAACAGAGATGCATATTCTGACCAGTGATGAGCGCGCGAGGTGGAAAGCAGAATTTTATCCAAAAATGCTAGACGCCGTGGCGGAAAAAAGCGCCAACCCGAGCGAGACCCGCGAAATGATTAAAAAGATAGAAGCGCTTGCAGACGATTTAAGATGGCAGTAATGTAACTGCATGTTTTTAAAGAATATTGATAAATGCCTGAATATTGACGATTTTCGCGCTGCTGCCTGTTGCCGCGCTCACCGGATGGTTTTTGACTATATTGATGGTGGGGCGGACGATGAAAAAACAATGGCGCAAAATTCAGCCGCCTTTGATGATTACGAGCTTCAGTTTAAAGTCCTCACCGGCGTTGATAATCCCGACACCTCAACCACCCTTCTTGGTGAAAAAATAGATGTTCCATTTATTTTATCCCCCGCTGCTGGAAACAGACTATTTCACCATCACGGAGAACGCGGACCAGTAAAGGCGGCCGAAAAAGTCGGCACTATATATTCTCTCGCCACCCTGTCATCCCTATCAATCGAAGACGTGGCTGCTATGACCAGCGGCCCCAAATGGTTCCAGCTTTATGTCTGGAAAGACAGGGTGCTGGTTAAAGAAATGCTCGACCGCGCCAAAGCTGCGGGCTATAAGGCCCTGATTTTAACCGTAGACCTTCCCATAGCAGGAAACCGCGAACGAGACCCTAGAAATGGCATGACCGTTCCTCCAAAAATTGGTTTAAAGCAAATATGGCATGGGTTACAAGCGCCGCTATGGGTTTATGATTATCTGACCAAGCCGGAAATTAAATATGCCAATCTCAGCGGTGCAGGATCAGCAGTAACCTTAAATGAATTTGTCGCAGAACAGCTCGATGCGTCCTTTAATTGGGATGATGCCGAGTGGCTGCTCGGGGAATGGAATGGCCCGGCGATTATTAAAGGTGTGGTTCGTGCTGATGATGCCGTGCGCGCAGAAAAAACCGGCTTTAACGCCATATCTATTTCAAACCATGGCGGCAGACAGCTTGATACCTCCCCCGCGCCGATCTCTTGTCTTGAACCTATTCGTGATGCGGTATCGGATAAAACTGAACTGATTGTTGATGGCGGTATCCGCCGCGGTACAGACGTGCTTAAGGCCCTCGCACTCGGTGCTAATGCAGTCAGTTTCGCGAGACCTTATCTATACGGTCTTGCTGCAGGCGGCGAAAAAGGTGCCATCGCCGCCGTTGAAATGATCGCCGATGCCATAAGGCGTGATATGATCTTAATGGGCGCTAAGTCGATTAAAGATATTGATCGAAGTTTTATAAAATAATCAACGCATCTGTCTTTTTTGCCTAAAACTAACCGCTTCTGACACATGTATTTTGCTAATATTTTCGGCTCCGTCCATATCGGCTAGCGTTCGGGCAATCCGCAGCACCCGGTGATAGCCCCTTGCGGTCAGTTTCATCATTTCCACTGCGCGCATCAGAATATCGCGGCTATCATCATCAAGCTTTGTCACCGCTTCAAGCTCTTCACCGTCCACTTCAGCGTTACAGCTGACACCGTCTAAGTGATCATATCTTTGTTGCTGAATTTCTCTTGCTCTTGCGACCCGTAGCGCAATTTCCTTGCTGCCTTCTGTGGCAGACGGTAATGCCAGATCCGATGCGGCCACCGCTGGCACATCAATATGAATATCAATGCGGTCCATTAATGGCCCCGATACTTTTGATTGATAATCTATCGCGCATTTTGGCACCCGGCTGCAAGCAAGGGCCGGATCATCCAGATAACCGCAACGACACGGGTTCATGGCGGCGATCAGCTGAAAACGTGCCGGATATGCTCTGTGAGAAACGCTTTCCACTCA
>JABJKT010000059.1 GCA_018660225.1 Kordiimonadaceae bacterium
ACCACCGGCAAATATTCCTTCGCAGCCAGTCATCATATTGGGACCAACCTCGACGGTTCCGTCCCATAAAAATTCAATTCCATCTATATTTTTCAAAAAAGCCGTTTCTGTTTTCTGGCCTAGTGCAAGGATAAGATTATCCGCTTCTAATGTCTCAAATTTCCCCGTTGCCTGCGGCTTGCCGTTTTCATCAATTTCCATCACTTCTACCTTAAAATTAGTAGAATCAATTTCCTTGATCGTTCTTAGCCAATTAATTTTCACGCCTTCTTCAAGGGCTTCAGTGGCTTCAAAATCATGGGCCGGCATATTTTCACGGTCACGCCGGTAAATGATCAATACTTCTTCCGCTCCCATTCTCTTTGCCGTTCGCGACACATCCATTGCCGTATTACCGCCGCCGTAAATAGCCACTCTTCGGCCTATTTTCGGTGCATTTCCCGTCTCCACATCCCGAAGGTAGGAAACAGCATCAAGAACCTTACCGGCATCGCGCTGCGGGATATCAACTTTATTACTGATATGGGCACCAACGGCGACAAACACGGCGTCATATTTTCCATCGGCCTTTTCTTTAACCACGTCTTCGACTTTTTTATTTAGGGTAATTTTTACGCCCATGTCAGTAATGCGCTTAATTTCCGCATTCAGTTCTGCACGCGGTAGACGGTAGGCCGGGATACCAAAATGAAGCATGCCGCCAGCTATAGGTCCTGCCTCTTGAATATCAACTTTGTGGCCAAGTCGCGTTAAGTGATAAGCGGCCGAAAGGCCGCTAGGGCCAGCACCAACAATGAGAATTTTTTTACCACTTGGCTCGCCTATTATCTTCGGTTTCCAGCCTTTTTCAAGTGCCATATCGCCCAGAAAACGTTCGACCGCATGAATGGAAACGGCACTATCAATAAAATCCCGGTTGCAGCTATCTTCGCACGGGTGATAACAAACGCGGCCATGAATGGCCGGCATGGGATTATCGGCGATTAAGCATTGCCAGGCGGCTTCATATTCGCCGTCCTGGGACAGCGCGAGCCACTGCTGAATATCTTCACCCGCGGGACAGGCGTTATTACAAGGGGGAAGTAGATCTACATAGACCGGAATTCTGGTTCTTATGGGTCCTGTACCCTGATCATCACGGGTAAGATCCGCTACGGGTGTCATTTGTGGGTCAATTTTCTTCATGCAATAGCCTCATTTAACAGGTCAAGTGGATATTGCATTGTGCGAGCTTATCTGATGCTGCAAATGCGCTATGATCCACTGAGTCACTTAATCCAAGGGCGGGAACGCTTCAAAAATTATACTATATATTTCTGCTTTTTTTATTGTTTAAAAACGGACTTCCCTATTTTGTAATTAATCTTATGTTTTAAATTAAGGCATTTCCTTGATGCAGATCAACAAAAAATTAATTAATGCCAGATCAGACTATAAGGATCATAATATTGCCAACACCGATTCAGGGGGCCTGCCGATGGCAGCTTTTGATCCTTTTATAACAATTGGTCTTTCAATTAATTTTGGAAACTGCATCATCGCGGCGATAAGGTCATCATTATTTAACGAAGCATTATCAAGATTATTTTCTTTATATTCAGCTTCTTTCTTACGCATTAGATCCCTTGGTTCCATAGCAAGCATATTCAAAATTTCAGCGATTTCTTCAGCTGATGGAACGTCATTCAAATATTCTCTAACAGTAGGATTAATGCCATTTTCTTCCAGTAGCGCCAAAGTCTGACGGGATTTGCTGCAGCGCGGATTGTGATAAATGGTTACGGTCATAAAATATCCTTAAGAAACATTAATTGGGGAACTGTAGATATATGCTAGCTATTGCGGTGATCAATACCAATGGCGTCGGTAACATTGTTGAAGCCATCCTTTTTAAGAAGCTCTTCAAGTTCTGCGTTGATCTGCCTTACGAGCCCCGGTCCATGATAAACCAGAGCAGAATATAACTGCACCAGCGATGCGCCAGCACGAATTTTTTCATAAGCCTGAAGGCCACTACCAACACCGCCTGCGCCGATCAGTGGTATCTGCCCCTTGGTTAGTTTATACATTTTTGATAATATTTTGGTTGATAATTCAAAGAGCGGTCTGCCGCTGAGACCTCCCGTTTCATTTTTATTTGAAGATGTTAAACCATCACGCGATAATGTTGTATTGCTGACAATTAAACCATCCATTTGGTGTTTTAATATGATCTCTGCAATGTCTTCACATTCGCCTTGGTCCAAATCCGGTGCTATTTTTAAGATTAGCGGCGGCTTCTTATCTAGGTTGGCATTTTCACGAACATCTTTCAGTTTCCCCAGAAGCTCGTCTAGTGCTTCCCTGCCCTGCAGCGCCCGAAGGCCCGGTGTGTTGGGTGAGGAAATATTGACGGTAAAATAACCGGCCAGACCGAGCACGCTTTTTAAGCCAATAACATAATCATTTATCGGATCATCACTTAATTTATTGGCGCCGATATTAGCACCGACAATACCGTCAAGAATGTCTCTTTTTTTGAGCTGTTCGACATAATAATCAAGCCCGCGATTGTTAAAGCCGAGCCTGTTTATCACGGCTTGATCTTCGGTTAGGCGAAATATGCGCGGCTTTTCATTACCCGCTTGCTCTAGTGGCGTAACGGTTCCCGTTTCAACAAAACCAAACCCCTGCCCGAGCATAGCCTGATAAACTTCAGCATTTTTATCAAACCCTGCCGCAAGACCAACTGGATTTGGAAAATGTAGATCCCATAAATTTTGCGAAAGAATTGTTGAATTTTGCGCAGCCCCTTCAGGAAGAAATCCATATTTCAGCGCCAGAATGGCTAACGAGTGAGCCTTCTCAGGCGAAAGCAAAAATAGAAACGGTTTTGTCAGATTATATAAGCTCATTGATTATCCCCGCGTTACCTCTCATCTGCAATCTCCACCACATTAATCACAGCATCCAGATTTAAATCGCCATATAGATGCGGGAATTTCTCATCATTTCGTGAGGTCTCCCATTTAAGCTGGGCAGGGTCGAGCTGTTCCATACTAACTTTTAACAGCAGTAAATCTTTCTGGCCAACAAAATGTTTATCCAGAGTGCCAAGCACCTGGTCAAAACTTGAAAAATGTATAAAACCGTCTCTGAGGTCATCTTGTGAGCCTTTGTAAACTCCCAAGTTACCCGCATTCTCCCACTCATCCTTGGGGCAGATTTTATAAATCACATCAACTTCAAACATTCATCATCCCATAAAAAAACATGCTTTACCATATACTGATAAAACATGTTTTTAAAATTGTTTAGCATTAAATAATCTGGGAGATTATTTTTTACCATTTGATCCAATCGCGGAGTTACCAACCGCTTTGACCATTTCGAAGATTTTCTTTCGAACGGCAGGGTCAGTAATTTTATAGTAAGCGCGAACAAGTTCGAGTGTTTCGCGGCGAGAAAGTTTATCAATCTCAAAGACTTGCTTATTTCCTTCAGCCATTCCGTCCGCTTTACGGGTGGTTTCAGGTGCCATTTCATCAAAGAAAAATGATACAGGAACATCAAGAATTCTTGATAGTTGGAACAGACGGCTTGAGCCTATTCTGTTTGCACCACGTTCATATTTTTGAACCTGCTGAAAAGTTAACCCAAGTGCTTTCCCCAATTTTTCTTGTGACATTCCAAGCAAAGTTCTTCTTAGGCGCACTCTTGCTCCTACGTGAATATCTACTGGATCTGGTGATGATTTTTTGATCATGCTCATTTTAAAAAGTACCTTGTTAATTCTAATGTATACAGAATACTTTTCGACCCTACTTTATTAAGACCGACCTCCCAAAAGTATGGCTATTGTTTAGTGGTGATGGCATTTAACGTCAAGCGTTATCTTCTTAACGATGCAAATCTTATTGCTATCACAATATTTGCGATTATCAGTATAGCATTAATGCAAGCAAAAAGCCACTCTTTGTAGTATGAGTATTCTGTTGCAGTTGAAATTTTTCGCGGAAGCTCGCTATTTATCACGCCTCGCTCATGTAGGGAAAGCTTATGTAATATTCTACCGTAAGGATCAATAATGGCCGAAATTCCAGTTCCTGCTGAACGGACTAATGGTAGTCCCTCTTCGATAGCACGAACGCGAGTTTGCAGTAAATGTTGGCGCGGTCCGGTACTATCGCCGTACCATGCATCATTAGTTAAATTGAGCAGCCAATCCGGTCTGTTTTCTGGATCAACAACCTGGCCCGGGAAGATCACTTCATAACAAATAAGAAGACCAACAGGAGGAAGGCCTTCGATGTTAAAATTTTTCAGGCCCTCACCCGGCACAAAATCCTGACCGCCGGTAAATAATTCCCCAAAGCCAAGAGGTATAATTATTGCCCTTATAAAATCAGGAATATATTCGCCAAAAGGAACAAGATGACTTTTATCATAAGTTCCCTTTATTTCCCCACTGTCGTCAATAACGATAGCAGAATTGAATATTCGGGTTCTGTCCGGATCACGCTGTCTTCTGGGAAAACCGGTAATTACGGTTCCGCCGGGCTCTAGAATTTGCGATATGAGTTGTCGCCTGAACGGTTCTTCGGATAATGAATAGATCACGGATGTTTCGGGCCAGATAATATGAGTAGTTGCATTATCAGCTTTGCCTTCACTCATTTCCATTAAATCTATTAGATTTTTGCTCCAATTATCATAAGGCCATTTATCTTGCTGCTTAACATTGGCTTGCACGACCCGTATATTGACATCTTCCACATATTCCAGTGTTTCAGGAATGCGGCCTTTTCCATAATAAAACAAAGATGAAATAATGATAATGCCTAAAGCTGGTGCCATCAGCCGGTATTTTTTATCAAGGGCAAGAAGCGGAATAAAACACAAAAACACTGTAATGACACTAAGACCGTAAATGCCCCACAAGGCTGTCGATTGCAGCATAATATCGGAAAAACCCCATATATAGCCGCTTAAGTTCCACGGAAAGCCGGTAAATATATTTCCTCTCAACCATTCGGCAAGAGACCAGATTACCGTAAAACTAAGAACTATATTCAGTGAATGTGATTTTAAAGTATGGTTTTTATGAATATATTTCGTCAGTCCCGTCACCAGACCTATAAATAGTGCTAGCAAAGCAGACAGGACAAAGACCGCCAGATATCCGGCCCAATCGGGCACATCAGGTTCAACCGCAAAGCTGTTGCCGATCCAGTAAAGGCCGGCAAAAAAATGACCGACGCCAAAATTATAGCCGTAACTGAAAGCAGAAAATGCTTTGCGGGCTTTCATTATTATAATCAGCAATATTGAAAGTGCGATAATATAGCTTGGGAAAAAATAAAATGGCGCAAAAGAAAGCGTCGAAAAAGCCCCGAGTAGAAGCAGCATTATTTTCTTCTTAAAATAAGAAGTCCGCTCAAAGAAATCATTCAATGTATCAATTGTAATGCTGACTTTTTTCATACGGGTTATTTTCTATGAACCAGAATATATTTAATGTGACGGGTGTCCCCTTCGATAATTTCAAACCTGACACCATTTTCATGGGTAACGATATCACCTTTTTGCGGAATATGACCCGCGAGGGTAAAAACAAGCCCGCCAAGGGTATCAACATCATCATCCTGATCATCGCTAAGAAAGTCCATACCCAATAGATCTTCTAATTCATCAATAGGAAGTCTTGCATCAACATGTAAGTTTCCATCAGCAAGTTCTCGCATCAGCACCCCTTCTACTATGTCATGTTCATCTTCGATATCACCGACGATCTGTTCGACCAGATCTTCAATGGTCAGTAGCCCATCTGTGCCACCATATTCGTCAACCACAAGCGCCATATGTATATGGGTGCTTTGCATTTTGGTAAGCAGATCAATCAGCTTCATTGAGGGCGGAACGAAAAGTATTGGTCGTTGGATCGATTTTACAGTAGGGAATTTTTCGCTATCACGGTTTTTGGCATAGGCCCGAAAAGCATCCTTAATATGAACCATGGCGATCACTTCATCCAACGTTTCCCTATAAACCGGAAGTCTGGAAGTGCTGGCATCAACGAAAATATTCATCAGTTGATCAAAGGTATCATTTTCTTCGATCGCAACAATATCAGCGCGCGGCACCATCGCATCGTCAACCCGAAGGTCACCGAAAGACAGGGTATTCATAATGATAGAACGTTCTTCTTCACCGAGCGTACCTTGGTCCGCTTCTAACTCCTCGATAACTTCCTCGAGACTTTCTTTAAGCTCATAATCAATATTTGAGCGGGTGAAGATTTTCTTGATACTGCCCCAAAACCCCGTTTCAGACTTAGACGGATTTTCAGATTCCGATGGTGATGTCATGGTTTAACAACCAAACCTTTCTTTATTTTCGTCTTCATATTCACTATTTCACGCTGCGTAAGGATCGTCAACACCAAGATAGCCTAGTAGTTTAGTCTCAATTCGTTCCATTTCATCCGCCTGCGCATCCTCAACATGATCAAAACCAAGTAAATGCAATACGCCGTGTATGATAAGATGAGTGAAGTGATTTTCCACTTTTATATCAGAAACTTGAGCTTCTTGCACTATCGTTTCGTAAGCGATATAAATTTCACCGAGCGAATATGGTCCCTCAGGAGGACCTTTACCACCTATTAAATATTCATCAATTTGCTCAGCCGTTAATCCCGGAAAAGACAGAACATTAGTCGGCTTATTCTGCATTCGATAATCATTATTTAACTTATGAATAAGGGCGTCATCACAAAGTACGATACTAAGTTCAAGATGAGAAAAATTCTGCAGTGCTTTGCCTTCATTTACATTTTTGGTGATTTGTTCGATCGCTTTGGTGGCAAGTTCTTGATAATTTAGCAAAGTTTCCTGCCAACTTTCAAAATCGATAGAAATTTCCAGAAGCAATCCATCAGGTAGTGCCATTATGATTTTCTACTTTCTTTTTCATCATAAGCTCTAACGATTTTTCCAACCAGTTTATGACGAACTACGTCATCGGCGTTAAATTCTATAAAGGCAATATCATTGATGCCCTTTATTGTATCAAGGGCATCTTTTAAGCCCGAGACACTACCGTCCGGAAGGTCGGTTTGACTAGGATCACCACAAACCACCATATGACAGTTTTGGCCAAAGCGGGTCAGAAACATTTTCATCTGCATTGGCGTTGTATTTTGCGCTTCATCCAAAATAACAAAAGCGTCAGAAAGCGTACGTCCGCGCATAAAGGCCAGCGGCGCCACTTCAATTTCCCCGCGCTCAAGCCTTTTTTCCGTTTGTTCCATAGAAATCATCTGACCAAGCGCATCATAAAGAGGCCGCAGATAAGGATCTACTTTTTCTTTTAGATCACCGGGTAGAAATCCAAGTTTTTCACCGGCTTCCACGGCTGGTCTGGACAGTATTATTCTTTCCACTTTGCCTTCTAGCAAATGTGATACCGCCATCGCCACAGCAAGGAATGTCTTGCCAGTACCTGCGGGGCCAAGCCCAAAGGTCATATTTCCATATCTAAGAGCTTCGATATATTTTGCCTGGTTAACAGAGCGCGGCGAAATGAGTGCTTTTCGAGTGCGGATTACATTATCATCATTTGCAATATTTTCGCGTCGATCTGCATTATTAGCGGTCGGTGGCTCAAACATGGCAACAAGGCGAATAGCCCCGTCCACGTCATCAAGCGTTACATCAAGACCTTCTTCCAGCCTGTTATATAAGCTAAGCAGCACATCACGTGATAAATTACACGCTTCTTCCGGGCCTTCTACGGATAGCAGATTGCCTTTGCCGATCAGTTCACAACCAAATTCATTTTCAATACGTGACAAAAAGCTATTATGTTCGCCGTATAAAGCAGGCAACAATAAATTATCCTCAAATTCGAGAACGCCAGTTTTGTAATTTTGATCTTTATTTTGTTTCATTGGTTGAATTTAATCAAAAACCTTATGCAAGTACACCTTGAATATTAAAAGGCCCACCTTCTTTTATCAAAACATCAACAATTTTACCCTGCAGGTCTTTATAACTGGCATCCCCCAAGGTTACTTGTACTGCCTGCATATAAGGGCTTCTACCAAATACGGTTTTATTTGTTTTACCGGGCGCTTCGATCAGCACGCAAAGCGTCTTACCGATCATACTATTGTTAAATTCGGTTTGTTGTTCCTTTAGAAGTGCTTGCAAACGGGTAAGTCTGGCTGAACTTATCGCTTCATCTACCTGATTTTCCATAGCGGCAGCAGGTGTTCCCGGACGGGGGCTATATTTAAAACTATAGGCCTGAGAATATTTCACCTTACGCACCAGTTCCATTGTCTTTTCGAAATCGTCATCAGTCTCGCCGGGGAAGCCGACAATAAAATCACCGGATAGGGCAATATCGGGACGTTTTTTACGCAGATCAGCAATAATTTTCAAATATGACGCACTGTCATGGGTTCTATTCATGGCTTTTAATATTTTATCGGACCCCGCCTGTACCGGCAGATGCAGATAAGGCATACATTCTTTAACATCCGCATGAACATCCAACAGTTCGTCGGTCATATCATGGGGATGGGATGTGGTGTAACGGATGCGCTCAAAGCCATCAATTTTCGCAAGGGCACGAATAAGCTGCGGCAGTCCCCATTCTTCACCACTAGCCGAAACGCCATGAAAGGCATTTACATTCTGACCAAGCAGCGTCACTTCAACCACGCCGGCCTCAGCTAGCTTTATGGCATCCTTAATCACATCATCAACCCCGCGGGAATATTCAGCACCGCGGGTATAGGGCACAACACAGAAGGTGCAAAATTTATCGCATCCTTCCTGAATGGTGAGAAAGGCCGTTGCTTTCTTTTTTACCCCCTTTTTGGAAAGCTGTTCAAATTTTTCATCAACGGCAAGATCCGTATCAAGAATTCTTGATTTTTCACCGTGATTTTTTAAGTCTAGCGACTGATTAACCATTTTTGGTAAATTGTGATAAGTCTGCGGACCAAATACAATATCGACAATCGGCGCGCGCTTCATAATCTCGGCACCTTCGGCCTGAGCAACACAGCCACCGACAGCCAGAACCATTTCTTCTCCGGCTTTCTTTTTCGCATCCTTCATTTTTCGGATGCGGCCAATATCGGAATAAACTTTTTCTGCTGCTTTTTCGCGGATATGACAGGTATTAAGCACGATCAGGTCTGCCCCTTCGGGCGTATCAGTTTCCTCGTATCCTTCAGGTGCCATCACATCAACCATACGTTCTGTGTCATAGACATTCATCTGACAGCCATATGTCTTAATATATAACTTCTTCTTCACTTTTCTTCCTAAATCTTAATCAACGGTACGGCGCAGGCGTTCTTCCATCTGCTTTTCAATGGTTCTATGACAATATGCTGACAGTTCTTTTCTGGTTTTAAACAGGTTCCTCGAAACCGGCTCATGAAAATGAATTTCAACTTCAATATTCTGCAGTTTGAGAAAATCTTTAAAATGGGGGCCAATTTCCATATCGCCGTACCAGGCAACACTCGGCCTGTTAGAACGGTTTGTTGGCATACAGTTGATCCGCCTATAAACAACAGTTACCGGCTGAACCATTAGCTCAAGGGGGCGTCCTTCTACATCTGCCTTCGGGTGAATATAATTTTCCGTAACACCAAATAACGAACTTTTAAACGGAAGGACAATTCCACCGTTTGATGTTGTTCCTTCAGGGAATAAAATAAGACTGTCTCCGCCTTTAATACGGTCTTGTATTTCCTGACTTTGCATGGTCACTTCGGACCTCTTTTCACGGTCGATAAAAATGGTGCGCTGCAATGTGGATAGATATCCCAGAACCGGCCAGTCGATCATATCCCGTTTGGCAATAAAGCATCCTTTAATGACGTGACCCAATATTATAATATCTAAATAAGAAATGTGATTACTGACGAATAATGTTGGTGACCCTTCAAGCGCATGACCAAAAGTTTTCACCCGTATATCAAGGGCAAGACACATGGATTTATGCACCCAGTGCGGCCAAACCTTATAGCCGGGAAACTTAAGCTTCTTAAGCAGTATCGTCGGGGGCAGAAGTACGCCCAGATAAACCGCTATTTTCAGTAATTTAAAGTACTTGCGCATTTAAAATTATCACCAATAAAAACAAACACCATACAGGATACCCTATAAGGCGTTGCCGTCTATAGCACTGAAACCCCTGAATAGCCATAAATACTATTGAGAATTTCAGGTATAATTATTATTTTTCTTTTGAGCCGTAAAGCTCCATTCGGTGGTCGATTAGCTTGTATCCAAGCTTTTTTGCGATCGCTTTTTGTAGAGCTTCTATTTCATCATCAACAAATTCTATCACTTCACCACTTTCAATATCAATCATGTGATCATGATGAGTTTCAGTAACAAGTTCGTAGCGCGAACGACCATCACGAAAATCATGACGTTCCAGAATGTCAGCTTCTTCAAAAAGCCTGACCGTTCTATAAACCGTAGCGATGCTGATCTGATTATCAATTTCCGTCGACCTGCGGTACACTTCCTCCACATCCGGATGATCTTCTGCATCAGACAGAACACGAGCGATAATGCGTCGCTGGTCCGTCATGCGCATATTTTTTTCAATACATAAATTTTCAATTTTTGATGACATTAATAGTTCCTGTAATTCAGCTCATCAATTTATCAGACACTTATACACCGAGTTCATAGTGCATAACAAGTGCATCAATTTTATCACCTTGATGGCCTCTATAATACCCTTTGCGTCGACCAATTACTTTAAAGGTACATTTTTTATATAACTTTATGGCCGCATCATTGTTTTCTCTAACCTCTAAAAATAACCTTTTAAAAGATTGTAGTTGTAGCTTCTTTATGATCCATTCTAAAAGATAGGTAGCATAACCATTGTTGCACCATTTTGGCAATATGCAAAATGTTAAAATTTCCGCCTCATCAAGAATTTCCCGCACCAATATAAACCCAATCGGCTGACCGTTTATACTCATTACATAACTTATGGTACCCGTAACATTGAACAAGCTTTGAAATTCATGCTTTTGCCATGCCTGTTCCGGCGAGTTCTCAAAGCAAATTTCATGGACCGAAGCAAGAAGCTCTGCTCCCTCAACCGTCATTTCATCTATTGTTATATTTGCAGCATCAGTCATCGATTATGATCATATCCTGCTTGGCAGGCAGTATTGCATCAGGCGCCCTTAAATATAAAGGTGATATTTGATCACTATCCATAGCAAGCGATAAAGACGCCGCCGCCAAGCCAGCAATCATTTCTGCCTTTGGATGGATATAACCTTCTGTGTAATGAAGGTTTTCATCTTTTAACATAGGGGCAGCGCTGCCGATCACAACAGATACGGTGGAGTGGATATTATTTTTTGCAGTATCAATGGGGACCGCCGCAGCATCGCTATAACCTTCGCAAGCGCCTAAATTAATTTCAAATACCTGCAAATAAATTTCCCCGCGCCGCGCATCGATAGCCACAGCGATTTTTCCTGAAAAATCTTTATGGTCAAAGCCATATTCGTAAGCAATCGCTTGCAAAGTCGTTACAGGAATAA
This sequence comes from Kordiimonadaceae bacterium, assembly GCA_018660225.1. GTDB lineage: Bacteria > Pseudomonadota > Alphaproteobacteria > Sphingomonadales > Emcibacteraceae > Pseudemcibacter. The sequence continues at coordinate 11,585 of JABJKT010000059.1, forward strand.
GCGGAACATCAAGCGCGAGCCCCATACCTTTTGCGGCTGATAGGCCAATACGTACTCCGGCAAAAGTCCCCGGTCCCACCGTAACGGCGATATGACTTAACTCAGGCAGCGCAGTCCCGGTTTCTTCACATAGTTCAGCGACCATGGGAAGCAGCCGCTCAACATGCCCGCGCGCGCGCGCTTCAAGCATATGGCCAAGCAGTTCACCATCTTTTATAATTGCCGCAGAACAGGCACCAAGGGTCGTATCAATTGCTAATATTGTGTTCATTTAATTTTTTTAATAAATTGATTATTTTTCTGTTATAGTCCGTTTTATAAAAAATCATATAGTCCAAAAAACAAAATTCAGAGGGATAATTTTGAAAAAGCTCTTCATTCATTTTTGTCTAATTATTTCATATTTTTCAATATACCCGACTTTGTCATTTGCACAAAGCGAAGTTACTGCAAGTAGCGCTGCCGAAGATAGCGCGGTTATTATCATGTATCACCGTTTTGGTGAAAAAACTTTTCCGACAACAAACGTCACGCTTGATCAAATTGACCAACATATCGCCGAACTAAGCAAAGATATTTATAACATTGTCCCGCTTAGAACCATAACCGAAGCTCTTAAAAACGAGAAGAAATTACCCCCTCGCACCATCGCCATTACTATTGATGACGGTTATTTGTCTATTTATCAGCAGGCTTGGCCACGCTTTAAAGCGGCCAATATTCCCTTCACGCTCTTTATTTCAACGGCGTCAGTTAATGATCAAAACAAACTCTCCATGACATGGGATCAGATACGCGAGCTTGCTTCGGACCCACTTGTTGATATTGGCCATCACGGCCACGTTCACGGCCATATGACCCAAATGAGCACTCCAGATGCCCTTGCAGATATCGAACTGGCCGACGAAACGTACCGCCGCGAGCTCGGTTACGTGCCCGATATATTTGCCTATCCTTACGGCGAATATTCAGACGAACTAGCTGAAACATTAGCGCCAAAAAATTACCATGCCGCCTTAGGTCAATATTCAAGTGCCGCGAGTAGTGCCCGAGATGTCATGACACTACCCAGATTTGCTTTTAACCAAAATTACGCTGATCTTGACCGCTTTAAGCTGATCATTAATTCAAGGGCTCTACCGATTAAAGATATTTTACCAAGGAGCGCCAATTTGGAAAATAATCCGCCGGCGGTTGGCTTTACGGTAAATGAAGATATAAACGGGCTGAGTAATATAGGCTGCTTCCCTTCACATATGAGTGAAGCCGCTAAAGTGACGCGCATTGGCGAGAACCGCATTGAAATTCGCTTTGATCAACCTTTTCCAGCCGGACGACATCGCATAAATTGCACCATGCCGGGACCGGATAATCGTTGGTATTGGTTTGGAATGCCGTTTTTTAATCTTGGCGATTAAACTTTACTGAACCGGCTCAACACTTTCCACTTCGGGAATATAATGCTTAAGCAAATTCTGAATACCGTGCTTTAAAGTCGCCGTTGAACTTGGGCATCCTGCACAGGCACCTTTCATTCTTAAATAAACGATACCGTCTTTAAAACCGTGATAGGTAATATCACCGCCGTCGCGGGCAACGGCCGGACGAACACGTGTTTCAAGCAATTCATTAATCTGCGCCACTATTTCCGGGTCGGCGCCATCATCGGCTACATCGTCAGCCACTTCGCCGGTTACAACAGGAAGGCCCGCCGTATAATGCTCCATAATAGTTCCAAGAATAGCCGGCTTAAGCACACCCCAATCTTTACCACCATTTTCAACGGTGATGAAATCAGAGCCTAAAAACACAGCTGAGACGCCGTCAATATCAAATAGAACCTGTGCTAGCGGTGAAACGCCAGCCGCATCCTTATTTTCAAAAAACATTGTGCCATTTTCCAGAACGACTTCGCCCGGAATAAATTTTAATGTTGCAGGATTAGGTGTCTGCTCGGTTTGGATAAACATGCATTTTTTCCATATGTTTAATTACTAATCTCAAAATAGTAGCGATCAGCACATAATTCAAGTGATATATGAAAAAAAATTAAGCGAACTTATCGATTTCTTCGTCTGTCATGTTCCCCGGCACCACAAGTACTGGCATATGAAGCACATTTAGCAGCACTTCACGGAAACTACGAACGAGCGGTCCTGGGTCCCCTTCAACATCAGCACCAAGCACCAATAGATGGATATCATGATCTTCGGCTATGACCTCGGCAATAACTTCATCCGGCTTTCCTTTACGGATAACGGCTTCTGCATCAAGTCCTGAAATTCTTTTAATTTCACGCACGTAGCCATTTGTTTGCTCCTGGGCGATCTCCATGGCTTCGTCTTCCATAATATCTTTAACGGAAGTCCAATGCATAAAATCCGCTGGTGGGATAATTTTCAGTAGCAAAATACTGCCACCAATTTTTTCCGCACGCTTACTGGCGAGGCGAAGCACCTTCATAAATTCAGGCGTATCATCGGAAATAATTAAAAATTTCCACTTATTGTCCTGTTCGGACATACCAAAACCCTTTGTTTCTATCCCGTTTATATATCTGAAAGCTATACTGCCATTCTATTGATCAATTTGGCAAGCGTATATTTACTTGAGCAAAATATTGGTGATCTCTTTAAGCTGTGTTCTGGCTCTTAGCAGATAGAAACCTTCGGCGGCGAGGTGGTTTTGGAACATGAAGCCGTCTACGGCGCAGTTTGATACGATCAGCGGGTCCATGGCTACAATGCTATCAAATGATTTTTCCATATCGTCCCAGCTGTTGGCGATGTCGCGCGTTGCGATGATTTCTGCAAAATCTTTGCGTAAGCCGCGTAAGATCAAACGGTAGGCATAAGACTGGCCCTTAACATAAAAGAAAAGATCATCGGCACCAAGATCAAGTACACAGCCGAAACCTTCTTTTATATAGCTATCAATGCTGGCCGATGATGAGCCGATATCAAGGGATATCCGGTCGAGTGTCGCAAGCAGGTTATCAGCACGTTTTTCAAACACAGCATTTCCGCGCGCGAGCCGTTCGTTATAGACGAATAACTGCTCCATAGCTTTGGTATATTGCTGTTCCGATGTGGCAACGGGCATCAGTGACGTTGAAGGGTTCCACCACCAGATATCACCGGCATATTGCAGCAACCCTGAGACTTGTTCAAGATCAGGATCAACGACGCTTGAGCCACGGGTCCGGCCCAATTGATCAACGAGTTCATAGCTAAAGCGGGCAATGGCGGAAATAATGCCAGTTTGATAGTTAGACATGTTATCAAGAAACGCGCCCGGCTTAAACACAGGGTCATTTGATACCCAGCCATTTTGGATCACTTCACGGTCAATCAGGGCAATACTTACGGCGACGGCGTTGCTGCCGCTTGAGCTATTTTGAAGGCCAAAATCCAGGTTTGCGTCCACCTTATGGATCATGAACATGCCGACGGGATAATAAAGAAGTAAAATAACAAAAAGCCCCAGTATCAGCCGCTTTATAAATTTCGCGCTGATATTTTCTTTTACTGAGTATCCGATATCTTTAATGGTTTCCCACATAAACTGTCCCGTAAATTATTATTCTTATTATAAATGGCCGCTACAGGGGCCATATTCAAGCCCCTCTAATTATCAACTTTCAGGAATTTCGATTGTAATGCGCTCCGAAGCGCCGCTCACACCAGGGAAATTGGTGAAGAAAGCCTGTACCATATAGGGCATAGCCTCATGAAGGCGGTTATTACGACCCGTGCTGGTTACTTGCCCTTCGTAGAGGTTTTGTGTGCCTTCGCCGCGTGGTTTGATGACCATTTTTAAATGACGCGTGTAATTTGTATAGGTTCTGTAGGATGGGCCCATGCCAATAGGGTAATAACCAAAAGGATCATACATGCCCCCCAAATATGATCTGCGGTAAAAACCGCCACGGTAAAAATAAGGACTTCTAAAGCCGTACCAAGGGTTATAATAACGTCCGTAAAAACCGCCATAGAACATTGAGCCATACATTCCCGTTGAGCGAACGGTTCTCTGCCCTTCGTCAACGCCGTAATCAAGTTCGACAACCAAGTCCGCTTCATCACCATTTGCAGGAACATAGCCGAAGCGCCCAAGCGCATTACCGACGAGTGTCGCATAATCAGCAAATTCAATACTGCCATTATTAGCCGGGTTCATTGGTACGATAACAATTTTTTCACCGGACGGCGCTGGAAGCTGATGAAAACGCATTACATTACTGCGCACAGACTGCGTGCAGGACGCGAGAAGTCCAAACCCTACAATAATAAAAATAATCTTATATATATTTCCCATAATATTACCTCAACCTTCCCCCTAATTCTCACACATTACTTCATATTCAGATATTACTCTATAATTAGATATTACTCTAGCATTATGGCACAATCAGGGCCGAAGGAAACCCACAATATCATGAACCTGTTTCAAAATCGGAGATGCCAGCTTATCTGCATTTTCAGCGCCTTCTCTTAATATGCCATCAAGATAGGTTTTTTCGCTCATTAAACGGCTCATTTCCTCAGTAATCGGCCCAAGGACTTCAACACTAAGCTCTGCCAGATCACGTTTAAAATCGGCAAAGCCTTTTCCTTCATATTCTGCACAAACCTTATCGGCTTTCTGGTCGCTAAGGGCGGCAAAAATATTAATTAGGTTTTTGGCTTCTGCCCTGTCCTCAAGATCATCAAGGCTGGCCGGTAATGGTTCGCTATCGGTGCGGGCTTTTCTGATTTTCTTGGCAATCAAATCACGGTCATCGGTCAGGTTAATCCTACTATTTTCCGAAGGGTCAGATTTTGACATTTTTGCCGTTCCGTCCCTAAGTGACATAACCCTTGTCGCTTCACCAAAAATAAGCGGTTCGACTTCAGGGAAGAAATCAACACCGTAATCACTGTTAAATTTCTGTGCGATATCACGGGTAAGCTCTAAATGCTGTTTTTGGTCCGCCCCCACCGGCACATGGGTTGCCTGATAGGCAAGAATATCCGCCGCCATCAAATCTGGATATACATAAAGGCCGACGCTGGCGCGTTCTTTATGTTTTCCGGCTTTTTCTTTGAACTGGGTCATGCGGTTAAGCCATCCCATTCGAGCAACACAGTTAAATATCCACGCCAGTTCAGCGTGCGCGGATACCTGACTTTGATTAAATATAATGCTTTTCTTCGGATCAATGCCGCTTGCAATCATGCCCGCCGCCACCTCACGCGTTGCATCACGCAGTGTGTCCGGTTCCTGCCATGTTGTTATCGCATGCAGATCAACGACGCAAAAAATCGTTTCATGACTATCCTGAAGACTAACCCAGTTTCTGATGGCACCAAGGTAATTACCAAGCGTTAAATTCCCCGAAGGTTGAACCCCGGAAAATACGCGTTGTTTGAAAGCTGTCATTATTATTCCTTTTGGATATTTTGGACATACCCATGATTGTTTCAAATAGGACTTCTATATGGCGGCAATTTAGCCTCTGGTCAACTATCTCTTTGAAAATAAGGCCCGAAGTTCGTCTTTTTTGATGGTCTTTGTTAAAAATGTTGCGATTAAGTAACTTCCGATACCGCTAAAGACCAAAATCAGCAGCCCTGATATTTGAGCGCCCAATCCACCTTCAATTAGTGGATGAACTTGAATTTGCACGGCCCATACCACCGCGCCCATAATAATACTGCACAGGACATATTTTGATAATCTGATCATCACAGCACGTTCAATCTGGTAATGTCCGCGGTGCACTAAACCACCTGCGAGCATAAACACATTAAGCCACGCCGAAATTGCTGTCGCCATAGCAAGCCCCACATGGGCGTAATACTGCATTAATATCAGGTTTAAACTGACATTGACGACCAGTGCCACAACAGCAAACTTAAGTGGTGTTTTGGTATCACCGCGGGCGAAATAACCTGGCACAAAAACTTTTGCCAGCACATAAGCCGGTAGTCCAGCGGCATAGGCGGCTAGCGTCAATGATGTCTGCGCCGTCGCTTCAGCGGAAAAGTTGCTGCGCTCAAGCAAAACATGGATAAGATCAGTGGGCACGATAATGAAAGCCACCGCCGCTGGGATCGTAAGAAAAAGTCCCATTTCAATGGCATTATTTTGCCGTCTCATGACCTGTTCTTCATTACCACTTGCTATACTGCGCGATAAATATGGTAGCAACACGGTACCAAGTGCCACGCCAATAACACCAACCGGCAATTGGTTTAAACGGTCCGCATAATAAAGATAAGACATCGACGCATCAGGAAGATGAGATGCGATAATCATATCAAGCAATAAATTTAGCTGTATCACACCCGCCCCAAGTGCTGCCGGTCCCATGATGATCAACAATTTTTTGACCCTTGGTGTTAGCTGTGGCATTTTAATCCTGACACGGTAACCTGCTTTAATACAGGCCCGGTAAAGGAATATCAGTTGCAAAAATCCAGCGATGCTTACCGCAATGGCCAATGTATGAGCCGGTGTAGCCATCATTTCGGAAGCGTAAAGAAGTGCTGATATTAAACAAATATTTAATATTATTGGTGTCGCCGCGGTCTCGGCAAATTTTCCGAGCGAATTAAGCACCCCTGCGAGCAGTGAAACCAGAGATACAAATAAAATAAATGGAAACGTGAAGCGGGTTAAAGTAACCGCAAGGGTGAATTTTGCCTCATCGCCAGTGAAACCATTGGCAATAGTATAAATAAGGGCCGGGGTAAATATTTCGATCAGCCCGACAAACAGCAGCAATGTTATTGCAAGACAAGCAAAGG
>JABJKT010000060.1 GCA_018660225.1 Kordiimonadaceae bacterium
CATATTCCACGGTTGATATGATATCGCTTGCACGTTACCAAGGCAGCATTTTTTCCATATTACAGGCCTCTTCCCAGCGAATATCCCGCCCTGAATAACTATCCACGGTGATCACAGCGACACCTTCACTATTGTAACGCTTCGCCCAGTCCTGTTCGTGGGCCAAGGTTCGACCACTGCATCCATGAAAGAAGAGAACCGCCGGAAATGGTCCCTCTCCTTCTGGCATATAAATAATATCATGGGGACGTAATGCGGCATTAATTTCGCTCAACGTCGTGATGGGCACTGACGCCCTCGCCTTTTTTTCAAGTTCGCCCATCGCCGCGAGTGAATCTTGTGCCTGACTTATCGAAGCCAAAGAAACAAAATAAATTAGAAAAAGGTTTATGAGGCGTAGCATGAAAAAAATCCTTACGATTTGGGTTTGCTGGCAAACACAGCGGCACTTTCGCGATCAAAGATTAAAAAAACATATATAAAAGCCGTAAAATTAACAAGTATCGATATATCTGAACAGACTATTAATACAATGATAAATCAACAATCAATCATTGAAATATGCTCTTTTACTCGTTAGGCTCGATTTCAATTAAAAATATAAAATATAGACAAAATAGGGTTTTCTCATGAGTGAAGCTGTAGTAACGCCAAAAGCAACATGGACATCACGTTCGACATTTTTAATGGCTGCAATCGGCTGTGCGGTTGGTCTTGGGAATTTATGGCGCTTTCCTTATATTGCCGGTCAAAATGGCGGCAGTGCCTTTATTATGGTTTATATCGGCTTTGTGTTTATTCTTGGTGTTCCGCTGATTATGTCTGAACTCGCCATAGGCCGCGAAGGCAAAATGAGTGCCGTTGAAACCATGAACAGGTTAATCGCTAGAGGGTATCACCCGATCTGGAAAATCATTGGCTGGATCAGTATCCTTGTGCCTATTTTAGGGCTGTCTTATTACTGTGTTATTGCTGGGTGGTCGGTAGAATATATCTTTAAGGCCGCTATGGGTGAATTCACGGGCGTTGACGCCGCTGGTTCCGGTGCAATTTTTCAAGCATCACAAGATAATGTATTTGTGTTAATTGGATGGTTCAGCATTTTCCTGTTCACCACTGTTTTCATCATTTCAAAGGGTGTTAAGAATGGCCTGGAAAAAGCGGTAAAAGTTATGCTGCCTGCGTTATTCATAATCCTTGTTTTCCTCGCCATATATGCAATGAGCACAGGGGATTCGGCAAAGGCGATTGATTTTCTAATTAACCCTGACTTTACGAAACTAACGCCGCGCGCAATACTTGAAGCACTCGGTCAGGCGCTCTTTTCGCTCGCCATTGGTGTTGGCGGCCTTATTACATATGGTGCGTATCTTCCCGATGACGTATCACTTCCAAAATCAGCCGGACTGATTGCGATCGCGGATACGATGGTCGCTTTACTGGCAGGTTTTGCCATATTCCCGATCGTCTTTGAATATGGGCTTGAGCCAAGCGAAGGTCCGGGTCTTATTTTCGCAACGCTTCCAATTGCATTTGGTCAAATGCCTGGTGGAATATTATTTGGCACGCTCTTTTTCATCCTGCTTTCATTTGCGGCACTTTCATCAACGGTCGGCATGCTCGAGCCAATTGTGTCGTGGTTTGTCGATAAAGGAAAATCACGCGTTAAAATGGCCTGGGGAGCAGGTGTGATCGCCTGGTCAATCGGTATGTTTATGGTGCTTTCATTTAATGTTCTTGTTGATTATAAACCGCTAGATTTTATTCCGCTTTATGAAGGAAAGAACCTGTTCGGTATTATGGATTATACGGTTGCCAATGTCCTTATCCCTATTAATGCGCTCTTTCTCGGCTTGTTTGCCGGATGGGCCATGACAAATGAAATGGCCAAAAAGCAGTTCGGTTTTCCTCATGGCAGCAAAGAGTTTACCTTATGGCGCATAAGCACAAAATATATTGCAACCTTCTCTATTACGCTTGTGGTTTATATGATGATTTTTGGCAACCCGTTTTAAGCACGCTCTAAGCTATAAGCACTTTCATCAAGCCGTGGTTTTTTCCCGTCAATAATGTCAGAGAGCATTTTAGCCGAGCCCGCCGCCATGGTCCAGCCAAGCGGGCCGTGACCGGTATTTACATATAAATTATCAATCGACGTTTTTCCAATGTAGGGTGAGCCATCAACGGTAAGCGGCCTTAACCCCGCCCATTCGGTGACTTTTTCTCGCTCCAAATAAGGCTCAAAGTCCGGGTATAATTCAAGCAGAAGATCATACATGTTATCCACTCTGTCTTTGGTCAGGCTTTCATCAAGTCCGGCAAACTCTGCGGTACCAGCGATCCGAAGCACGTCACCAAGCGGTGAAATAGCAGCGTGGAACCCATCATCTATGATCGGCATTTTTGGCCCACCGTTCCAACCATTTAAGGGCACGGTGATTGAATATCCCTTGGCGGGACGTACCGGCACATTAAGGCCTGCCGCCTTTGCAAGCGGCGTTGAATAACTGCCCGCAGCAAGGACAATTGCATCACCCAAAAATTCACCTTGATCCGTTTTAACGGCTGTTATTTTTCCGCCTTTTTTAATGAGCTTTTCAACTGAAACGCCGTAGTGGAATTTTGCACCATGCTGAGTGGCTTCTCGTTCAATCTCTGAAGTGAATTTATAGGCGTTACCCGCCTGATCATCGGGGAAATATACCCCGCCGACAATGCCGCCCATCACCGGAGCAAGCGACGGTTCAATTTTGAGCAGCTCTTCACCGTAATAAACTTGAAAACGCATGTTATGCTGGTCAAGTTCCTGTGATAATTTTGTCAGCTTTTCAAGACTTTCCAAATCCCTAAAAACCTTGAGGGATCCAGTGGTGATCTGATCATAGTTCAGGTTGAGGTTTTCCCTTATATCATCCATCAGTTCGAGCGAATAACAGGCCATATCGGCACTGCGGTGTAGGTTTTTATAATAGAGCTTCTTTCTTGAATTATAAAGGAAGGAAAGCCCCCAAAAAACCATCGAAGGAAGAGCCTTTAATCTGAGTTTAAATGAACTATGCGAGCTGCCAAGCGAGGTTAACAAAGTCGTTAAAACACTTGGATCATTCCATGGGTCGGCCATTGATGGCGTTAGCATTCCAGCATTGGCAAAACTGGTCTCGAGCCCCGGACCATCCTGTCTTTCGATCACTTCTACATCATGGCCAGTTTTGGCCAGATAATATGCACTGGTCGTACCGATAATTCCGGCGCCAATAATGGTAATTTTCATTACTCAAACCTTTATAAATATTTTCCATAAACCAATAGTAAATAATGGCAGGATGAGCAAGATAATAAATGCATATGTAAGGTTTCCGTAGCCATTCGCGACCAAGTTTACAATACCAAATGTTGCCGCCAGAATTGCGGCTACAAGCAAAATAACAATAGCCACAGCAGGACGTAGTAAACGCGGCATAATTTTATTATTTTCAACGTAGCTCATTGCAATTCTTTCATTTAATGAATGAATGAGTGCCGTACCTGTTTCAATGAAAGTACCAAATAAAATAATCTGGAAAATAAGTTTGAAGAGCGGCGAGTCTAGTATGGCGAGCAAAAAATTTACCGGCAGAGGCTCATCAATAATTTCCGGATAATAACCACACATGACAATAAAAAACAGCAAAGCAGGTATCATGGCAATTGGCCCGGCAAGAAGGCCTGCCGTTATGGCCTGTTTGCGCGTTTTAAGATGCCTGATACAGAAAAGTACCGCCGGCATACAGGCAAGGCCATATCCAGAATATTCCATCCCGCCCTTAAACCAGCCTTCACCGATAGGTACGGCGGCAAAATTAGCGGAAATTTTATCGCCAAAAACAGAAACGCAAAATATAAAAAAAGCACCATAAGAAATGTAGAGTAAAATGGACCATAAACTTAGAAACTTTTCAATCAGAGAGGAGCCGTAAAATACCAGCACCCCGACCGTGATCATTAATCCTACCGTGCCCCAAAGGATGGAGACAGAAAAGTTTAAACTGATAAGTTCCCCTGCCGCAGCACCGAGAACCGCAACGATTAATAAAACCAGCAGGAAATAAGATATTTCAAACAATATGGCAAAGCGCCCCAACAGATGGCTGAAAAAAGACTGGTAATCATAGCTTTTGGTACGGCGCGCCAGTTCAAAACTGATCGCTAGCGTCAAGCTCCAGACAATCATTGCCGTGAAAATTCCCAGCACCCCGCCGAGCGGCCCGACGGACATAAAAAATTCGACAATTTCACGGCCTGTAGCATAGCCACCGCCAATAATCACCGACTGGAATATAAAACCCGGCAATAAATATTTCTGGAAAAAATCAGACATTTCTTATTTCGCTTTCACTATTTTCCACATGCCAATAGTAAAGAGCGGCACGATGATTAAGATAATAAATACCCACGTCAAAGTTCCGTAACCCTGAGATATCAGATTTACAATACCGAATTTTGTTGCAAGGACGATGGCGCTGAAAAGAATAGTAATAGCGATAACCGGCCTCATATACCTCGGCATATGATGATCTTTATCTTCATAAGAAACGGCAATCCTTTCGTTAACGGAATGGATCATTGCCGTACTGGTTTCAATGAAAGTGCCAAAGAGAATAATTTCAAAGATGATTTTAAAGACCGGCACATCTAGGACCGTTAGAATATAATTAACAGGCAGGGACTGCTCGGTAATATCAGGATAGTAACCCATCATAGCGACAAAAAAGAAAATCGCCGGGATCATGGCAATAGGACCAGCGAGAAGACCAGCCGTAATGGCTTCCTTGCGGCAGGTGATATGACGAATACAGAACAATACCGCCGGGATAGTTCCTAAATTATAACCTGAATATGTCAGACCGCCGATAAACCAGCCTTCACCTACAGGAATAGTGCTAAAATTGGTTGCTATTTTATCGCCGAAAACATTTATACACATAATGACAAAAGCCGCGTAGGCTATATAAAGTAAAATAGACCAGACGCTTAAGAATTTCTCGATCAAGCTAGAGCCGTAAAAAACCAGTATGCCTACCGAAATCATCATGGTGAGGGTTCCCCAGATGGCTTCGATACCATAATTTTCAGAAAGTAACTCACCCGCCGCTGCACCGACAATTGATATCACTAGAATGATCTGAAGCAGGTAAGTAATTTCAAATAAAAAACTGAACCGGCCTAGGGTTTGTTTGAAATAACTTTGATAATCATAGCTTTTGGTAATGCGTGCCAGTTCCAAGCAGGCGGCCATGGTTACGCTCCAGATGATCATTGCAACAATAATCCCGAGCAGACCTCCGACCGGCCCTGATGCAAAGAAAAATTCCACTATTTCTCGGCCTGTGGCATATCCGCCAGCGATGATTACTGATTGAAAAATAAATCCCGGCAGTAAATACCGCTGAAAAAAACTTGCCATTTAACATTCCCTTATTTTTTTATATATTCAGCATGACATTTATATTTGATTGATGCAAAAGCAAAATTTGTTTATCGTCACCCTTAAATATTTCCAGATCAGGACAATTAATGAGTAATTCTAAAAACACTCGCCCCATTGATAATGAAACGGGCGTAAAGGTAAGCGACGAGTTCGAGAGGTTCGAACAAAAGTTCGATATTTATTGCCGCGCTATGTGGGATCCGGAAATAAAATCTGACAAATCAGACAAGTTTTTCGAAGGCTATTATATGCCTTACGCCAAGGCGCGAAAAACCGACGGTTTCAGTCAAAAGGATTATGCTTTTCGCAATGCAGCATGGCACGTCAATAACGTGATCCGCGATATTGAAAAATCCGGATCATTCAGGAATGAAAAACCGGATGAAATTCGCAAAGAAGGATTTTGGGATTATTATACATCCCACGATGAGGGTTGGCCGGAACCATACCCTTACGCCAACCCCGCCGAAGCAACCCGCGATCTTAAAAAGGTCGCCGGATTTTGCGGTGTTGGTGATCTGGGCGTCTGTGAATATGACGAACGCTGGATGTATAAATCAATATTTTCCATGCAGGGCAACGGCCAGAAGCCACAGGAAATCCCCGAAGATATCCCCAATGTCATCGTAACACTTGAACCTATGGATCAGGAACTTATCAAAACGGTGCCTTCCGCGCTATCTGGCGCAGCGACCGGGCTTGGTTATACCTTTGACGGCGTGGCGATCATTACGCTTGCGCAATATATTCGCAACATGGGTTACCGTGCTTATGCGACGCTTAATGATAGCGCACTTTGTATTCCGCTCGCGCTGCAAGCGGGACTTGGTGAAGTGGGGCGGCACGGAATGCTGATTAATGAGAAATATGGGCCGAGGTTTCGCATTGGAAAAATATTCACCGACATGCCGCTTGAGATTAGTGAGCCGAAAAAATTCGGCGTTGAGGAATTTTGTGACAGCTGTGACCGCTGCGCCAAAGCCTGCCCGCCAAAAGCGATCCCGTTCGATGCGCCCAAAGATTTTGCCCATAGTGAAAGCAATCTTAAGGGTGTGGTTAAATGGACACCGTCAGCGGAAAAATGCTTTAAATTCTGGTGCAATCAGAATACCGACTGCATTATCTGTATCCGTTCCTGTCCCTATAACCGCGACTTTTCAAAAACTATTCACCGATTATGGTTGAAACTTGCAAAAAGTCCGTTTAAGAAGCTCGCTCTATTGCTAGACGATTGGTTTATGGACCGTGGTCGGCTTAAAACCAGCCATTGGTGGCGTCCCGAGCTTAAAAAGACCGAACCTGCCGCAAAGCCGAAACAAATGAAGAAAAGAAAATAATGATCGAAGTTGGTAAAAACCACGTCCTGGAAATCATCAAGCATGTAGATTTTGGTGTATATCTTCAATATGACGAAGAAGAGATACTTCTGCCGGGTAAATATCTTCCTGAAAACGAGGAAGAGTGGGCGGTTGGTGAATTTATCGCTGTGTTTATTTATCTCGATTCTGAAGACCGACCAATTGCAACGACGGAAATCCCCTTTGCAAAAGTTGGCGAATGCGCTTTTCTTCCTGTCGTGAGCCAGAGTCAGTTTGGATCATTTCTTGATTGGGGGCTTACCAAAGACCTGCTTGTTCCTTTTAAAGAGCAACGCGTTCCGATGGATGTGGGGCGCTCATTTGTGGTTTATATTTTTGTCGATAAAACGGACCGAATTGCGGCCACATCACGCTTAAGCAAATATCTATCGGAAGAAAATGAAGATCAGTTTGAAAACCGTCAGGAAGTAGACCTGCTCATCGCCAGCCGTAGTGACCTTGGTTATAAAGCGGTGATTGATGGTACGCATTTAGGGCTTATTCATAATAATGACGTGGTGCGGCCGATAAAGGTCGGTGACCAATTTAAAGGCTATGTTGGTGATCCGCGCGCGGATAAGCGCATTAATATCACCCTGCAAAAACCTGCCCTTGAAATGCGCGGTGAGCTTTCAGATAAAATTCTCACTTACTTGGGTGAACATGGCGGTTCTATTCACTTAACCGATAAAAGCTCGCCGGAAGAAATCAACGCCATTTTTCAAGTAAGCAAAGGAAATTACAAAAAAGCCCTTGGTAAACTATTCAAAGAAGGCAAGATCAACTTTCACGAAAAATCGGTCCGGCTGATCGAAAAATAGGGCCTCAAAATTAATTGAAGCCCTACCTAGTCTTATAAAATTTATTATTTTTCTTCGGTAATGGTCGTGGTCATAGTGCCTATATTTTCAATAGACATCTTAACCACGTCACCTGGATGAAGAAATTCAGGCGGGTTTCGGGCCGTTCCAACACCGGAAGGCGTTCCGGTCATTAACACATCACCGGGCCAGAGCGTAAAAATAGCAGTCATATGGCGTATCAAATGTGGTTCATCATGGATCATATCGCGGCTGTTACCATCCTGTTTTTGAACACCATTAACCCAAGTTTTAATATCCAGATCGGCACTATCACCAATAAATTCCTTTGGTGTAATGAACGGGCCAAAAGGAGCAGCGTTATCGCGGCTTTTGCTTTCCATCCAGTTTGCACCAAAATTAAAGCCGGCTCATTCCACCCGGGGAAAAGCGGGATCACGTCTGGCGCTGGCATCAAAAACGATGCTGTAGCCAAAAACATAATCTTTGGCGTCTTCCAGACTTACACTATCAGCTTTCTTGCCCATTATAACCGCAAGTTCATTTTCAAAATCCCATGCTCTTCCCAGAGGGTATCCTTTTGGGATCGGGAATACTGAATTAGGGTCCTGAATGGTTGAACGCGGTGATTTAGCGAAAAGCACCGGTGGGTCAACATCCGGATCAACCCGGTTTAAATCAGTATCAGCCATCTCATCGGTATGATCCTGATAATTTGCCGCAGCGGAAACCAGATTATATGGCCACTTAATGGGTGCCCTGAGAATAACATCACTTAACGCAAATGAAAATGAACGGCCATCTGCACCGTCACTATAATAGTTAGCGATTTGATAAAGTCGGCTTTTTATACGGTCATAATTTTCAATAAGCGACAGCATATTTCTTGGCATACGGGCACTTTTCATATCCTCGGCTGCCTGCAAGGCGGCGTTGGCCCCCCTTATATCAAGAATAGCATCATCGCCTATTACCATGCCGACACGGGTCAAGCCGTCCGCTTCAAAAGTTCCCAGCCTAAAGGTAGTGTCCGGCGAACTACTTGGCGCTGCTGCATAGGCAATGCTAGTAAAAAATGCGACTAATAAAGTTATTAAAATCTTCATGAGTTTTTCCTTTTTCTTATTATCAAGTCAACAGGCCCCATAGCAAGTTGTGTGTGATTTTAGGCTAAAGGTAACTTAGCCAAAGAGTCAATGGAGTAATTTTATTGTTCACTGCAAATAATTTGGTAATTTAGGCAGCGCCTCTATATCAGTACTCTCGTGCTGAATAATGACTTTGGCATCAAGTTCTGCAGCTATTTTTTCGAAACGTTCAAATGATTGCCTTGTTTGCGCTTCATCATAATTAAAGCGCGGCACACGTTTCAGTTCCCTGCTTTTTGCCTGATGATAAAGGTCGCCGGAAAGAAGTATTGGCCCGGTTTCCTTAAGCATAACTTGTAAAACAGTGTGCCCAGGCGTATGGCCAGGAGTTTGCAGAATCATAACAGTTCCATCACCAAAAACATCGTAATCACCATTAAATACTATTCTCTTCATATTTTTGAAACCAGAATACATCCCTGCCAGCTCACCATCTTTCTTCATGGCGCTTAATTCTTTTTCGTTGACGATCCATGTGGCGTTAGGAAAAGACGGGTTTTGAAGAACATGATCATAATCACTATGCGAAATTGAAACAAATTCTATATCGTCTGGTATCAAATCAATTTCTTCCAACTGCTGAACGAGTGACTTATTTAAAGAAACTGTTGTAATGCCGGATTGTACCGGCCCTTCCTTTATTAATTCCACATTAAGTCCCAAGTCCCAAAGCAAATCACCATCTTTATGACGTATTAGAAAACAACTGTCTGAAAATGTGGCCGTTGTTCCTGCGTAATCGCCGGCCGTTGAAAAAAGATCCATTTCAGAAAAGGTTAATTCACCACAATCGAACGTGTAAAGTTTAAGCCCTGAATTATTAGTTTCCTGAGCCGCTAAATTTCCATAATATATTGAAATAAGTAAGCTTAATATTACAATACGCATTTTATCCTCCATTTTTTAATCAATTAGCCGTCCTCATATGTTCCGGAATGATGCGTTTTTCCAGTAATTCAAATAATATTTCCACAAGGATCGCTAAGCATGCGGCCGGGATTGCTCCTTGTAGGATAAGGTTTGTGTCATTAAGCGCAAGCCCGGTGACAATTGGCTCCCCAAGTCCGCCGGCGCCGATGAACGCCGCCAATGTCGCCGTGCCAATGCAGATTATCGCCGCGGTTTTAATGCCGGATAGTATGTTCGGCAGCGCAAGCGGGAAAAGAACATATCTAAGCTGCTGAAATCTGGTCATGCCGATGGCTTTTGACATATTGGAAAGAACCGGATCAATAGTTGTGAGAGCGGTTATGGCGCTTCTTAATATAGGCATAAGTGAATAAAGGAACAGCGCCGTAATGGCCGGAATTTCACCGATTCCTAATATGGGAATCATCAATGCAAGAAGTGCAATTGAGGGAATGGTTTGCAGAAGGCCAGTGAAGTAAATGACGCTCCTTGAAAGTTTCGCAGAGCGAAAGATTAAAAAAGCAGCAACCAATCCGACAAAGCAACCAAGCGTTAGAGCGATCAGTGTTAATTTTATATGGGTTAAGGTGTTTTTGATCAGGCTATCGATCAGCGTATTTTGATCGGCTAGGTCACTCTGGGCTATAAAAGAATTTTCAAGCAAAAAATTACCTGCAACCACGCCAAACGTCTTCTTATCAATAACCACTTTTGCATTCAGTTCTCTCATTTTCTGATCGCTTAGTTTATTTTCAAGCTGCCTAAGAAGAGAGGCGGCCCGATCCGGAAAATCAAGCCGGGTGAATGAAACACCATAATATTTTGGAAAAAAATCAAGATCATCCTCTAAATTAACAAGACCATATCTTTCTATATCACCGTCAGTGGTAAAGGCATCGGTCAGATCAATAAAGCCTTCATCTATCGCTTTATAGGCTAGGCCATGTTGAATACCTGTCGGCGCAGAAACAAGGCCGTAGACGTCTTTCATAGCACCCCAGCCATCATCACGGTTAAGAAATTCGTGACTGAAACTAAACGTTAAATCAGGATGGTTTTTAAGATCGGATATTGATTTTATATTTCGTTCCTCGGCCAGTGTTTTCTTTATGGCCATGGCGTAAGAATTACTAAAACCGAACGGAGAAAATATTTTGAGGCCCTTAGGGTTCAGTATTTCGTTAAAATCGCCGAGCTCAGGATTTACAGCGGGTCTTTCATCCGCTGTAAAAATTGCTTCTGAAATGGTGCCGGTATATTCAGGGTAAAGATCAATTTCACTGCTCGCCAGCGCGTTATAACAAATAAGCGTGCCACCAAACCCGAATTTTCGCTCAACCTCAAAGCCGTCACTTTCAAGAAGCTGGGCCATTATTTCAGCAAGAAGATAACTCTCAGCATGCATTTTGCTGCCAATGACCAATTTCTCATCCGCAGCAAAAGCAGAGGAATAAAAAAGCACTAGTAATGCATATAACGAAACAAGTATTTTTTTAGAGATTTGACCACACCCTGATAGTTATTTTATCTCACTATCAAGTATTTATTATTTCAAGTCAAATATAGCGCGGCAGCAAGTGAATACCAGCCAGCATACAGCGTACCGAACCACCGGCGAGTTCTATGGTCGGGATATCAAGAGCTAATAACGACGTACTTTTTTCTATGACAGCAATCTGATCACTTGTAAGGGCGTTCAGGGCAACAGATGAAAGAGCCAACACACGGCCATTACTGCTCTGAAGTTCAAGGGCATTACCAGCAAACTTTGCGATCTGATCATTGCTCAGCGCGATAACATGGCGGCCGCTATCTTCAAAACGCGATACTATTTCTATGGAACGTTCCGTATCCGTAATTATATCTAGACCGATAAGAACAAAATCGGTCGCAATGCACATCAGCACATTTGTGTGATAAATCGGCGTGCCGCTTTCATCAAGAGCGTCAAACACCATCGGTTCATAATTAAAATGGGTGCAGAACCTCTCTAACGCCACCGGGTCAGTGCGGTTTGATTTTATGGCATAAGCCACCCGGTCAATATGATCAAGAACCATAGCGCCAGTCCCTTCAAGAAACAGGCCATCCGGCTCGAGCCCAGAATAGTCAATGATATCCTGAACCCGATATTCGCTTTTGAGCATTTCTATAACATCATAACGCCGTTCAGTGCGGCGATTTTCAGCAAACATCGGGTATATGGCCACATGTCCGCCGGGATGAGTGGAAAACCAGTTATTAGGAAAAACGGAATCCGGTGTCGCTGTGCTTTCATCTTCAAAGATATGGACTTTTATGCCGTGCTCTTCCAGTTTTGCCGCAGCACTCGTTGCTTCCTCGTAAGCCGCTTTTGCCACATCATTTTGATCCATTCCTACGGCGGAGTTTTGAAAACTGTTATCTTTTGCCGTTTGCTCATTAGGAGAAAAATGAAGAGGACGGATCATGATCACTGCAGATGGAGCCTGTGCACTACGCCTATCCATATTATTATTCCTCTACGCCTTCAGATTTCGCTGCCCGTAATACCATACCAAACAAATCACGTGGATCATCAGGATCAGCCAGCATATCAAGATTTTGATACTGTCCGGTTGCCTCCAGCTGATCACGGATAAAGCGAAGCGCGGAAAAATCCTCGATGGCAAAACCAACACTATCAAATAATGTTATCTGCTTATCATTTGTGCGCCCTTCAATTTCACCGGTCATAACCTGCCAAAGTTCCTTAACCGGATAATCGTCATCGAGCTGCTGAATTTCACCTTCAATGCGGGTTTGCGGCGGGTATTCAACAAATATTTCAGAACGAAGCAGAATATCTTTATGAAGTTCTGTTTTACCGGGGCAATCACCACCAATGGCATTAATATGAACACCTGAACCGACCATATTATCGGTAAGAATTGTTGCACATTGCTTGTCAGCGGTAACCGTAGTGATGATATCAGCACCCTCAACGGCGGATTGCTCACTAGCACATTTGACAATATCAATTCCAAGGCCAGCAAGATTTTTCATGCATTTATCAGTGGCTTGCGGATCAATATCATAAAGGCGAAGTTTATTAATGCCGCATATGGCTTTAAAAGCCAACGCCTGAAATTCTGATTGGGCGCCGTTACCGATCATTGCCATAGTGCTTGAGCCTTTTGGCATTAAATATTTCGCAGCCATGGCTGACGTAGCCGCTGTGCGAAGGGCCGTTAAAATTGTCATTTCAGTAAATAGAACAGGATAACCAGTATTCACATCTGAAAGCACACCAAAAGCAGTAACCGTTTGCAAACCATCTTTGGTGTTCTTTGGATGACCATTTACATATTTAAAACCATAAACATCGCCGTCACTAGTCGGCATAAGTTCAATCACGCCTTCTTTTGAATGTGATGCAACGCGTGGTGTTTTATCAAATAACTCCCAACGTTTAAAATCGTCTTCAAGATATTCCGTAATACCAAGGAGCATTTTTTCCACACCAATTTCCAATATAATTTTCATCATATCATCAACACTAACGAACGGGACGAGATTCAAATCTTTTGTGGCGATATTTTTCATAGCTTTATTCACTTCTTAACAGATGTATTCATTTTAAGGTAAGAGAATATCAATGTAATAAATTATAAACAATGTCATTTTTTTATAAATATTTGCAGTTTTTTTATGATATTTACATAAAACATTGTACATATTGTCAATATTTTACTAAAATACCCCATGATTAAAAGAAATAATGAACATTCAAAATATATTTATGACCAGCTTGACCGCGAACTTATAGCCTTGCTTCGCAGCGATGGCCGCGCACCGCTTTCGAAACTTGCTGATATATTAAATGTATCACGGGGAACGGTGCAAAACAGATTAGACCGGCTGCTTAATTCTGGCACCCTGCACGGTTTTACTGTCCGGGTTCGCGAAGATTATGAACATGATGTTATTCGCTCATTGATGATGATTGAAGTGGTGGGAAAGTCCACGTCGCAGGTCATAAAGAAATTACGCGGGCTTCCCGAGCTTCAAACCCTTCATACGACCAATGGATCCTGGGATCTGGTTGCTGAAATTCAAACAAGCAATCTTAATGATTTTGACCGCATACTGCGTGAAGTAAGAATGATCGAGGGCGTACTAAATAGTGAAACCAGCATCTTACTGAGCTCCGTTTAATCCGTTACGGCATTCAGAAGTTCTTCAACATATTCATTTTTTGGCGCACTTGTTATTTCGTCCGTCTTACCGTGCTGAACTAAGCTTCCGTCTTTAATTATAACGATGTTATCCGCGAGCTTTACCGCTTCTTCCATATCGTGAGTGACCAGCAATATTGTTCTGCTTTCCGCTTTTTGAAGTTTGATAAATTCTGCGTGAATATATTGTTTGGTTATAGGATCAAGCGCTGAAAACGGCTCATCCAGAAGCAGAAGTGGCGGATTTAACATCATTGCCCGGCACAAGCTGACACGCTGTTGCTGGCCGCCGGATAACTTATGAGGGAAGCGCTCAAGCAGATCTTTATGAAGATCGACAAGTTCAATAACGAAATGAGCCCGCTTATCAATATCTTCGTCGCTCCAGCCAGCTAACTTGGCCATAACGGTTATGTTTTCATAGACGGTCATATGTGGGAAAAGCCCTGCCCCCTGCACGGCATAGCCCATTTTCTTTCTTAACGATGACAGATCATCATAATCAATTTTTGCACCAAAAATTTCAACGCTTCCCCCTGATGGCATGGTCAGACCATTGACGATTTGAAGAAGGGTGGTTTTGCCGCTGCCACTTTCACCAACTAGTGCGGTAGTCTCATTTAAGGTAATATCCAGATTAAAGTCCGACAGAACACTGACTGTACCGTAAATCTTTGAAATATTTTTAAATTTGATGGCACGTGATGACACCGTAGAATCCCTAGTTTAAAATGTTAAATTAAAAGTGGCGCCGCCACCTTCTGTTTCAGTTAGGCTGACCGAGCCGCCATGGGCAATCATTACCTGACGGGTCAGGGCAAGTCCGACACCTGAACCATCTCGTTTTGTTGTATAGAAGGGTACAAATATCTTCGCGGCTAGTTCTTCTGAAATGCCCGGTCCGTTATCAGAAACTTCGAGCACAATTCGTCCTCTTTTATTCAGGTTTGCCGATAATTTCACTTTTGCTTCCTTGACATTCTCTAACGCCTGTTCGGCATTTTTCATCAAATTAATCAGCATCTGTTCTAGCATTTCCTGATCTGCTGATATTTCCAAACCATCTGTTGCAACGTCATATTCCAGTGAAATATTTTTATCATCCCACCCTACTGAAGCAACTTTAATCACATCTTCAAATGCATCTTTTACATTGAGTTGTACTTTTTCTGGTGGTGGAAGCCTGGTCAGTCTTCGGTAACTTTGCACAAAATGCATCAGGCTGTCGGAACGCCTTGCTACTGTATTCACCGCATCCCTGACATCGGTGAGCTCTTCCACGAGTTCTTTTTGCCCCTCGACCTTTTTAATGACATCATCAACCAGATCAGTGGATGTTTTGGCAAGTGATGATACCGGTGTGATGCTGTTCATAATTTCATGAGTTAGTACCCGCACCAGATCCTGCCAGGCCTTTAACTGGGCCACATCAAGTTCGCTTTGGATGTCCTGCAAGGAAATCAGTTTTTCAACTTTGCCTGCCATTACGATTTGCGTCGATGCAATCGTCAGCGTCTGTTCCATATTATCTACTTTGAAAGTGACAAGATAACGTTCGCCGGGTTCCAAAGTGACAACACGCTTTCTAAACTCGTCACCAAATTGAGATAAATCCGCTATCCGTGCCACATGGGCGGCACCAAAAAGCCTTCTAGCGCTGTTGTTATGGATGGAGATTGTGCCATCTCCCTGTAAAGACATTAGAGGTACCGGCACATGTTCAATAAGTGCTTTTAAATGTTTAAGTTCTTCTTCTTGCTGACCGCGGTAAGTTCTGAAACGCTCCAGAATATCGGTAATCGCTTCGCCAAGCTCGATAAAGCCAGCACCCATTCCAGCATGATCAAATTTCTGACCAAAATCACCGTATCTCATGGCATCTAAAAACCGCGTCAGATCATCATTGGTAAGTTTGACAAAGCGGACAATTTCAAAAATCTGATAAACCGCGATTAGCGCGATCAACAAACTTGCGGCAAGAAATCCAGGACTTATTACTAAAATAGCAAGGCTTGATACCGTGACGAAAAGAAGCATCAAGCGGATAGTAAGAAGTAGACTGAACCTTCTAAAACCCATATTTTTCCATCCTTCTGTAAAGGGCAGCTCGGGTTAAGCCAAGCTCTTTTGCAGCGTGAGAAATATTATAGCGGTGTTTTTTAAGGGAACGCTCGATGAGCACATATTCCATACGTTCCAAATTTAAATTCCCTTCGGGGAGTTCTATTTCCTCGCCCGTGTCCATCTTAATGGTTAGCTTATTTTCAACTTCACCTGCACTTGCCGGGTGACTTTCAAGTGAAAAATCAGAGGCCGTAAAAGAAGCTCCCTGACTTAAAATAACCGCACGTTCTATGGCATGACGAAGAGCGCG